>NZ_JAKKFF010000532.1 GCF_022229015.1 Micromonospora foliorum
CAGTCGAGTTCGCGGACGACCGCGTCCCGCATCAGGGCGGCGATCCGCTTGTTGGTCCGGTTGACCTTGCCGACCACGTCGGGCCAGACGCGGCGGACCGCGACCGCGTCCAGCGCGGCGGCCGGCGCGCCCGGTCGGGCCGGCGCGGGCGTGGCCGGGTCGGGCAGCACCGCCGACGGTGGCACCACGCGACGCGGGGCCGGCCCGGCGGGCGAGACGGGTACGGCCTGGTCAGCCGGGCCCGACCCGGTCGACGCGCCCGGGGAAGCCGGGATCGGCGAATCGGCCGCCGAGACGTACGAGGCCGGAGCACCGGAGGTCGGAACGTGCGCGGCGGGTGCCCCGGTGACCGAGGCAGCCGGGGCGGGAGCGCCCGCAGCGCTCTGGGTCGGGGACGCCGCCGAATCGACCGCCCACGGCGGTGCGGAGGTCGGGGCGTTCGCGGGTGCCGGGGTGGCGGCAGCCGGGACCGGGGTGGCTGGCTCTGGGCGTACCCCTGGGTTGTTGGGCGCGTCGGTGGCGCCCAGGGTGAGCCGACGTTCCATCCGCTCCAGGCGCTGGAGCAGGCCGCCGGTGGAGTCGTCCACGCCGGGCAGCAGCATCCGGGCGCAGATCAGCTCCAGCAGGAGGCGGGGCGCGGTGGTGCCGCGCATCTCCACCAGGCCGTCGTGCACGATGTCGGCGCAGCGGGAGAGCGTGGCCGGGCCGAGTTGCGAAGCCTGGGCGGCCATCCGCTCGATCTGGTCGGCCGGCCCGTCGATCAGGCCCTTCGCGGCGGCGTCCGGCACCTGCTGGATCACGATCAGGTCGCGCAGCCGTTCCAGCAGGTCGGAGGCGAACCGGCGCGGGTCGTGCCCGGCCTCGGCCACCCGGTCGACGGTGGCGTACGCGGCGGCGCCGTCCCCGGCGGCCAGCGCGTCGCACATCTCGTCGATCAACGCGGCGTCGGTGACCCCGAGCAGGGCGGCGGCCCGTGCGTAGCTGACACCCTCCGGACCGGCCCCGGCGATGAGCTGGTCGAGCACGGAGAGGCTGTCGCGGGCGCTGCCGCCACCGGCGCGGACCACCAGCGGGAAGACCGCCGGTTCGACGGAGACGCCCTCGGCCTGGGTGAGTTGCTCCAGGTACGGGCGGAGCACCTTCGGCGGGATCAGCCGGAACGGGTAGTGGTGGGTCCGCGAGCGGATCGTGCCGAGGACCTTCTCCGGTTCGGTGGTCGCGAAGATGAACTTGACGTACTCCGGAGGCTCCTCGACCAGCTTGAGCAGGGCGTTGAAGCCCTGGGTCGAGACCATGTGCGCCTCGTCGATGACGTAGATCTTGAAGCGGCTGCTGGCCGGCGCGAAGAAGGCGCGCTCGCGCAGCTCGCGGGCGTCGTCGACACCACCGTGGCTGGCCGCGTCGATCTCGATCACGTCGATCGAACCGGCGCCGTCGGTGGCGAGCGAGCGGCAGGACTCACACTTGCCGCACGGCTCCGGGGTGGGGCCCTGCTCACAGTTGAGCGAGCGGGCCAGGATCCGGGCGCTGGAGGTCTTGCCGCAGCCGCGTGGGCCGGAGAAGAGGTAGGCGTGGTTGAGCCGTCCGCTGCGCAGCGCCTGCGACAGCGGCTCGGTCACGTGCTCCTGACCGATGACCTCAGCGAAGGTACGCGGCCGGTACTTGCGGTAGAGCGCCAGCGTCACTCGTCCCGCCTCCTCTCGACCGAGCCATTCTGCGCCGGTCGGGCGCGGGTGACCACCCACCACCCCGGGGCGCCTGGGCCTTCGGACTTGATCGACTCAGCTTCCCGGCCGCCGGGCTTGATCGACTCGGCTTCCTGGAAACCGCGGTGTCCGTGTGGCCGGGACACCGCGACATCACGGATGCCGAGTGGATCAACCGGCCCACAGACAAAAAGGCCTCCCGTGCACCCGGCAGAGCTCGCTTATCCTTGCTGCCTTCCGGCCCTGGGGAGGTTCACGAGATACCGCCGCACGGGAGGTGACGCCCAGCCTACCCGACCGCCCGTCGATCTTCAGGGGGTGGTGGGGTGGCCCGGCCGACACGGGCCTGTATCCTGGCTCGCGGAGGATTCGCCTAGAGGCCTAGGGCGCACGCTTGGAAAGCGTGTTGGGTTTACACCCTCACGAGTTCGAATCTCGTATCCTCCGCTCGCCTCAGCAGCACGAACGACAGGGCCGGCCCCACGGGGACCGGCCCTGAGTCGTTTCTACGGCCATCCTCGTCTCAGTCCTCGTCTCATTAGCTACACCTGTCGCCACCCAGCCTGCCGCCGGGAGACCCCTGGGCGCGGACCGACAGTCGCCCTCGGAGGCCACACCGCCGGAACACGCCGCCTTCCGGTCCAGGCGTTTGGTTCAACCTCGGGGTAGCCAAGGATGCCGCCTCGACCTGGTCCGCAACCATGACGCTGCCGAGTCGGAGCAAGTCCCTTCGCCTCGCTCCGGGCCGATCTACCAAACGTCCGAGCCTGACCCGCGGCTTGTCAACGACAAGGGCGTTGCTTGTCATTGACAAGAGCGATGGGTCCCACTGCTCTTGTCACTCAGCATTCAGCCCACGATCAATCGCACACTCTGTGCGCCACTGACGCCGACCCTTGCTCTACCAATGACAGCGGCGCCCAAGTTGCACCTCGGGCGCCGCCATACTCCCAACCGCCGATCAGCAGAAGGAGTCTCCGTGAGGATACCCCCGACCCATCACCCACTGGAACCCTTGACGAGCAAGCGCAAACAAGCAGGACGGCAATCTCTCACAGTGCGAGGGCTGGTCATTGGCTTGATATGCCTAGCGGGCGCCATCGTGATCCAGCGCCGCACCGGGGATCTCCTCATGTCAGCCGCGGCGTTTCCGATACTGCACGGATTCCTAAGTCACTGGGTAGCCGAATGACCAAGAGTAACCGGACGCCGCCCACGCCGGCCGTCTATTGGCTCATCAAGATAGAGTGCGAACGAACGTCATCCATTCTCGCTGCGCTAGAGGCGTCAACTAACGCACTAAAGCTATCCGTTGTGGAGTTTGAGCGAATCTCCAGGCCGGCCGTCCTGCTCACTCGGCGTGTTAGGTGCAGCTACCCCGAGGAGGCCATAATGGAGGCGTGGTCTCTAGGTGCCGAGATACGGCAACGAATCGGACAGGCCTTTCGGCCCACATCTGTGGTGGTGCATCTTGAGTCTGAACCCGAACCAATGCCGCCCGCGGTCTCCCTCTCGGAGATCGGCGCATATCTCAACGTTTCACGTCAACGCGCTCAGCAACTCTCGCGACAACCGGGCTTCCCTAAACCCCTCGGCAAAACCGCGAACGGGCCAATTTATGCGTTCTCGGATGTAGAACGCTACCAGACGACGCGAGAGATGAAGAAGGGTCGTGACAAGAAAGGGAATGTCTTCTGCCCTGCGCAATAGACGCACTCTGTAGTTCATGCAGGTTGGGCCGAGCCCTCTCGGCCCAACCTGCATGCATTCAACTGCTGTTACCCCAGAACAGCCCACCAAGCTGCTCTGCTATATCTCGGCGTACCTGATCCGTCATGTGTTGGTATCGGACCGCCATGGCCGAGTTAGACCACCCCATGATGCCCATCACAGCGCGGCCCGAGACGCCTAGGACCAGAAGCGCAGTGGCGGCAGTATGCCGAGCATCGTGCAACCGGCCGTCGCGCACTCCGGCGAGCTTGAGCAGCCGTTTCCATTCGTCGTAGTCCGTCGCCTGGTGGACCGCCCGGCCGGTCGGTGAGGCGAACATCCAGCCCTCATCGCGCCAGAGCTGGGCGGCGGTTTCGCGTTCGGCGTCTTGTTCCTTCCGGTGCTGTCGGAGTAGGCCGATCAGGGCATCCGGCAGGCCGATTGAACGGCGCCCGGCCCGGGATTTGGTGTCCGCCGCTACCGGCCGCTCGTTCACCCGGTCGGGACACTGACCGGGCAACTTCTGCTCGCATTGCCCGTCGCACCCGTGCCGCCATTTCGGCCGGAGAAGCGCGCGGCGCACGGTCAGCGTTCCGTTGTCGAGATCCACGTCCGGCCATTTCAGGCCGAGCGCTTCACCTTGGCGCAGCCCGAGGGCGAGCGCTACCGCCCACCGGGCGCTGCTCCGCCGCGATGCCGCCGCACGAAGGATCGCCTGCACCTCGGGAATGGAGTACGGCTGCACCTCGGTATCCGGGAGGCGGGGCGGCTTAGCCAGCGCAGCGGGATTCCGCGCGAGGTGCCCCCGGCGCACTGCCTCGCCGAGCGCGGTGCGGATCGTCCGGTGCGCCTGGTGGGCAGTTCCGGCCGCGCTGCCGTTGGCCAACATCCGGGCGTACAGCTTCTCCAGGTGCTCTGGCTCCAGGCGGTCGAGGCGGTGGGCGCCCACGCCTGGGATCAAGTGCCGACGGACTGCCACCCGGTAGCCGTCGAGGGTGTTCGTACGAATCACCGGGCCGGCGATGTTCTCGACCCAGTGCGTGAGCCACTTCTCGACCGTCCAGCGCTGCCCCGGCTTCCGGACAGTGCCGTTGTCCCGCTCCCGTTCGAGGGCGCGAACCTTGCGGATCACCTCGGCCTCGGTCTTCGCCTGGACATGCCGCCGGTCCGGCTTCCCGTTGTCCTTCACACCGACTGTCACGCGGCCGTGCCAGTAGCCGTCACCGCCCTTGTAGATGCTCGATGCGCCGTTTGGCTTGCGTCCCATTGGCTGGCTCCTTTCGTCAGGCGGCGTGATCGAGGTGGGTCGGCTCGGCGAGCAAGTTCCGCACGTATTCGTCCAGGCAGAACGTCGGCACCCGGCGGAGACGGCCGATGGTGACGGTGCGAATCTGGCCGGTCTTGATAAGGGCGTACATGGTGGTACGGCCGATGCCGAGGCGGTGGGCAGCTTCTTCGATGGTCAGGACGACGCGAATTTCTGGCGTGGGCACGGCTTCTCCCCGTGGTTCCGCTAAGTCGAGAGCGCCGGTGGTGGGCGTTCCCGTCGGGCGAGGGTCAGTTGCTAGGTACAGCAGGCGAATCGATGACGGCCGTTGGAACGGGCGGCTGAGATTGCCGTAGAGCCAAGATTTCGAGCGGGCCGGGGTGATGGCATGGGCCGGTTCGGCTCAAGGGCTCTCAGCGGGCCGGTCTGCGCGGGTCGGTCGCGGTGATCGGCGCTCGTTGCGGGAAGGGCTGAACCATCTCCGCATCTCCGCATCTCCGCAAACATGGCTGTGAGCTGCGCGAATACTTGCGGAGATGGTCGGAGGTGGTGAGCGGTCATCTCCGCAAAGAGCGGCGGTCTCCGCAGTTGGTTGCGGAGATGCGGAGATCGATAGTCCCCTTGGTTCTGATCTCCGCAGAGTGTTTCCCCTGGTAGGAGCGGTCGGTGCGGCGTTGCGGAGATGCGGAGATGGTTCAGCGGGTTTCACCCCTCGTGGCGTTCGACCCAGAACACGGACCGATCGCCTCGGTCGTTGCGGCCGGCGCGGACGACGTGCTCACCGCGCCACCGCCCGGCCTGCCCGGTCAGGAGTCGGCCGAGTTGCAGGGGGTTGGGTAGGCGGCCGTTGTGGGTGGTGATGAACTGCCCGTCCCACGGGTCGTTGACGTCGCTGCCGAGGTGCATGGGTTCGCCGTCTTGCCGGAGTTCGGCGGCGGTCATCGCGCGGCCGCCGTGGCGGTCGTGCCAGCAGGTGAGGAACGCGCGCCAGCGCGTTTCGTCTTCGTCGATCTCACGGATATCGGCTGCGTTGGTGAGGAATCCGTCGATGCCGTGGTGGGCGAGGAACCCGCCGAGGGCTTGCGCCCAGGGGGTGAACTGCCGCATCGACAACCCGGACACCTTTGGTGCTCCCCGTCTTGTCCAGTCGAGCACCAGCACGAGTAGGTGCCATAGGACGGTGAGTTGGTTGGCCGGGTCGGTGATCCACTGGTCGAGGTGGGGGATGCCGAACCCGCGTTGGTCGCGTAGCTCGGGGCGGGGCATGTCCGGGTCGAGGCGCACCCGCACGGTGCGGGAGGCCATGTCCCCGCCGACCTGGAGGTTGTTGCCGGTGGCCATCCATAGCCGGTCGTTGACGGTGGCGACGTTGCGCGACGCACCCAACTGCCGGTCGGACCACACGCCGGAGGTGACGAGCTGGGCGAGCACGGCCGAGTCGATGACGGTGCCCTCGGCCAGGTTGTCCCAGATCACGACGCCGACCTGCTCGGCCAGCACCGCCGTGATGGACTTGCGCAGTTCCTCATCGGAGTAGGCCCAGGTCATGACGCGCTGGCCGTAGAGCATCCCCGGCCCGGCCGTGAGGATCGTCTTACCGGACGACGGCATGGTGGCGTCGATCAACGCGAACGGCGTCAGGCTGCGGGTGAAGTGCCGCAGGATCGGCGTGGCCAGCAGCGCCACGTAGTTAGCCCGGTCAGCCGCGGATGCCCACGGGAAGTCGCGTAGGAACCGGCCGAGTAGGAACGTTCGCGCCTCGTCTACCTGCTCCGGGGTTGGCTCGTCCGGCACGGGCGGCAGCGCCACTTTGGATGCCAGGTAGAGGCCGGTCGCCGGGTCGTAGCCGGGTTGCTGCAATAGGGTGCCGTCACGGCGCAGCACCGGGGCACCGATGATCCCGCGCAGCGGCGGCACCCCGGGCCATGTCTTTCCAGCCAGCACCGAGGCCAGGATGTCCCGAGGTGGGGTCACTTCGTCTTCGTAGACCTCGGGGTCGCCGGTGTCGCTCTTGCGGGTCTTGAGCCGGTACACGTAGGCGTGTTCGGCGAGCAGCCCGGCCAGGCCGGCGGGGTTGACCATGCTGGCCGACACCGGCAGCGGGGAGTCCTCGTCGGCGGCGGTGGCCAGGCCACCGGAGACGGCTTCCATGTGCACGAGGGAACCGGCGGACACGTAGGTGTCGGGTAGCAGCCCGTCGACCAGCGCCGCTTTGAGCACGCGGATGGTTTCGGGGCCGGAGCCGATCTGCAACCGGGTGCTCATGCCGCAGCCCTTCCCACCCGGGCGAGGGTGCGCGGGTTGTTCGCCCCGGTCCGCAGGCCGGATGCGATCGTGCGGGCGACTTCCCCGGCGGGCAGGCCGAGCGACAGCGCGGCGGGTTCCAGCACGGCGCTCACGTCGGCGTCGGTGAGCGCACCTCCGGCGACGAGCTGCCCGAGCGCCACGGCCGAGGTGAACAGGGCGTGATTGCGTTGCCCCTCGGGCGCGGCGGTGAGGTGGGCGACTTGCCGGCGGATCGCTGCCGCGAGGTACGCGCCACGCCGGTCGGCCGGCAGCGCCACCGGGGCCGGACGGTGGACGGGTCGCGGGGCGGGGGCGAGTAGCCCGGCCACCCACGCGGGCAGCGGCGCCGGGTCACAGTCCAACGCCACCGCGTACGGGTGGCCGGCGGCGGTGCTGCCAGCGGCCACGACGTAGCCGCCGTGGGCGCGGGTGTCGACCTTCCAGCCCAGCCCGCCTCGGTCGCCGGTGGTGTTGCGCAGCCGCGGCCCGGCGGGGTGGCGGTAGTAGAGGTGGCTGCCGCCGCTGGCCGTGGTCACGGCGTAGGTGGCGTCGATGCCGCCGTGTCGGTTGGCGAGGGTGGCGAACACGTCGAGGCCGTCGCACGCTCCGGCCCACTGTGGCGGTGGGGTGTCGTCGGGGTGCTTGGGTACGTCGAGGTCGACCACGACCAGCCCGGACGGCCCGCAGGCAATGCCGATGCCGTAGGGGCGGGTCGACCACGCCCGCCGGATGCGCTCGGGGTCGGTGGTGGCGCGTTCCTCCCATCCGACGTGACGGCCGGCGGCCCGGCAGCGCGGGTCGGTGCCGGGGCAGTGCTCGGCGGTGCAGCGGTTGGGAAACGCGGGCCGTTTGGCGTGGTCCGGGTCGTCGGGTCGGTCGTCGGGGCGCAGGGGGAAGACGTGCCAGCCGCGCGCGGCGTGCGCGAGCGCGGCAGTCAACAGGTCAGGCATGGGGCATCTCCCAAGGCTCGGGGGAATCGGGTCAGGCCGGGCGACGCTGGGCGCGAGCGGCAGCGAGGTCGATCAGCGCGCCGCCGGAGGCGTCCGGGGTGCCGGTGGGCCGTTGCCGGCCGGCGGTGACGCTCAGGCGCAGATAGAGCCGGTAGCGGCCGGCGTCGGTGCCGGTCAGCGGCCGGCGGGTGCCGTGCTGCGTGAGGTGCCCGGCGTCGACCAGCGCGGCGGTGACGGCGTCCAGCTCGGCGGGCGTGCCGGTAAGCCAGACCTCCAACCCGGACAGCCGGGCGTCACGCGGGGATGGGCCATCGCGGCGAGAGCTGGGCATTAGGCGGCCCGCCTCGGTCGGGGCCGACCCGCGATGGCGGCGCGGGTCACGGTCTCCCGCAGGTCACCGAGCAACCCGACCAATTGCCGCCGCGCCGCCACCTCGCCGGGGGCGAGCGCGACCCTGACGCGCACCTCGGCGTGTTCCCGGCCGGCGGCGGTGCGTACCCGCACGAGGACGGCGCGGGAGCGGCCGGCGACGTCAACCACGATCTCTTCGGATCGGTGTTCGCCGAGGCCGCAGCGGTGGTCTTTGCCGCACCAGTCGGTGTGACCGTCACGCGGGCGGCGCATCACTGGTTGCCGGCCCGGTATTCGGTGCGGATGTGCTCGATGAGCCGGCGGCCCACGCGGACGCGTTTGCCGGTGGCGGCGCAGCGGCGGCACTCGCGGGTGAGTCGGCGGATGATCAGCCCGGGTCGCTGGCCGGCTCCCTTGCAGCGGCGGCAGCGGCCGAACGGGGACGCGTAGCACTTGATCAGGTAAAACGCTGCGTAACCGAGGATGGTCAGGCTAGCTAGCGCGGCGATGGTCAGCACGGAACGCCTCCACAGGCCGTTTTGAGGGTGCGAGCAGCCGACGCCGCTAGGTGCTAGGGCGCTGGCCAGGAAATGTTTGTGTCGCTAGCGGTGCCGCTAGGTCTAGCGGTGCTGGCCGCTAGACCTAGCGGCGGATCGTGGGCTACGCGGTCTTGCCGTTCCCGGCATCGCGGTCACGCTTGGTGATCGCGGTGAGGATGTCGGCGCGGTGGAAGCCTTTGCGGTTGCCGGACTCTCCGGTGTCGGTGTCCTCGCCCCAGCACTGCTTCGTGCTCAGCCCGTGGGCCTTGAGCGCCTCGCGGAGCTGGTCGGCGGTGAACCCGGCGTAGACGTCGGGCCGCAGCGCGGCGAGACGCTTCACGATCACGGTTGACCACAGCTTCGGCTCGGCCTCGGCCATGACCCCGGCGACGTCCTCAAGGATCGTGTCCCGGCGCACGGCGGTGGTGTCGAGCACGACCCCGGCGGCGTGGCCGGTGATGTTGCCGTAGCGCTCCCGCGCCTTGCGGGCGCGGGTGACGATCGCTTCGGCGGCCGGGCCGTCGATCTCGAACGTCTTGAGGATGACCGGCTCGTCACCCTCACCGGCCAGGTAGCCGATGCCCTTGTCCCGGCGGGAGAACATCGTGGCCCGGATGCCGTTGCGGTACATCGAGGTGCCCAGCACCATGTCGTTCTCGGTCTGGCCCATGACCTTGAGGCAGAACCGCAGCACCGCGTTGGCGGAGATGCCGGTCGGCAGGCTCTTGGCGTCCGGGCGCTGGGTGGCCAGCTTGAGCATGATCCCGACGGCCGGGCCGCGTCGAACGAGGTCTTCGCAGATTTCCTCGATCTCCGCGCCGTACTTCGGGTGCTCAAACCCCCGCTGACACTCGTCGATCCCGATGCCGATCGGGTGCAACCCCAACTTGCGGTTGCTGGCCAACTCGTCGGTGACCTTGTTCTCCGGGCACAGGTCACGCGGCAGATCCCGAATCACCTTCGTGCGGCGGCGCATCTCCGCGTGGACTTCGCGCAACGCGGTGACCAGGTACACGATGTCGTCTTCGTCGTCACCGGCCCGGTAGGCGTGGCAGACCGGCTCCAACGGGGACAGGTCGCCAGTGCCCTTGAGGTCGAACGCCAGCACCCACGACCGAGGATCGAGCGCGACCAGCAGCAGCACCAACCGCAGCGCGAACGTCTTCCCGAACCGGGGCAGCGCGCCAATGATCATCGACGCGTACATGAGGGTGATGGTGGCCAGCGCGCCGCGCGGGTCGGTGCCGAACGGTTGGGCCTTGAACAGGTTCACCGTTCCGGACGTGAGCAGCGGGAACGGCTTCTGCTTCGCCCGGCTCATGTCCTTGTCCGCGACGAACAGCACGAGGCGGCCCGGGTGCACGTCGGCGTTGGCGGTCGGCCACACGCACCCCAGCGGCCGGGTGAGCGCACCCGCCAGTTCTTCGCGCTTCTCGATCACGGCCGAGGCGACCACGCCGCGAGGTAGCTCCACCTCCGCGCGCCAGCCGACGCCGTTCTCCCGCGCGATTGGCGCGGGGAACCACCGCTTGCCGTTGTCGCCCCGGCGGATCGCGGCGTCGATGCCCGGAATCCGCAGCGACGCCAGGGCCGTGAACACCTCCGTGCTGGTCAGCGGCGCGGCGTCGGTACGCACCACGGCGGTGTCGAGCAGCGGCCGATCCGCCGGAGCGCCGAGCACCCCGAACACCACCACCGCCACCGCGAGCGCGGCCACCTGAACGGCGGTGCTCGCGAGCAGCAGCACGCCGAGGCCAGCGACCAGCAGCACGGCCAGCAGCACGGCGGTGAGGCCGCGCCAGCGGACCCGCCGATCCCGGCGCCGCGACAGCGTCTCGTACGTCTTGGCCTCTTCCGGCTTCGTGACGGACGCGCGGACCACCGCTTGGCGCACCGGCTCGCCTTCCAGGTCGAACAGCCACCGCCCGTACCCGCCGACCACGCGGACGAGGCCGAACGGGGCACGCCAGGCCAGCTTCGCGCCATACTTCGGCACCCGCAGCCCGTGGTAGAGCACGCCGTGCCCGGCCAGGCCGGTAGCCCACGTCAGGTTGCCGGCGAACTCGGAACGCGAACGCAGCCAGCCCGGCAGGATCGGCCGGCGCTGCGCGTCGCGGAACCCCGCGAGGGTGAACCGCGGCCGGCGCTGCGCGTCGATGCTGTCCACCATCACCGGGCCACCCTCGCCCGGGTCGGCGTCGAGGTCGTCGGGGTCGGGGTCGTCGGTGCCGGCGCGGCGGGCGCGGGCGGCGTCGAGGTCGACCACCTCGGCATCCGGGCCGTCGGGGTCGGTCAGGTCCGCCTCGGCGGCCTGCCAGTCGAAACGGTCGTCTCCTTGGGGGGACGTCATGATGGGTGTTCCTCCATCTGATCCGTGTGGGTCGGGGGTTGAGGGCCGGCGGCGCGGCCGGGTTGTCGAGGCCGTGAGGCCGCGCCGCCGGGCGGGGTCAGGGACGCGGGGGGCGGGTCGCGATGGCGGTCACCGCGAACGCGACCGTGCCGACCGCGTGCAGCACGCGGCCCGTGGTGTCGTCGGCGGTGAACATCAGCACGAGGTTGGCCAGGGCCAGGACGTTGAACAGGTGCCAGATCCGGCGGGCGGGGCGGGCCGGCGGCGGAGTGACGCGGGCACCGTTGGTGATGGCGGCGGCGGCCCACTCGTCGGGGTAGGCAACGCCGTCACAGGTCCACGGCCAGGGGTCACGGTCGGCCGGGCGGGTCTTCTGCGCGCTCAGACCGTCGTGGGTGATGACGGTGCCGATCGGCAGGTCAGCCGGCGCGGGGGTGGGGTTGCTCATTGGTCGGTGGTCCTCTCGATTGAGGTGTGCCAGCCGGTCAGGGCTAGCGGGATGGGCAGTCGCTGCAGGTCGTGGGTGGTTTGGCGTTGCCCCACAACGTGGCGTAGTGCCGGCCGCAGGGCAGCAGGACGGTTCGGGAGTGCGCGGCAGCCGCGCGGCGGGGGATCATGGGTGTTCTCTCCCTGATGTCTGCAAGACGGATGGGCAGAGGACCGGCGGCACGGCACAGGTTGCGAGCCAGGGGCCGTGCCGCCGGGCGGGGCTACTTGCGGTGGTTGGCCGCGATCCGGCCGCCCAGCTCCACCAGACAGATGGAGGCGACGACCACGAGGCCGTCGACGGACAGCGGGAGCAGGTACTGCGCGCCGTTGGTCTCGCCGTAGCGGGCGGCAACGGCGGCCATGTGCCAGTAGGAGACCCACGCGGCGATGCCGGCGATCAGCGCGGTTGCCGCCCACCGGCCAACCGCGAGGCGGCGGGAGTGCACCGGGACTCGGGAGATGAGTTCGATGGTCAGCAGCAGCGCCAGCGGGGACCACGCGGAGATGACTTGACTGATGAGTTCGTCTCGGGCGTGCAGCACGTTCCCGGCGATGGAGGCGGCCACGCCGAGGGCGAGCACGAGGCGGACCGCCCACCGGATGCGCTTGAGCGACTTGAGTTGTGCGGCGTCGGCCGGGGCCGGCGCGGGTGGGATCTTCGGACCCGGGTGTCCGTCCGCCGGGACCTGCGGCGACTTCTCGGCGGCCGGACGGCGGCGGGACCACCCCCGGCGCGGCTCGGTCGACGCGTCTGGCGCGGTGGGCTCGGGCGCGGTCGGCAACGGGGCCGGGTTCGGGCCGATCGGCTCGGCGTAGTCCAACGCGACCGGCGCGGGGCTGACAGCCGGCTCGGTGCGGGTGAGCAGTCGCTCGCGAAGCTCGGTGGCCTTGGGAGCGCCGATCTTGAATTCCTTCTGGAGCCGGTTGCGCGACGGGACCTCGCCGAGTTGGTCGGTCAGGGCCAGCGCGCCGGGGTACAGGTCGTCGATGCTGCGGGGGTGGATGCTGGCGGGGGCAGTCATGCTGCGTCCTCCTGGGGGAAGGCGCACGCCAGGCACTCGCCCAGCGAACGCGGAATGAAGTACGGCCGCACCTGGTGGCAGGTGCGGCAGGTCCGGCGGGCGGTGAGCGCCTTGCCGATCGCGACGCGCTGCGCAGGGGTCGCGGTGCGCTTCGGCGCGGCCAGGTCGAGCCGGTACAGGTAGGCGGTGCGGGTGCCGCCGACGCCGCGCCAGAGCACCTGAGCGGCGACAGGCTGCCCGCCGGGGCGCAGGCCGGCGGCGGTCAGTTGACGGCGGGTGGCGTAGCCGGGCGGGGCACCCTTCCACCAGTAGGTAGGGATGCCGTACCGCGCCCCGTCCGGATCGAAGTAGGCGGCGCGGATGCGCGACATCAGGCCGCGCGGCGCGGGTCGGTACGGGTCGCGGTGTCGGTGGCGGCGCGGGTGACACGCGCCTCGGCCCGGCGCAACCGCCGCCAGTCCAGCGGGGACGGGCCGCCGTGGTCTTCGGCGTAAATCAGCGTGATCTCGGCGTCCAGTACGTCCAGCTCGGCCGCGATCAGCGGCCACTCCGCGTCGATCGCGGCGAGGTCGGCGGTGGTCGGTTCGGCGGTGACGGGGGCAAGGTGCGTACGCACGGGGGAACCTCCGGTAAGTCGATGAAGTGAGGGAAGCCCGGGGTGCGACCAGATCGGCCGCACCCCGGGGCGAACAGGTTCAAGAGGCAGAAGCAACCGCGCGCCAGATCCGGCCCGCTCGCCCCGCTCGCCCGGGATCTACCGGGGTCGGCCACCGTGTGGCTCAAGGCGGGGATGCCGCAGACGGATCTACGCGGCGCTTCTGCTGTGAAGTTCTCAATGAACGACTGCGCGGAGGCTCGTGGGCGCGCAGCTCCGTGAGGGGCTGCCTTCCCCGGCTACCTACCGGCCGGTGTAGCTAATTTCAGCGCTAAAATTAGCGCTGATGTTGTGCGATGTCAACGAGGTGGGAGGACTAGGATCAGCGGATCAAGTAGTCAGACAGGGAGGCGTCAGGTGGAGGATTGGCAGGCTGTGGCCAGCGCAATCAACGGCCGGATGGCCGATTTGCCGCTGTCGCAACAGGAGTTGGCCGAGCGGTCCAAGGTGTCGGTTGCCACCCTGCGTGAGCTGCAAAAGGCGACCGCGACCCGCAAGCGGTCGGCGCGCACGCTCGCCGCGATCTCTCAGGCTCTCGGCTGGCCGGACGACTACCTTCGTGCCGTGCTGACGGGCACCACACCGCCGAACAGCGGCGGGGAAGCAGGACGGGCGGACAGTTCGTCGCTGGTGCTCGTACGGCTGGATCAGCTCCACGCCGAGGTGCGGCGGCTCGCGGATGCCGTGGAGCGGATGGCGGTCGATGTCGGTCATGGCGATAAGGACACCAGTTCCGAACGCGCACCCGAACGCCGTTCACCAGCCGGGTAACCGCAGTCCACTAGGCATCGACTAGGCGCGGTTGCGTATCGGCGGGTGCCTACGCCAGCGAAGGAGGACCGTTGTGCCTGCTCACGCCAGGGATGCCACCCCGAATCTCGCGCTGTACAACCTCCGCGATGCGGCGGGCGAGACTCAGCAGGACGTGGCGGACGGGTTGAACCGCCTCGGGGTGGCGCGCGGAAAGAGGCTGGCCGTAACCGCCAATCAGGTCAGCAGGTGGGAGCGGGGAATCACGTATCCGTCCGCGCTCTACCGTCAACTCCTCGCCGAGCACTTCGGCGTCTCTGTGCAAGATCTCGGGCTCACCAGGCAGCGCGTCACGCCCCAGCAGCGCGACAGTCCCGAGAACGATTCCGGAGGTTTCACGATCTACCAGGATCCGGTGTCTCACCCGCAGGCCGAGGACAGCCAGGAAGAGTGGCGGGCGGTCCGGCGGAAGCTGAACATTCATCGGGTGCAGCTCGCCCGTGAGGCCGCGCGCCTCTATGACGTGGAGCACCGCGTAGGTGACAGCGGCCTGATTGCGGCGCCGCAATGGTTGCCGTCGACTCCGATCGAGTTGGCGAGGTTCGGAATCGGGCTCGCCCCGGAGGGAACCGCGCCCCTCGTCACCGGGACGGAGGACGTTGCGGCCGGCGTACGGCCGTTGGCGTCGGACGGGCGGCGACACCAGCGCTACAGCCTCGCCCTGCGGGATGTTGAACAGCCCCGGCTTTTTGAGAACCGGCTCGCGTGGCACCTTGCGGGAGTCGACTGGAGCCAGCCCGACCGTGCGCTCACGTTCACTACCGGCACGTACTTCGGCGGTGTCGATGTCTCGGAAGCGCTCGCGCATGAGATGGCGATGTACCACGTCGCGGGCGATGGGAGCGGCATCCTGCCGGCGTCCTGGCGAAACCTGGGCTTCCGGCGGCTCGTGGGCGACCCGTTCACGCCCAGCCGTCGACCGACAGCGCCATCAACCGACACGCTGACCCTGCGGGTAGACGACGACGGAGCGTCCTTCGTGCTGCACAACCGTGCCGCCGGCAACGTGGCCGTAGCCGGGGGAATGCTGCACATCATGCCGGCGGGAGTGTTCCAGCCATCGAGCGTCCTGCCTGCCGCTCAAGTGGCCGACTTCGACCTGTGGCGCAACATGATGCGGGAGTACAGCGAGGAATTCCTCGGCAGTGCCGAGCACGGCGGCGACGGGGAACCGGCTGACTACAGCACGGAACCGCTGGCAGCCTTCGACCGCGCGTACGCCTCCGGCGGGGTGCGGGTTTTCTGCCTCGGAGTCGCGCTCGACGCCCTCACCCTGTGGGGCGAGATTCTGACCGTCGCCGCGTACGACGGCCCCACGTACGATCACCTGTTCGCCGACATGGTCGACTCCAACGCCGAGGGAACCGTGGTCAAGACCGGGCGGGTACGGCCAACCTCGGCGTTGCCGTTCACCCGGCACACCATCGACGAACTGACCGCCAGCGGGCGGCTGGCACCGGCGGCGGCCGGATGCCTCGAACTCGCGTGGGAACACCGCCGCACGATCCTGGGGAGAAGTTGACGTGCACGTACTGGTAACCGGCGGCCTCGGATTCCTCGGCCGCGCCGTAGCCCGCGACCTGCTTGGCTCCGGGCACCGGGTCACGGTCATGACCCGGGGCCGCGGTGACCGCACCGCACCGTCCGGCGTCGAGCTGGTAACGGGGGACATCCGGGACCGTGCGCGGGTCGCCGAAATCGTTCAAGAGGGCGGGTACGACGGAGTCGTGCACCTTGCGGCGTTGACCAGCGGTCGGGACTCGTTCGCTGACCCGCTGGGTTACTTCGACGTCAACGCGACCGGCACCCTGAATCTACTCATGGCCCTAGACGCCGCGCGGACAACCACCGCACCGGCCTCTCTGATCTTCGCCTCCACCAACATCGTCTACGGGTCACAGCACCACGGCGCACTGTCCGAAGACCTCGGCCCACACCCCGAGAGCCCGTACGCGGCGTCCAAGGTCGCGGCTGAGCAAATGGTCGCGGCGTCTGCGTTGACCGGAGCAATCGGCGCGGTCATCCTCCGGCCCTTCAACATCGCTGGAGCCGTCGACGGCGTCACCGACACCGACCGCGCACGGATCATTCCGAACGTCTTGCGCGCGGTCACCGGGGAGCTTGACCACGTGGCTCTTAACGGCGACGGTGCGGCAGTGCGAGACTTCGTGCACGTGGCCGACGTTGCCACCGCCGTTCGGCTCGCCCTGACCGTCTGTGTGCCAGGTGCTAGCCAGACCATCAACCTCGGCTCAGGCATCGGAACCAGCATGGCCACCGTGGTAGCCACTGCTGAACAGGTCACCGGACACCGGGTGGCCGTCGACCGTCAACCGCCTAAGCCGGAACCTCCGGAACTGATCGCTGACGTCAGCCGTGCTCATACCGTTCTCAACTGGAGCCCCGCAAGGTCCAAGCTGAGCGAGATCATTGCAGACGCGTGGGAGTCATGGCCGCGTGGCTAGCGCACTTTCCAAGGCGGCAGCGCGGCTCGAGCGCCAACCGCGTCGCTGGGAGTAGGGCACCGAGAGCGCGGAGGAGGGATTCGCACGCAGGGAAGCCTCGGCCCCATGAAGTCCCCGGCTAGCCCCGTCATTGAGCCTATGCCCGGTTCCAGAGGTGGCTACATGAACCCGATAGCGCCGAGATGGTGGGCGGCCGGCTGAGCCGTGCTGTCGCAGATCCTGCCTAGTATCCGTTGTTATGGATCTACGTGACGCGCTCCATGGTGTTCAGTTAAAGGCTTACGTTCACTCGCAAGGGAGAGACCAGCCTGCGCAGCAGCACCTACAGGCGGTCCGGCGTGAGTTGCCAGCGCTGGTGCCGTCGGGCATGAAGGTACTCGCCAGCGGCGCCGGCCAAAGCCTGCCCGTCGTGCCGTGGATCGCCGTCCTCGACAGCAACGTAACCACCACGGCGCAGGAAGGGCTCTATGTCGTCTACCTGTACCGGCAGGACCTCTCGCGGGTTTACCTGACCATGAACCAGGGCGCGACGCAGCATCAGCGAAACGCCGGGGAGGCGGGACTTACTGGTGTCGCGCAGGACCGGGCTGCGCTAGCCGAACTTCGGGCGGAGACCGCTCTGCTGCGCAAGCACCTCAGCGCGGAGGCGTTGACCGGCCTCACGGACGTTATCCAGCTTGGGGCGCCGCGGAATCGCTTCCTGCCTTGCGGCTACGAAGAGGGCAATTTAGCTGCGATTGAGTACGATCCGGCGAAGCTGCCGGACGAGGACACGCTGCGAGCTGACCTGAGTCGCTTCCTGGCGCTGTACGCGTTATGCGTCGAGATCAAGCGAGAGATTTTGGCGACCACGCCGGGGCTCATCAAGACGACGGCCGGGTCGGACAAGGCTAAGCCGAAGTTCAAGCCCAAACCCCCTGCGTTCCGTCCTAAGACTCCCGCAGACTACCGAGCGCGGATGAAGGCGTATGTCCAAGACCGCAAGCCACGTCACGAGGCTCTGCTTAACGACTTCGCCAAGCGCGCCAAGGCGGCCGGACTCCTCCCGGCTAACAATGCCCACCCTTGCGACCTGACCGTCACCGGCCTAGCCACCCACTGGCTAGTCGAGGTGAAGACGGTAGGCGCGAATGCGGAGCACGCAGTTCGAGACGCCATTGGGCAACTCTTCGCCTACCGGCACTTTTGCTACCGTGAGAACGGACGCAAAGATCCCTCCCTGGTGGCCCTGTTCTCCGAACCCGTGGGGGAAGCACTGGCGGACCTCATGGTGTCGTTGGGTATTGAAGTCATCTGGCAGCAGGGCGCCGAGTGGCGCGGCCGCTCTCCTGTCTGCACCCTTAGCCTTCTAGCTGCTTCATCGAACCCAACCACGTAATGTGGTGGAACGGGGCGCGGCCCTGCCTCTTGGAGGCTCCTAAATGATGACCAAGAGAATCACGCTGCGTTCGACTGGTCGTTTCCTCTTTGTCAGTGGACTGGCGGCCTTAGCGGTACTGCTACCCGCCTTGGGGTGGACCGCTCGCAATGACGTCGAGGCTTTCAATAAACAAGTTGGCTGGGCGAATATTTGGGCCGGTTCAATCGGTGCAGTCGGCCTCCTAATGATGGTGCTAGGCAAAAAGCAAGATCATGATGTTGAGCTGAACCGCCAAGTAATTCTGTTGGCGAAGGCTCAGCAAATCTCACATGGTAGACAACTCGCACAACTGCTCGGAACTGATGCTCTTGAGTCCAGGTCGGCGAAACTGAAATTCTGCGCCGCCGATGCGCGTACGGGAAAATCGGCACCTAATGCGCGCACAGCAGGAAACATTGATACGATCGCTGCTTACTATAAGCGGACACCTTCTGGCCGCATGCTGATATTGGGGGCACCCGGAGCCGGCAAAACGGTGGCCGGCATTACTCTATTGCTGCAACTTATCGCGGATGTCGTCGACTCACAGAATGCAGAAAAATCCCTTCGAGTCCCTGTTATCTTCAACCTGACAACATGGGCGAGCAGCAAACGCTTTGAGAACTGGCTGGCTGACGAGTTGTCTATGCGCTTTCGTCTGAGCCCGTCGATTTCGCGGCAGCTGATACAGGACGGGCGAATCCTTCCCCTTCTCGACGGACTTGACGAAATGGACAACGAACTCGAGTCGCCAGATCGAGCAGAACGGGCCGTCCAGCAGCTCAATGACTACATCGCAGTGAACTCTCGCGCTCCCTTAATCGTGATCACCAGATCCGGTTCGCAGTACTACTCAAGGCTGCGCGGCAGGTTCCGCAACACCCAAGCAGTTCTGATCAAACCCTTTCACTCGACGGACATAGATGGATACATTGCTGAGCATTGTGGGCAAGGTGTCGTTGATGAGATAAAGAGGGGACTTTCTAAGGGTCCACGCAAAGCGCGAGGGATGTTCTATTCAGAGACCTCTACTCCGTGGCGGCTCGCAATGATGGTCGGGTATGTTCACAGCGGTAACGATCCTGCACGACTGCTGCCCACGTCCCCCGAAGGTCAAGCGGAATTCGAAAGTCGCCTCAACTCCGAACTTTACGAAACGTTTTTGTCCACTCGATTTCGCCTTGGTGGATGCAAAGACGATCACGAAGTGGCCCGCGCTCGGCACATGCTATCTAGAATCGCCCACTTCCTCCATTCAGGAAAGGGTGACGAACAAGCAAGCGATATTGTTTTGCATGATTGGTGGCGGCGATTCGGAGGAAGGGTTCCCGCTTGGCAGTTAAGAGCCGCCGCAATGGCAGTAATACTCCCCTTTGCCCTGCCCTTAGACAGCCTTCCGCTCACGGATTACGTCCCGAACGCCAACGCCGGCTGGACCTCTTGGGCAATGCCTTTATCAAACTTCCTGATGCTAATGGCGATGGCGCTGGCAACCCCGTTTCAATTAACAAGCCCGAGGGGGATCAACTTCGCGCGGTTGCTTTCGAGTGCAGGCCTGCTGCGCGCGACCCTTTTGGCAATTCCGTGTGCTGGGGTTGGATATTGGTTCTCCACCATTACCTCACATGATGCCCTAGGGGTAGGTGCGGCTCTAGGTCTATTCATCTTGCTGGTTCCGGTGATCGGCAATCGGATCGAGGCAACGGAGGACGCAATGAACCCCCACGAGCCTCTCCGTCGAGATTTTGCCGCGTCCTCCATGTTTGGCCTTGGCATGGGCCTCTTCATGGGGACCTATATTGCCGAAACAATGGGCTCCAAGGCCGGGATTTGCTTCGGGCTAGGGTACTTTTTGTCTTTGACCCTTGGCTTCTCTTCTGGTCGCTACTTCGTGGCCACTCTTTTGGGCCCGACCGTCGGTCTGCCCCGCCGACTTTCCCTTTATCTTCGCTGGGCCACCAATGCGGGGGTTCTACGGGTTTCGGGAATCAATTATCAGTTCCGGCACCGAGAGCTGATGAACTACCTGCTCGCGACGTCCGAGCCGCCAGGGCAAATGCCGGTCCCAGGGCCATTCGGGATTCCCATGCAACGATGGCCTAAATGGATTGAGCGGAGGGTGGAGGCATAATCGCCGGGACTCGTTACAGGACGCGCAAGTGTCACTTTCGCGGGCCATCCGGCTATGTCCCGTCTGGTGATATCGCCACTATTCCGTACCGGCTACAGTTCTCTGTGAAGGTACAGCGACAGGCTTGGAAGGGGAGTCAGAAAAGCGAAGAGGTTACTCACGGCCGGTGATACCAGGTTTGACACTCACACGGAGAGATCGCGGCGAACCGCTTGCACGAATTCTTCATCAAGCTGTTGAAGCTTTTCCTTGGAAACCTCATTCACAATACCTAATAGCAATGCTTCGGCGGCGGTACGAACACCTTTACTGCCAAGGTAGGCGACAACGGCATCCGCCGCCTCGAATTCCTCGTTCCACTTCTCGATCTCCTCGGCGCTTACAACTAGCTCTTCGCTGTTTCGCGCCAGCTTCTGCTGCAATTCTCCGAGTAGTTTTATTTTCTCTTCGAGGATTTCTGTAGGAGTGCTATAACCCTCAATGTCAACATCGACCCCCTTGAGCAATCGGGAGGCTTGCTCCAAGTCTCCACTCTCAAGCAGTTCCTTCGCCTGTTCGACGGCGTGTTCCACCGCCGCTTTCGCTTCAACTAGCTCGTCTACTTTAAGAGTCAGCTTCCTGATTTCCTGCTCGGCCTCATCAATCTGGACGCGCGCCTCTTCCGTCTCCCTCTTGAGGGACGCCATACGTTCATATTTGCGTCTCACTGCGTGCGCCGTAGACCGGAATTTCGTGTAGGCATCTCGCCGTTCTGAGAGGAATCGAGAACGTCGCTCGTGGCGGCGATGACTCGCGCTGGTCAGCAGCGTTCCAGCCACCGTTGCTGCGACACCACCTAACGTCGCCGCTGCTGGGATAGCAAGTTCCCACCACTTCGTGACCATTTGGTCCTCCCGCGCCACGGCTGGCGACGTCGAGGCGAATCCAGCCCCGGCGGCAAGTAACACTGACAAGTAGCAACCTTGCTTGCTTCGCCCTCAGGCCGCAAGGCTCCGACCGGCGCGGTGTCGTCGATAGTGATTCGCGCTGCCTCGGTCGCCGGGGGAGGTAGTTGGACCCCCCACCGGACAGCTCTGGACACTGTTGCATCCGGCATCGCAGACCTCCAAAGCATGTGAGAGCCGCAGGCCGTCTCAGTTGTCGTCTCGTTCGGCCACGTTCAAGGTCATCCGGCTACGACCCGCTCCGTGCCAACGCCACCGCTCGGTACGGGTACAGCCATCCGCGGACACGTACCGGCAGACTTGGAAAGCGTGTTGGGTTTACACCCTCACGAGTTCGAATCTCGTATCCTCCGCTCGCCTGAGCAGCACGAACGACAGGGCCGGCCCCAACGGGGTCCGGCCCTGGATCGTTTGTGCGGTGGCGTCAGCCCACCACCTGGACGTGCTCCGCGCCCTGCGCCGAGAACCACGCCTCCAGCTCGGCGCCGCCGAGGGACCGGGTCGCTTCCTCGTCGACGAGGACGGGGCCGACGACGGCACCCTTCGCGCCCTCGAACTGGCAGCCGAACATCCTCGCGCCGGTCAGCACCGTCGGCATGCTCGTGCCGCCGAGCGTGCACCAGCGCAGGCTGGCCAGCTCAAGATTGGCGTCGCGCAGATCGGTCTTGTAGAGCTTGGCGGAATTGAGAATGGCGTGGCGGAGATCCGCCCCTTCCAGAACGGCGTCGTCGAGCTGCACCGCGAACAACCGAGCCGAGCGGAACAACGCCTTACCGGCCGAGCAACCGACCATTTCCGCCTTGGCCAGGTCGGCGAAGGAGAAATCCGCGCCCTGCAACTCGGCGTTGGTCAGGTTGGCGTCGCCGAGGTTGGCCTCCTCGAATCGGACACCGACCAGATGGGAATTGGCGAGATAAGCGCCGGTCAGGTCGAGACGGCTCAGGTCCGCGCCGCGAAAATCAAGAAAATCCCCGGACAGGTACGCCGTGGCCGAAGCGTCGGCGAACCACTCCTCCAGCGCTTCCCGCGCGTCGGGGCTGTCTGGCCAGCGGAGCACGTCGCCGCTGGCACGCTTGTACTTACTCATTTGTCGAACACCACCTTGCCGTCCCACTCCGGTCGATCAGCGACCCGCGCCCTGAGATCGGCCAACGCACTCGGCGACAGGCTCCGGGTGTTGAGAATGACGTTCTGCCCACCAGCGACCTCGTCGGCGAGTTTCTGCTCGAACTCCTCGCCATCGTAGCGGCCCTTCATACCCTCGGGCATCGGCTCACCTGCCCGCCGCCCGGCGGGGAACAAATCATTTGGCGACTTGACGTCCCAGTTCTCCCCGTTGGAATCGAGGAACTCACCCTGGTCCTTCTGGAATGCGGGATCGGAGTTGTCGAGTTCGGCCCGGCGGATCGGCCCGGGGATCTTCCCGTCCGCCTCGGCCGCGAGCCCGACCTCGGCCTCGATCCGGGACTTCGGGCTGATGTTGCCGTTGTGGGCCGGGTCGGCGGCGAGTTCCTCCAGTCGCCGGTCGTACTCGGGGGTGCCGGGCTTGGGGGTCTGGTATCCGTCGTCGCCGCCGGACGGGCGGCCCGGCGGGTCGCCGGAGTCGCCGCCGGGCCGACCGAGCTTGAACTCCGCGTCGGCGATGTCCTGCCCGCCGGTGACGCTCTCGGGCACCTCGCTGGAGTTGCGGTGCCGCTGTCCCGGTACGTCGCTGTCGCCGTCACCCGGACGCGACGGCGTTCCGCTGTCACCGTTTCCGCCGGGGGGCTTGGGTTTCGCCATCGTCTACGCCCTAGCCGTTCAGCAGCTTGGACAGGTTGGTGAGGCTGGAGATCAATGCAGCGACGTAGGTGAGGATGCGTCCGGCCCACTTGACCACGGCCGCCACGATCGACGCGGCGATCGCCGGGATGGTGACGACGAAGATCGCCTCGATCGCCCACACGATCACGCGGGCCACCAGGTCGGCGATGAGGTCGCGGACGACATCACGGGTGAACGCCACCAGGTTCCCGGCGGCCTGGGTCGCGGCGGCCATCGCGGCGGAGATGCCGCTGAGCGCGTCGATGCCGGTGACGTTGTGCGCCATCAACCCCTGGTACGCCGTGGCGGCCTGCCCCTGCCAGCCGGGCAGGTCCACCCCGAGGTGGGTCTTCAGGTCGTTGGCCATGCTCTCCAGTTCGGCGGCCATGTTGTTCCAGGTCGCCGCGTGCGAGGTCACCACGTCGGGCATGCCGGTGAGTTGGTCGAGGATCTCGCGCAGCGGCTCGAAGTACTCCATCGCCCAGCCCAGCCCGTTGGCGAGCAGGGCGCTGAAGGGGTCCAGCACCGTCGCGACGGCCTCGACGCCGAACGCCGCACCGGCCAGGAGGTCGTCGACCCAACCCTCGCTGTGGATGGCGTCGACCAGGCCCTGGAAGCTGTCCGCGGCGGCCGCGCCGGTCCAGGGCTTGCGGGTCGACTGGACGTCGGCGATCAGCGACGCGTCGGTCATGACGCCGTGTCCAGTTGGCTGCCGACCTTGCGGATCGTGGTGTCGGAGTCCACGTCGGCGTTGGCGTAGTTGTCGGCGGTCGTGCCCAACCCCTTCACCACCAGGGACAGGTTCTCCTCGGCGTAGGCGATCAGCTCGTCCTGCCGAGTGTGCCGGCCCTCCAGGATCCCGGAGATCCACCCACACAACAGCCCGTACGCGGCGTCGTCCTGCGTGATGTGCGCGCTGGCGGTCTTGACCGCGCCGAAGCGGGCCCGCAGCGCCTCGATGTTGCGGGCGTGCTGGCGGATCTGTTCGGCGTCGACCTCGAACCCGCCGCTCACCGACTCACCACCGACTGTGCTGCTCGTCCGGGCCACCCAGCGGGGGCTCGGCATCGCGCAGTTGCTGCCCGACGCGTTCGGCGATCGCCCGCGCCGCGGGCGAATCGGTGCCCAGCGTGTCGCCGATGATCTCCTGAGCGCGGTCGGCCAGTTGCCGTTTGGCCGCAGCGATCGTGGTCATGATCGTTCGGGCGACGACATCGGGGGCGACGCGTTGCACTCGCTGACCCATCTTCAGCTCGACAAGCGCGCCCACGGAGTCGACAGTGACCTCCACCAGCCCGTTGCCGTCGGCGACCGTCACCCGCAGTTCCTGGATGCGCTCGCTCATCGCGTCGGTGGCGGTCGCCAACTGGTCCAGGCGACCCTTCCACTCCGCGAGCCGATCCATGGCGCCGCCCGGGTCCAGCAGTCCCCCCGCGTGTGGAACCTCGGCCGTCATGTGTCCCCTCGGTCGCTCAAGGTGATCATGCTTAGCTGGGGGAGATTAACATGAGAGCGCCTGCACGAGTGTCCACCCGGGAGGCGGTAACCGCCCGTACGCTCGGCTCTGTGGTCTCATCGACGTCGTGACCGACGCGGCGTGGGAGTGGGACGAGACCTTGTACGCGGGCAGCGCCCGCCACTACCGCGTCGGCCGGATGCCCTACCCGACCGGCCTCGCCGAAGCGATCGGCACCGCCCTCGACCTCGACGGCACCGGCCGGCTCCTCGACGTCGGCTGTGGACCCGGATCGGTGACGCTGCTGCTCGCGCCCCTGTTCGAGTCGGCGGTGGGCCTCGACGCGGACCGGGACATGCTCGTCGAGGCCCAGCGCCGAGCCGACGAGGCCGGGGCCACAAACGTCGAGTGGCGGCACCTGCGCGCCGAGGCCCTGCCGGCCGACCTGGGTACGTTCCGGGTGGTCACGTTCGCCCAGTCGTTCCACTGGATGGACCGGCCGCTCGTGGTTGGTCGCGTCCGCGACATGCTCACGCCCGACGGGGCCTGGGTCCACGTCGGTGCCAATACGCACCAGGGCGTGACCGGGGACGACCCGCTGCCGTACCCCCGACCGCCCTGGCAGCAGATCGACGAGCTGGTGGCGAGCTACCTGGGACCGGCCCGCCGGGCCGGGCAGGGGTTGCTGCCGACGGGCACCCCCTCCGGCGAGGGAGAGATCATGCGCGCGGCGGGCTTCACCGGCCCCACCCGGATCACTGTCGAACAGGGGATGGTGGTGGAACGCACCGTGAACGAGGTCACCTCGGCGGTGTTCTCGCTCTCCAGTGCGGCGCCACACCTGTTCGCCGACCGACTCCCGGACTTCGAGGCGGACCTGCGCCAGCTCCTGACCACGGCGGCACGGAACGGCCGCTTCGCCGAACGACGCCGCGACATCGACGTGGCGATCTGGCGCCCCTGACGCTCGGTCGGGCGCGGGCGCCTGACGCTCGGTCGGGCGCGGGCGCCTGACGCTCGGTCGGGCGTGGGCGCCTGACGCTCGGTCGGGCGTGGGCCCAGGCGAGAAAGCCTGCGGTCAGGCGCGGCGCGGGCCCAGGAGAGGAAGCGTTCGGTCAGGCGCGGGCGCGGGCCCAGGAGAGGAAGCGGTCGGTCAGTCGGGCCGGGTCGACGTCGGTGAGGTGTTCGCTGGCCTCTGTTTGCAGCGTCGCCAGGTAGACGGTCAACGCGATCCGGTCGTGCCGATATTCGCCGAGCAGCCGTAGCTTCGCCGCCGAGCAGGGCCAGGCGATGCCGCACGCGGCGCAGCGCCAGGTGGGCCGGGTCGGCAGGTGGTTCCGGTAGCGACGGCGGGGCATGGGCGGATCTCCTTCGCGGTGGACGGGGGTCACCCCGCCCTCCCCGTCGGGGCGACCCCCGGACTGACGCCGACCGCCGGGCTCCTGCGCCTCCACCGGCCACGCCGTCTTCTGTGGACCAGCCTTGGGTGAGTTACGAGACAGATACACCGCGTAGCGATATGGTCCTCAGATATTTAGGACATCCGATGGAGGAGCCGTGAACGATGCGCTTCGGGTGGCGCTCAGCGACACCGGGCACACCACCGAATCCCTCGCCGAGACCGTCGGCGTCGACCCGAAGACCGTGGGGCGCTGGTTGACCGAAGACCGCATCCCGCATCCGCGGCACCGACTGGCGGCGGCGGAGGCACTCCACAAGGACGTGTCGGACATCTGGCCGGACACTTCAAGACGTCGTGACCCCATCTGGTTCCGTCCGTGGCAGGAGATCGAGCGTGAGGCCGTGTCGCTTCGGTCGTACGAGTCGACAGTTCTGCCGGGGTTGCTCCAGACCGAGGCGTACGCCCGCGCGGTGCTGACCGGCGCGGGCCTGATCCCCCGGGGTGAGATCGAGCGGCATCTCACGGTCCGACTCGGCCGGCAGGGCGTGCTCAAACGGGACGATCCGCCGCAGTTCACTGCGGTCGTCGACGAGGCGGTCATCCGCCGTCCGGTGGGCGGCCGGTCGACGATGCGCGAGCAACTGCTGGCTGTCGCGGCGGCGTGCGCCGAGCCGCACATCCGGGTGCATGTCGTGCCCAGCACGGTCGGCGCCTACGCCGGCCTCAACGGGCCGTTCGTGATCGCGCACAGCCACGACCACCGGGTCGCCGGCTACCTCGACAACCAACTTCAGGGACAAGTCGCTAGCGACCCCGACGACATCGCCGCCATGATGGCGGCATGGGAGAACGTGCGCGGGGAGGCGTTGTCCCACCGGCAGTCGGTCGACCTTATTCAGGAAGTGGCGGAGTCATGGAGCTGAACGGCGCCCGGTGGCGCAAGAGCAGCCGCAGCAGCGGCAACGGCGGCAACTGTGTCGAGGTCGCCGACAACCTGCCCGGCGTCATCGGCGTACGGGATTCAAAGGACCCGACCGGCCCGGCGCTCGCCTTCGCGCCCGCAGCCTGGCGCGCGTTCGTCAGCCAGCTCGCCCGGCGGGCCTGAACGGCCCCTACGACCGTCGCAGCTCCGACCGATACCCGGCCCTGACAGCCCGGATTCGGCCCACCCCCACAACTCCGTCGAGATCTTGGACAGTTTCCGTTCGCGCCGAACGGAATCTGTCCAAGATCTCGAGGCTTGATGCCGGAAGGCTTGGTGGGCGGGCGCCGTCGTACCGGTAGAGGCCGGCGCGACCGTCTGCCTGGCGGGTCCGAACGTCGCCGACAGGCCGGTCCACCATCGCCGACAGACCGGCCGAAGCGACGCCGACAGGCCAGCCGAGCGGCGCCGACAGGCCGGCCGAGGCGGCGCGACAGGCCAGCCGAGCGACGCCGACAGGCCGGCCGGCCGCCGGCGGGGCGGCACGCTCACGGCCGGTACTCGCGCGAACGCCCGGCAGGTCCACAACTGACCTGCCGGGCGTTGCTGCGCTGAGCTCAGAACAGCGGGCCGCCGCTCTGCGGCCCGGCGATCCGGAGACCGTAGTTCAGCAGCGAGGCGACTTCGGGGCGCTCGGACAGACCACTCCATGTCTTGTTCTGCGGTACGAGCCCGCCGGCCGCACCGTAGAACGGGTTGACGACCCCGGACGGATACCCGCCGAGGTCACCACTCACCTCTTCCCCAGGCGACGCCACGAGAGCGTCGAGCCCGCCGGTGCGGTCGAGGTTCAGCAGGGCGATGGAGGAGCCGAACCTGTCGCCAGTCTCGGACGCGTCCGGAACGGCCGAGTGGTTCTGGTCGAACGCCTGCGCACCGGACCCGGTCAGCCCGCCGGCGGACCCCTTGAGCAGGGTGACGCTGCCGGCCCCGGCCCGCGTGCCGATCTGGTCACCGGGGGCACCGACAAGCACGTCCGCCCGGCCGTCGCCAGTCACGTCGCCGACCGCCAGCACACCACCGAAGCGCTCGTCACTCGCCGGGTCGCCCGGCACGCCGGCCGTACGCTGCGTGATGACCTGCACCCCACTGCTGGACAGGCCGGCGGCACGGCCGGGGAAGGCCGCGATGAGGCCGCCGTTGATGTCCGGGGTCTGGGCGCCGGAGGCCCCGACGACCACCTCGCCCAGCCCATCGCCGTTCACGTCGCCAACCGCGACCGCGTCACCCAGGTACCAGGCGACGGTGCCGGTCCCATCGTTGGGTTCGATGGCCGCACCGGTGACCGAGGTGGCACTGGTCAACGACACCCCACTCGGCGAGCCCCACATCAGGGTGACCATGCCGGTGCCGTCCCAGCTCACGCCGTCGTTCTCCCGAGGAGCGCCGATGACAAGGTCGTGGTACTTGTTGTTGTCGACCTTCCCGATGGCCAGCGTGTAGCCGAACTGGTCATTGGCCTCAGCCGCGCCAGGCACCGCGGCCAGGTCCTGATGAAGGTGCTGCGCGCCGGTGGCCGTGAGGCCGGCCGACCCACCGAAGAGGACGGTTACCGCGCCGGCCATCGCCTTGCTTCCGATCGCCTCTCCCCAGGCACCGACGGCGAGGTCCTCGCGGCCATCCCCGTTGATGTCGCCGGCCGCGAGGGCACCGCCGAACTGGTCGAAGCCCTCCGGGCTGTCCGGAACACCCGGCGAATCCTGGTTGAAGTGGATCGCCGAGTCGACCACCAGGCCGGTGCCGCTGCCCGGAATGACCCAGACCCCGCCGGCGTGGGTCTGGTTCTTGGGATCCGGCTCGTCGGGGTTGCCAATTGCCAGGTCGTCGAAACGGTCGCCGTTGAAGTCCCCCGCCACGAGGGCCATCCCGAACGCGTAGGAGCCGCCGCCGCCCGACATGACACCCATGAGGTAGTCGACCTTCGGGGCCGACGAGTAACGCACGCTGACCACGCCGGTCGGGTCCAATGGCAAGTTGTATTCGAACGGGTAACTGGTTACCGCGATGTCATCGACTCCGTCGCCGTCGAAGTCGGAGCGGCCCACACCTGTGCCCCGAAACCGGGTCGGCGTCTTCATCCAGGACACCTTGTGGTGTTGAAGAGCGACGCCGTCCCGGGTGATCGTCCGTACGCTTTCCGCAGCCTTCGCCGGAGCACTGATTACCAGGCTGGCTAAGACAGTGGGAAGGACGAGAAAAGCTGTGCTTCGCTGCATAGAGACCCCGTTTCGATAGGTGCCTCGACACCATAGGCGGGCGATTAGGTTGTCGAAATGAGACGAACGGGTAGTGGGCTGGAGGGGCGGGCGCGGACGGCGGGTACCGTCCGGGAGCCGACGGGCCGGAAACCGTCGTACACATGTTCTATCCACAGGCTGTGGACGGCGGAGGGGATTGATGGCTTACCAGCTCAGCGTGGTGGTCGCGGACGCTGAGCTGCTCCGCGAGCAGACCGCCGAGCTGGATCACGCGGTCCTCGGCGAGCTGCGACAGGACTTCGCGTTGCTGCCGGTCACCCCACAGTTAGTGGTCGAGCTGACCGGGTCCCTGCCGGATTTCGCGACGGACGACCGGAGCGCCGCGCGCCCGTTCGGCCTGGTGTTGTCGACGGCACTGGTCGAGGTGCTGACCCGCTGGTCGCAGTCGGGGCCGGTGGCCTACCTGGAGGCGGAGTTCGGCGGCGGCGCCGGCTACCAGTCGGCGGCGGTGTGGTTGGGCGGGGCGCTGTCCTGGGGTCCGGCCTTCGACGACGAGTTGGACGCGCCGCGCGAGCAGTGGCCGATCAACGGGGCGCTGACCCGACTGGGCGTCGAACCCGGCACGTGGATCGACCCGTTCGCCGAACTGGGGTTGCACCTGGAGCGGAACACCGACGGCTGGCTGGCGCACGGGCGGCGTCGACTCAGCGCCGACTACTGGGATGAGCTGGTCGAACAGTGGGAAAACCAGTAATCCGGCCACCGGCAGCAACCTGAACGCTCCCGTTCCGTTGGGGACTGGGGGATTCCATGAAATTGCGACAATTTGCGTTTATCGCCACGCTGATGACGGCTGCCTCGATCGCTGGCAGCGGCGTACCGCCAACCGGGCCGATCCCGGAGGGCCGGCCCGCCGGCAGCGTGGAGATCATCGACTTGAACGGCCTGCGGAACATCGAGTTCGGTGCCACCGAGGACGAGCTGACCCGGCGCGGCATCCTGCGTACCAGCCTGGATGCCTGCGGGCCGGTGCTCGCCGGCCATGACACGGTCAGCCCGGTCTTCGTGGAGGACAAACTCGTGCTGCTCTGGGTCGGCGACCCGATGCGGACACCGGAGGGCATAACGGCCGGCTCGCCCGTTGACCAGGTCTGGGACCGCTATCCGGAGGTCAGTCGGCTCCGCGCTCCACAGGGGACGCACCGCCTCGACGGGTTACTCGCCCGCAGCGGCGACCGCGCGTACCTGTTCCTGCACGACGGGCGCACGGTCCGAAAAACCATCGCCGGGTACGCGGACTGGGCCCGCCGCCTCTTCGACGAGGGTGCGGGCCCGTGCTGACCGGCGCGGACTGACCTGTCGAGTCGGCTCGATCCACGGTGGATCGAGCCGATCGACAGGTCAGTCGTCGTTCAGCGGAGCGACCGCCAGAAGTCGTACGCGTGGACCGCCGCGAAGTCCGTCGAGCCCGAACCGCCGCCACCGGCGAACACCCGCACGTACGGAGCGTCCGGGCGCAGTCGAGGCCAACTCGCCCGACCCGTCCGGGCGAAGTCGCTCCAGGCGCGGATCATCTCGTCGGAGAGGCGCCGCTGGGTCGGCGTGAGCGCCTCGGCGTAGTCGACCGTGAACAGGTACGGCAGCTCGGCGCAGTGGTACGCGCCGGTGGCGAACGTCGGTTCGGGTCCCTCAGTGAAGAACGGCGCATCCTCGTCGGCGAACTCGTACCCGAAGGTCGGCACCCGCCGCGCGAATGCCAGCGCGGCGGAGTAGACCGGCTCGGCGTAGTCGTGATCGGTCAGCACGGCACCCAACGTCGCGCTGGCGGGCTGTGCGGGGTCACGCGGATAGCGGGCCAGCACCTCCTCCGCGTGGTCACCGAACATGCCGCGTACCTGGTCGCGGTACTGCGCATCGGTGAGCGGGCAAGGCTCCGGCGAGGGCGCCGGGCAGTTGAGCCCGACCCGTTCCATCCCCCACACCACGAGCCGGGACTCGTCCCGGTTCATCCCGGTCAACACCGGCACCCGATGCAACCGCCCGTTGGTCAGCGCTTCGGCGGGGTCCACCGGCAGCGTATGGCCGTCGATGACCGGGCCGAGGTCGACACCCGCGCCGGGATAGCCGACCGTCTCGACCAGCCGGGCGGGGGTCTGTCCGCGCAGGCAGGCGGCGACCACAGCCGGGTCGGTGCAGCCGATCCTCCGAGCGAACTCCTCAGCCGCCCCGGTCGCCTCGGCCCGGGTCTGGACGGGGTTGGCGCACGAATTGCTCTGCATGATCGCGCGGTGGAACAGACCGGCGGTGGCGGGCGCGGCGAGCTGCGCGCAGACGCTTGTCGCCCCGGCGGACTGGCCGAACAGGGTGACGTTGCCCGGGTCGCCGCCGAAGGCCGCGGCGTTGCGTCGTACCCAGCGCAGCGCTGCCTGCTGATCCTGCAGGCCGAAGTTGCCGGTGCTTCCGTTCCGACCGGCCAGCGCCGGATGCGCCAGGAAGCCGAGCGCGCCGAGCCGGTAGTTCACCGTGACGACGATGACGTCACCACCGGCCGCCAGCCGCTGCCCCCCGTACCCGTCGCCGCTGCCGAACCGGAAGTCCCCGCCGTGCAACCAGACCATCACCGGTCGAGGCGTTCGTGCGGAGGAGCGCGGGGTGGTGACATTCAGGTAGAGGCAGTCCTCAGCCTCTGAGGGTGCGTCCATCGGCAGCCCTCGCAGTTGCGCGCAGTCGGCACCGGGTCGGGTCGCGTCGCGTACCCCGGTCCACGTCGGACCGGGCTGTGGCGGCGCCCAGCGCAGCGCGCCCAGCGGCGGGCTCGCGTACGGAATGCCCTGGAACGAGCGGTGGTCCGCCGCAACGGTCCCGCGGACCGCGCCCTGGTCGGTCCGGACCACGGCCGCGCTCCGGCGGTCGTCGTCGGCCGCGGCCGGACCGACGGCCATCACCGGGCCCACGAGGACGAGAGCGCCCAACGTGACGGCCCATCGGGGGTACGAAACTTTTCCCATGCTCTCCCCATTTCGTCGACGCCGGTACGGCGTACGCACCGGGCTGCACTGAGCATGTCGAGCTGGCAACCACCCGGCCAGGGAGCTCTAGTACGCCGGGGCAGGACGGGCGCGACCATCGACGGGGCACCTGCCGGTGCTCTAGTGCGCTACGGTCGCCGGGAAGCCTGACGGGAGGCGATCGTGGCAGAGATCGACGAGAGCACTCCCCCTTATCTGCGCATCGTCGGGGAGTTGCGACGGCGCATTCTGGCCGGCGAGCTGGGCCCCGGCGACCGGGTCCCGTCCACGCGGCAGATCGTCCGGGAGTGGGGCGTCGCCATGGCGACCGCCAGCCGCGCCCTCACCGCGCTGCGGCAGGAGAGCCTGGTGCGGGCGGTGCCGGGTGTGGGCATGGTGGTGACCGGCGCAGAGCCGACCGCGCCGAGTCGGGGCGCACCGGCCGGCGGTCGGCGGCTGCCGGCCCAGGGGCTGACCCGCGACCAGGTGGTGCGGACCGCCATGACGATGGCCGACGCCGAGGGGTTACCGGCGCTGAGCATGCGGCGCATCGCGACGGAGCTGGACGTCCCCACCATGTCGCTGTACCGGCAGGTTCGGGGCAAGGAGCAGCTTCTCGTGCTGATGGCGGACGCGGCCTTCGCCGCGCATCGGCTGCCGCGCACGTTCCCGCCCGGATGGCGATCCCAACTGGAGTTGCTCAGCCGACTTCAGTGGTCGATCTACCGGCGGCATCCCTGGCTGGCCCAGGTCATCTCGCTGACCCGCCCCCTGATGGCACCGCACGCCGTCGCGCACACCGAGTGGGCGCTGCGCGCCCTCGCGCGACACGGCCTGGACCAGCACACCCAGCTTCACCTGGTGGCGGCACTGGCCAACCATGTCCGGGGCACCGCCATCAACCTGGAACGGGAGGCCGAGGCGGAACAGGACACCGGCCTGACCGACGACGAGTGGATGCAGGCCCAGGCCGACGTGTTCGGTGGGTTGCTCGCGGCGGGCGAGTTTCCGCATCTGGCCCGACTCAGTCGGACAGCGGTCGACCTCAACGTCGAGAGCCTCTTCGAATTCGGCCTGCAACGACTGCTCGACGGGGTGGCGGCGCTGCTCGAACGGTGACCGCTCAGACCGGGTGGGTGGCCTGCTCGGGCGGGCGCGCCCCGGACGCGGCGGCGAAACCGGCGAGCGCGATCTCCGCCGCCTGTCGCAGGTCCTCCCTGCTGACTCCGGCGGCGGCGTGCACCGCCTGCCCCTCGGTGACGACCATGACGAAGCGGGCGAGCGCGACCGGATCTGCCTGCGCGGGTAGGTCGCCTTCGGCGACGGCGCGGGCGAGCCGGTCGGCGAGGGCGCCCTCACCGGCCAGGCGACTGCTGGCGAGGAATCCGGCGACCGGCGCGTTTTCGGTGGCGCAGGCAACGCCGCCCTGGATCGACAGACAACCGAGTGGTCGATCGGGCCGGGTCACGGCGACCACGTTCTCGCGGAGCAGGGTGGCCACCACCTCGTACGCGGTCGGTTGGGCGAAGGCGTCCCGCGCGTACCTCATGTCCTTTTCGGCGTAGCGGGCCACGGCCTTGCGGAACAGCTCCTCCTTACCGCCGTAGGCGGCGTAGAGACTCGCCGGGCTTGCACCCAGCCCCGCGGAGGCCCCCGGGTTGCTCCAGGCCATCGCCTCGGGCGTGCCCATGCAGCGGATGGCACACCCGGACGAGATCGCCAACGCGGCGCTCTTCCTCGCCTCCGACCAGAGCAGCTTCATGACCGGCGGCGAGATCTTCGTCGACGGCGGCGAGCAGCAGCTCTGACGCGAAAACGCCCGGTCGATCCTCACGGATCGACCGGGCGTTTCTGCATCTCAGAGCGGTGGCGGAGGGATTTGAACCCTCGGAGGGCGTTAACCCTCACACGCTTTCGAGGCGTGCTCCTTAGGCCGCTCGGACACGCCACCGCCGACGAGGGTACAGGACCGTCGGTTCCGACGCCGAACCGGTATCGCCCGGGCCGGCCTGGCAGGATCTTTGCCATGAGTACGCACATCGGCGCGAAGCCGGGCGAGATCGCCGAGCGGGTCCTGATGCCGGGTGACCCCCTGCGGGCCAAGTGGATCGCGGAGACCTACCTCGAGGGCGCCACCTGCTACTCGACGGTTCGGGGCATGCTGGGCTTCACCGGCCGCTGGAACGGCGTCGAGGTTTCCGTCCAGGGCTCCGGCATGGGCATGCCGTCGGCCTCCATCTACGCCCATGAGTTGATCAACGAGTACGGCGTGAAGACGCTGATCCGGGTCGGCTCCTGTGGTGCCCTCAGCACCGACCTGCAACTGCGGGACGTGGTGGCGGCGATCGGTTCGTCCACCGACTCGAACATGAACCGGATGCGCTTCGACGGGCTGATCGACTACGCCCCGGTGGCCGACTTCGGGCTGCTGCGTACGTCGGTCGAGGTGGCCGAGCGGCGCGGCATCACCATGCACGTCGGGCCGATCCTAGCGGCGGACGCCTTCTACACCGACCGGCCGGACCTCTACGACACCCTCGCCGACTACGGCGTGCTGGCGGTGGAGATGGAGTCGGCGGCGCTGTACACGATCGCCGCCCGGTTCAAGGCCCGCGCGCTGACCGTGTTGACCGTCAGCGACCACATCAAGACCGGCGAGAAGACCACCTCGGAGGAGCGCGAGCAGACCTTCAGCCAGATGGTCGAGATCGCCCTCGACACGATCATCGCCTGAGCCGTCTGACCGGGCAAGCAACACCGCGGAGAGCGTGATGACTGTGGGGCATCAAGATGCCGCACAGTCATCACGCTCTTTCGCGTCCGACCCGTCCGACCCGCCCGACCCGTCCGACCCGCAAAGGCCGCGGAAGTCAGACGGCTGCCAGCGCCTCCGTCGGCGCGAGGCGGGCGGCGCGCACGGCCGGGTAGAGGCCGGCGAAGCCGCCGATGACAAGGGTCGCGCCCACCCCGCCGAGCATCGCCCAGGCCGGCACCACGGTCGGCCAGTGCTGCGACAGCGCGTAGCCCGAGGTGACCAGGATGCCCAGCACCACCCCACCGATCCCGCCGAGCGCGGAGAGCAGCAGCGACTCGGCGAGGAACTGGGTCCGGACCTGACCGCGGGTGGCACCCAGTGACCGGCGTAGGCCGATCTCGGCCCGGCGTTCCAGCACCGAGATCACCATGGTGTTCGCCACGCCGACCCCACCGACCAGCAGGGCGACCGCGCCCAGGCCCAGCAGCAGGCCGGTGAACGCGTCGTCGGTCGCCTCGGCGGCGGCCAGCGCGTCCGAGGGCCGGGACACCTCGACCTCGTTCGGCGCCTCCGGGTTGGTGGTCGCGCCGAGCACCGACCGGACCGCCTCGACCTGCGACTCCTGCGCGCGGGTGTAGACGGTGGTCGGGTGGCCGTCGAAGCCCAGGTATTCGGTCGCCGCCGGCCAGCCGATCAACGCCGAGGTGTCCAGTTCCGGGGCGAGCGGTGCGGCGGCGAGGGTGCCGACCACGGTGAACGGCCGCCCACCCAGCCACACCTGCACCCGCGGGTCCGCCCTGGTGATCCCGAGCCGCTGCGCCGCGGTGGCGCCGAGCACGACCGCCGGGTAGCGGGCGGTCGCCTCGTTGAGCCAGGTGCCGGTGGTCACCTCGGCCCCGACCGTGCCGAGCAGGTCCAGCCGAGCCGCCCGGGTGGCGATGCCACCGGTCTCCGCCGCCGGAATCCGGTCCGAGCGGTACACCTTGGCGTCGGCGACCTGCCCGGTCGCGGACACCTCGGTCACCGGGCCGATCCGCCCGATCATCGCGATCGACTCCTCGGGCAGCTGCGCGTCCGCGCCGAACAGGGTGCTGCCCGGCTCGACGGTGAGCAGGTTGGTGCCGAGCGCGTCGAGCGCCCGGTCCAGCTCGGCCCGGGACGACGAGGAGATGCCGACCACCGCGACCATCGCGGCGATGCCGATCGCGATGCCCAACGCGGAGAGGAACGCCCGCAGCGGACGAGTCCGCAACCCCACCCCACCGACGCGCAGGACGTCCGCCGGCCCCAGGCGGGCCGGGGTCAGCGTCGCCATCAGCCGACCCCGCCCGACGCGAGGGCCGAGTCGTGCCGCACCGCGCCGTCGCGCATCCGCACCTGCCGGGGCAGGCTTTCCGCGATCTCCCGATCGTGGGTGATCACCACGACGGTGGTGCCGGCCCGGTGCAGATCGTGCAGCAACTCCAACACCCCGGCACCCGAGTGGGAGTCGAGGTTGCCGGTCGGCTCGTCGGCGAGCAGCACCGCCGGCTCGCCGACCACCGCGCGGGCCACGGCCACCCGCTGCCGTTCCCCGCCGGACAGCTCGTGCGGCCGGTGCCCCAACCGGTGGCCCAGGCCAACCCGGACCAACGCGGCCTCCGCCCGCTCGCGCCGCCTCCTGCGGGGTACGCCGGAGTAGAGCAACCCGTCGGCCACGTTGTCCACGACCGGGACACCGGGAGCCAGGTGGAACTGCTGGAAGACGAAGCCGATCCGGGTGGCTCGCAACGCGGACAGCTCCCGGTCGGTCAGCTTCGCCGCGTCGTACCCGTCGATGAGCACGCTGCCCGACGACGGCCGGTCCAGGGTGCCGATCAGGTGCAACATGGTCGACTTGCCCGACCCGGACGGGCCGACGATCGCCACCAACTCGCCGTGGCCGATCCGCAGCGACACGTCGTCCAACGCGACGACACCGCCGGCGTACCGCTTGCTGACCCGGTCGAGCACGATCACCTCGCCGCTCACGTCGGCACCACCACCGTCGTGCCCTCGGTGAGGCCCGTACCGCTGACCTCCACCCGGCCGTCGGCGAACAACCCGGTGGTCACCGCGATGACCCGGCTCGCGTCGCCCTCGGCGACCTGGACGCCGTAGCCGCCCTCGGCCAACGCCAACAGCGCCGCCACCGGCACGGTGAGCACGTCGCGGCGCTCCGAGACGGTGAACGTGACGTCCGCGCTGGCCTGGTCGAAGCCGGTGAGGGCCTTCGGGTCGGTCACCGCGACCGTCACCTCGATCTTCGTCTCGGCGTCGCCGGCCTGCCCGTTGGCGCCGGCCGCGCCGGCCTGGACGACCGTCTCGACCGTGCTGATCGTGCCCGCCACCGCCCGGCCGTCCGGCAGTCGCACGCTGACCTTCGCGTCGCGCTTGGCCAACCGCTGGTCGTCCACGTCCAACTCGACGGTGACGACCCGGCTGGTGCCGGTGTATGTCAGCACCGCCTGGCCGGGCTGGGTGAGACCGCCGACGTCGGCCTGGTGGCTCTCCACCCGGACCTCCCGGTCGGCGTACACGACCCGCCCCGGCTCGACCCGACCGGTCTCGGTCAGGCCCAGGTCCTCCTGCCAGTCCCGGACGGCGTCAGCGGTGGCGCCGGTGTACTCGTCGTCGACAGTGAAGCCGGTGTAGCCCAGCGCTTCGAGGTTCCGCTCGAACTGCGCGACGTCGGGCCCCTCCACCCCGGGGGCGAGGGTCCGGTACGCGGGCAGCCCGCCGTAGAGCAGCACCACCTCCTCGTTGTCGACCAGGTAGAGCGCCTTGCCCCGCCGTACCGTCGACCCGGTGGCCGCCAGCGCGGTGACGGTGCCGCTGAGCTTCGCCGTGGCGGTACGCGTCGTGCCGTACCCCAGCTCACCGTCCGCGGTCTCCGAGTCGGCGAGGGTCTGCCGGGTGACCGTGGCGGTGGCGGGTGGCGCGCCGCCGGCCTGGGCGCGGCCCCCGTCGGCACCGCCGCCGAAGCCCACCGCGGCGACCACG
>NZ_JAKKFF010000533.1 GCF_022229015.1 Micromonospora foliorum
GGCGGGCCTGGCGGGCGAGCTGCGCCGGGTCGGCCCGATCGTCGGCGAGCGCGGCGACCGGCCGCGCACCGGCCGCACGGCCGCCGCTGGTCTCGGTGACCGCCCGGTAGGGGTTCAGCACCCCGGCGCCGTACCCGCCGCCGTGGCCCACGCCCGGAGCTGGATCGGCGGTGGCGATGATCCGCTCCACCACCTGGGCGGCGGTCAGCTCCGGGCGGTATTCGCGCAGCAGCGCGGCGGTGGCGGCCACGAAGGGCGCCGCGTAACTGGTGCCTTCGACCCGATGGTGGCCGGCGCCGGGTGCGGCGGTCAGCACCTCGCTGCCCGGCGCCACCAGATCGACGTACGGGCCGGTCTGGGAGAAGGTCGCCCGCCCGCCGTCCGACCCGATCGCGCCCACGCCGAGCACCCCGTCGTAGCCGGCGGGGAACGGTCGCGGGTCCCCGCTGTCGTGCAGGTTGCCGGCGGCGGCCACCAGCACCACGTTCCGGTCGACCGCGTACCGCACGGCCGAACGCACCTCCGGGTCGTCCGCGTACAGCACCACCGACAGGTTCACCACGTCGGCGTCATGGTCGACGGCCCACCGGATGGCCCGGGCGAACTCGTCGGCGCTGACCGTCCGCCCCGACTCCCGGCCCTGCACCACCTGCTGCTCACTCACCCGCACCGGCAGGATTCGGGCACCCGGTGCCAGGCCACGGAAGGCGACGTCGGGGCGGGGTGCCGCGGCGATGATGCTCGCCACACCCGTGCCGTGCCCGGCGCAGTCCCGACCGCCGTCCCCGCCGGGGTCGAGCAGGTCGGCGCCGGCCAGCACCCGCCCAGCCAGCTGCGGATGCACCCGGTCGACCCCGGAGTCGACCACCGCGACGGTCACCCCGAGGCCGGTGGCCAGCGGCGCGAGCCGCGCCGGGTCGTACCTCTGCTGTGGCCAGGGCGTGGCCGCGACCGGCCGGGCGGGGGCGAGTGGGGTCGCGCAGGCCGGTGCCGCCCGGAGCCCGGCGGTGGCGGCGACGGTCGGAAGGGCCGGTACGGTCAACAGGCTGGCGGCCAGACCTGCGAGGACCGGGCGCGTGATCGATCGGGACATCGACACCCTCCGTATCGTGTCGGCTCCGGAACGGGATGTTATCGCCTCCTCCGCGCCCTGGCAGGCCGCCGCCGGCCAGCCATTGTGATCTTGGTACCACCTTGTAGGTTGTACGCGATACCTGTGGCCTGTTCTCGGAAGGGGAGGTGGCCGTGACCGCATGGGAGCCGGCCACGGAGGCCGAGGTGGCGATGCGCGACGCGCTGCGCGCCAACGACCAGGAGCTCTACTTCCGGCTCCTGTCCCGCACCGACGTGCTACTACCGGTCTCCGCGCCGGCGCAGCCCGGCCAGCCACCCGCCGGATGGGGCACCTGGACCACCGGCGGCCGGACCCACGTCCTGGCCTTCACCTCCGCCGCCGCGCTGCGGGCCTGCCTCGGCGACCACGCCGGCAGCAACCGACGCATCCCCTTCGCCGATCTCGCGGCCAGCTGGCCCAACCACGAGTGGTGGCTCGCCGTCAATCCGGGTCTGCCGGTCGAGGGTTACCTGCCGGCCTGGTTTGTGTCGCAGCTGTCCCGAGGCGACGTGCGACTGCCCGGCCGTGCCATGGGTGCCCGCGCTCGCCTGGAGCGGGCCGAGACGTTGGCCCGCACCCGGCCCGGCATGCCGGCGCGGGACTCCGCGCCAGCCGCCGGATCGCCTCCGGCGACGGGGGTGGCCTCGTCCGGGCCCGAGTCGGGCCCGGCTGCTCCGAT
>NZ_JAKKFF010000534.1 GCF_022229015.1 Micromonospora foliorum
GCTGCCGATATGCGCGGACAGCTCCCGCAGTCGAGGCCCGCGCAGCTCACGCTGGGCGACTCGCAGGGCGTCGGCGAGCTGCACCAGATCGGCGACCAGCTCCGGACGTCGGATGGCGAGCAGGTTCACCAGCCAGGCGGCCACCGTCGGGCGACGCAGCCGGGCCAGTTGCCGGGCGGTGGCCGGGTCGCCGGCCCGGCGGGCCTCGGCCACGGCGGCGTCCCGGGCGGCCACGAACCGGTCCGGTGGGGTGCGGTAGAGCTGCTGCACCAGCTCCGCGGAGAGGCCGGGCATCGGGTCAGACGTCCACCCGGCTACCGGGCTCCAGTCGCTGGTATTCGGTGCCGGACAGCGCGCTGTACTGCCGGTCGAGCACGCCCAGCCCGTTGTCGTTGAGCAACGCGTCGTGCAGGGCGTACGCGCGCCGGGGCGCGACCGCGCGAATGAAGTCGACCACCTCGGAGAACTTCGACCACGGGGCGTGGATCGGTGCGAAGAGCGTGTCGACGGGTGTCTCGTCGGGCACCACCAGGGCGTCGCCCGGGTGGTAGACCACGTCGTTGATCAGGTAGCCGAGGTTGTCGACCACCGGGATGTCGGGGTGGATCACGGCGTGCCGCCCCCCGTACGCGCGCACCGCGACACCGGCGGCGGTGAACGACTCACCGACGCTGACCGGGCGCAGCACGTCGGCCGCGTCGCCCAGGGTCTCGGCGAGCGAGGCGGGCCCGTGGATCGGGAATGGCTGCCGGGCGAGCTGGAGGCGTACCGCCGCCAGGTCGAGGTGGTCGGGGTGCTCGTGGGTGATCAGCACCGCGTCCGCACCGTCCAGCGCCACCGCGGCGTCGCTGAACACTCCGGGGTCGACGACGAGCACTCCCCCGTCGTGTTCCACCCGAAGGCAGGAGTGGGCGTACTTGGTGAGCCGCATCGTGACTCCTCGATTATCGAATCGTGACGTCCTCAGCGCAGTCTGCCGGAACCGGACGGCGTGCGCGTCGCGTCCGAGCTATCGCCACACCGGTTGACGACGATGGGAGCGGGGATGGACGGACAGGTGGGACGACGCCGCGGTGCGCTGCTGGCGGCGACGACACTGGCGGCGGCGCTGGCGTTGACGGGGTGCGGTGCCGGCGACAGCGGGGCGCGGGACACCGCCGGCTCGGCGGC
>NZ_JAKKFF010000535.1 GCF_022229015.1 Micromonospora foliorum
ACGGCCGCCCCGGCCACCAGCGCCGCGTCGCCCGCCGCCAAGGCCAGCGGCAACCCGGACCTGACCCGGAAGCCGGAGCGCCCGAAGCCGCCGGCGACCAAGGTGCTCGACTACGACTACGAGGCGCAGAACACCTACTACAACTGCGGCCCGGCGGCCACCCGCAACGCGCTCAGCGCCGCCGGCATCGACCGCACCCAGGAGGAGCTCGGCGCCGAGCTGGGCACCACCGAGATGGGCACCAACTCGGCCGAGGACACCACCCGGGTGCTCAACGCCGAGGTGAAGGGCTCCCCGTACCGGACCCGGATGTTCCCCGGCGCGCCCAGCCCGGCCCAGATGGACCGGCTCCAGGCCGACGTGGTGAACGCCATCACCGACGGCCGGGGCGTGGTGGCCAACGTCGTCGGTGACGCCACCGACACCGACGGCGGCTGGCACTCCTACGGCGGCGGGCACTACATCGCCGTCGTGGGTTACAAGGACAACGGTCGCACCGTGCGGATCGCCGACTCGGCGAACCCGGCCGATCCGTCGTACTGGATCACCACGATCGACCTGGCCAACTGGATCGCCAGCCGGGGCTACTCCGCCTGACCCGGGCACGCTGACCGCCGCGGGCGCCGTCTCCCACAAGGGGCCGGCGCCCGCGGCGTTTGTCCGCGCGGTCCGTCGTACGCCGTCATCGACGGCTCTCGTACCGGGCCGTGAACCGTGGGAGACTGCGGCCGTGGTGGAGAAATCGGGTGGTCACGCCGGCCGTAGGCCGGTCCTGCTGCTGCTGCACGGCATGGGGGCGACCGGGGACGTGTGGTTGCCCTGGGCGCCGTACCTCGAACAGCACTGGCCCGGGCGGTGGCTGGCACCGGACCTCGCCGGCCACGGCTGGGCGCCGCCGCTGCCGTCGTACTCCTTCGCGGGTTTCGCCCAGCGGATCGCGCAGGCCCTCGCCCCCGACGACCGCCTGGTCGTGCTCGGGCACTCGCTGGGTGGGGTGGTCGGCCTGGCGCTGGCCGCCCGCGCCGCCGGGACGCCTGTGGACGCGGTGGTCGGGCTGGGCA
>NZ_JAKKFF010000536.1 GCF_022229015.1 Micromonospora foliorum
CCGGTGCTGGCCCGGCTGCCCCGACTGCGCCGCGCCGCCGTGGCGTTGCAGCGGCGGGCCGCCGAGGCCGAGGCGCTGCGGGAGACCGCCGAGGCGCTGCAACAGCGTGCCGAGGACGTCCAACGGCGGCTCGACACCACATCCCGGCGGCTCGCGGTGATCAAGGCCAAGCGCGGCTGACCGAGCGCGCACCCGCCGGTGGTTGACGGATCATCGCGGGTTGGTCAAGACTTCACCCTCCCGCCCAGACCACCACCACCCAGCGGGTGGCGGGCAGCCGATCCGCACGTACGATGGGCTGCGTACCACCCCCCGGACACAGAGCGACTGGAGCTTCTCATGGGTGCCCTCAAGCCGTGGCACATCGCTGTTCTCGTGGTTGTGCTGATCCTGCTCTTCGGTGCGAAGCGGCTTCCCGACGCGGCCCGTTCGCTGGGTCGGTCGCTGCGGATCATCAAGGCCGAGACCAAGAGCCTGCAGGACGACGACCGCGACCTCGCCGAGAAGGCCGACGCGCAGGCCGGCTACCAGCCGCTGCCGCCGCACGCCGGGCAGCAGGCGCCGTACGCTGGCCAGCCGCAGCAGGCCCCGTACCAGCAGGCGCCGCCGCAGCAGCCGGTCGTCGACCCGGTGCACCGCGTCCGCGACAACTGACCGAAGGGCCCCACCACCGTGGCCTTCGCACTGGGTAAACGCAGCCCAAAGGCGTTCGAACGGGCCGCCGACGGGTCGATGACGCTCATCGAGCACGTCCGTGAGCTGCGCAATCGTCTCTTCCGCGCCTCGTTGGCGATCATGATCGGCTTCGGCGTCGGCATCTGGCTGGCGAAGCCGGTCCGGATCCTGTTGTCGGAGCCGTACTGCAGCCTCGACGCCTCGCTCGACCCGGTCACCGGCAAGTGCAAGTTCGTCCAGCTCGGTGTCGCGGACGTCTTCCTGCTGAACCTGAAGATCGGTCTGTGGGTGGGCCTGATCATCGCGGCGCCCATCTGGCTCTACCAGCTCTGGGCGTTCATCGCACCGGGTCTGCACCGGCACGAGCGGCGCTACGCGTACATCTTCACTGCGCTGGCCGCGCCGCTGTTCGCGGCCGGCGCGGTGCTGGCCTTCTTCGTCACCACCAAGGGCCTCGAGTTCCTGCTGAACGTGTCCGGCGATGACATCTCGACGAATCTGGAAGTCACCCGGTACATCTCGTTCGTCACCAACCTGATCCTGCTGTTCGGGGTGGCGTTCGAGTTCCCGCTGATCGTGCTGATGCTCAACTTCGTCGGCCTGGCCAGTGCGAAACGGCTCCTCAGCTGGTGGCGGGTGGCGATCTTCGTGTTCTTCGCCTTCTCCGCAGTGGTCACCCCCACCCCTGATCCGTTCGGGATGACCGCTCTGGCGCTCTGCCTGACCGCGCTCTACTTCGCCGCGGTCGGCGTCGCCTTCATCAACGACAGGCGGCGTGGGCGGGGCAAGGAGGTCTACGCCGGCATCGACGACGACGAGGTGTCGCCGTTGGAGTTCGACGCGGACCCGGTCGTGGCCGGGCAGCGGGTCGACTCGGCCGCGCCGATCGGCGTACCCGAGCCGGTCGCCCCACCGGCGCCGATCGAACGCCGCTACGACGACATGACCTGACGGCCCCGCGCCAACCGGTCCACCGACGCCGTCCCCGTTGCCGCGGGGGCGGCGTCGTCGCGTCACGTCGAGCGGCGGCGGCGGAACCGATGGTGACGGCGCCTGCCCCTGGTGAACGGCGGGTGTCCGACCGGTACGGTGCTGCCCGTGACCGCAGACGATCACCTGCCCGGCCCGGTCGCCGTGCTCACCAACCCGACCGCCGGTCGCGGACGGCACCGCGCCCTGCTGCCCCGGCTGCTGGACGGCTTGGCCGCCGCCGGGCTGCCGGTCCGGCTGTTGCCGGCGTCCAGTCCCGCCG
>NZ_JAKKFF010000537.1 GCF_022229015.1 Micromonospora foliorum
GGCCGCTCGCCGTGCAGAGCACCCGGGTGCCGCCGAACTCGACGAGCACCGAACCCTCGGGATGGGTGCTCCAGCCACGGGTCAGGGTCACCGGTCGAAGTTGAGAGGGCCCTCGCCCGTCAGGTCGCGCCATCCCTGCACCCTATGCGGTGCGGCGATCCACCTCGCTCGGGGTGCCCCGGAGAACGTCCGCGCCGTGCACACCGAGGAACCCGGCGACCGCCGCCGGCCAGCCGAACTCCTCGGCCCGCGCCCGGGCGGCCCGCCGCCGCCGCGCCTCCGGCCGGGCCACCAGGCGGCTCACCGCCGCCGCCATCGCCACCCCCGAGCCGTACGCCGCCAACCCGGCCTCGCCGACCACCTCGGGCAGCGCGCTGGCCGCGTTGACCACCACCGGAGTGCCGCAGGCCAGAGCCTCCAGGCCGGCGAGACCGAACGTCTCCACCGGGCCCGGCGCCAGCACCACGTCCGCGCTGGCCAGCAACGCGGCCACCGCGGCGCGGTCCGGCAGGAAGCCGGTGAACGTGACCGGCAGCCCCGCCGCCCGGCGGGCCAGCGCGCCGCGCAACGGGCCGTCGCCGGCCATCACCAGCACCGCAGGTACGCCCGCCCGGCGCAGCTCGGCGAGGGTCCGCACGGCCAACTCCGGTCTCTTCTCCGGGGACAGCCGCGCGCAGTGCACCAACAGCAACTCGCCGGGGCCGGCGTACCGCTCCCGCACCCGCGGGTCGGCCCGGTGCGGGGCGAAGGTGTCCAGGTCCACCCCGAGCGGCACCAGATCCACGTTGTCGGCGCCGATCCGGTCGAACTCCTCGGCCGCCCACCGGGTCGTGCAGACGATCCGGTCGTACGCCCGACTCGTCGCCCGATTGAGCCGGTCGGCGGTCGGACGGCGCAGCGCGTCCGGCACACCCCACTGGCCGAGCAGCCCGGTCAGCGACTCGTGCGACACCATCACCGACGGCACCCCGTGCGCCCGCGCCCACCGGCCCGTCCAACGCAGCGACGACCGGTCGGAGACCTCCAACCGGTCCGGTGCCAGGTCGGTGAGGAGCCGGGCCAACCGGCGTCGGCCGGTCAGCAGCCGGTAGCCACCGCTGACCGGCAACCGCGGCCCGGGCAGGGTGACCACCCGCCCCCACGGGTACGTCTCGTCGGCGGCCCGCTGCCCGGGTATCACCAGCACCGGATCATGCCCGGCTGCTCGGTAGCCCGCACCGAGATGCCGCAGCGCGGTACGCAGGCCGCCGGAGCGTTCCGTGACGAAGTTGGCGAGCCGCACGATCCGCAGTCCACCGGCGGTGCGGGTCACGAGGCGGCCGGCAGGCCGACGGTGGCGGCAACGGTACGTACCGCGTGGTAGTGCCCGACCAGCTCGTCGCCGACCGCCGCCCAGCTGCGGCGACTGACCGCGACCCGGGCGGCCAGCCCGTAGGCCCGCCGCCGGCCGGCGTCGCCGGTCAGCTCGGCCAC
>NZ_JAKKFF010000538.1 GCF_022229015.1 Micromonospora foliorum
AACGACAAGACAGCCACGTCGTACCAGGCCACCGTCACCATCGCCGCGCTACTCCAATGGCTGTGAACCTTTGAAGACACGGCCTAGAGGCCGTAGACCGCCAGTTTCGTGCCGTCGGTGACGTACACCCGGCCGTAGGTGACCACGAGTTGGTCGGTCGCGCCGGTGAACGCCGGCGCGTTCAGCGGGGCACCGTCGACCGGGTTCAGGGCGTACACCCGGTTGCCCTTCGCCGTGACGTGCAGGACGCCACCGGCGATGATCGCCCGCTGGTGCTCGCTTCCCGGAATGCTCTTACTCCAGATGATGGCGCCGGTGCTGCGGTTCAACGCGAAGACGGTGCCGCCGAAAGAGGTGACGTAGAGCCGGGTCGGGGTGACCACCACGAACTTCGGGCTCAGGTTCGACGCGAGCCAGGTCAGGGTGCCGGTCGTCGCGTCGAGGACCTGCAGGCTGTGGCCCCACCCGACGTAGAACTTGGTCCCCGCCTCGTCCGTCGCGAGCGCCCGGTAGTCACGGTCCGCCGTGGTGTGGCTGATTGTGCCGGTGGTGATGTCGACGATGACGCTCGCCAACGGTTTGGCGGACGTGCCGGTTCCGGAGAGGATGACGCGTCCGTTCGCCGAGACCGGTTGTTGCATGTACTTGTCGTGCTGCCACAGCAGTTGCCCGTCAGCGAGGCGGTAGGCGCGCGTGTCCGCGGCCCACCGGCTCTCACCGGAGACCATGACGACGCCCCGGTCGACGAGGATCTGGGTGGCCACGCCGTCGTCTGGGAAGTCCCGAACCACCGTGCCGGTCGGAGCGTCGAGCACGAAGACCTGTGACGCAACGGCGCCCGGCGAGTGAAGGATGACGTTAGCGGCGAAGACGAGTTGGCCGGCCGTGTGGACGAGCTCCGTAGGCATCAGGAACTTCTCGGGGTCCAGCTCGAAGCGCCACTTCTGCGCGCCGGTCACCTCGTCGGTGGCGGTGACACCGAGGTCGTCCACCGCGTACACCAGTCCGTCGGCGACGACCGGTGCGCGCTGGCCGGTCCGGGCCGGGGTGCCGGTGTGCTTGAGCTTGAGGTTCGCAACGGTCGGAACCGTCACGCTCGTCTCGTTGGGATTGAACGCGCTGTTGCTGACCAGGTAGCCGGACATGGACCACCAGCCCGTGCCGCCCGCCACGGCCGGTGTCGCCGGGATGGCAACCGTCGCCGCGAGCACCGCGGCGGCGGTCAGCACCTTCACTGCGTGCCTCACTCGTACCTCCCCCGTTGGCGCGGCGTCGCAAGACCCCGCGCCCTTGTCTGTGTTTCAGTGCGTCACGGCGGAATGCGTCCCTGCTGCTCAGGGGCCGCCGTGCTGGTGATCATATGGCTGGCGCGGCGTCGATGGTGGCCCGTCGGACGGCCGTCGGATCAACGATCCGAGCCGGAACTCGGGCGTCTGACCCAGCGGTTAGCCTGCCGTCATGGCGAGCACAGAGCTGGATGAGTTGATCGTCGCGGACGCCGACGCCCTGCGCGCCTGGTTGTCGGCCAACCACGCCACGTCGCCCGGCGTCTGGCTCGCCCTGACCAGGAAGGGCGGCACGGTCACGACGCTTACCTGGCAGCAGGCGGTCGACGAGGCCCTGTGCGTCGGCTGGATCGACGGGCAGGCCCGTAAGCGGGATGAGGAGTCGTCCTGGATCCGGTTCACCCCGCGTCGGCCCCGCAGTTCGTGGTCGCAACGCAACGTCACCAACGTGGCCCGGCTGGAGGAGCAGGGGCGGATGCTGCCGGCGGGTCGCGCCGCGGTCGATGCCGCGAAGGCGGACGGGCGGTGGGTGGCCGCCTACGCCCCGCCGTCGGAGGCGGAGGTGCCGGCCGACCTGCTCGCCGCCATCGCCGCCGAGCCTGCCGCCCAGGCCATGTTCGACGTGCTCACCAAGACCAACCGGTTCGCTCTCATCCACCGCCTCAACGCCGTCAAGCGGGCCGAGACCCGCGAGCGCAAGATCGGCGAATTCGTCGCCATGCTGGCCCGTCACGAGACGATCTACCCCCAGAAGGCGAGGCCGGTGCCCGGGTCGACGCTGCCGTGAGTGGGAGTCGACGTTCGGGCAACCGATTGACTTTCGATAGGTAACGAGCGAAACTCGATGCATGGTTACGGAGCATCGAGCGGTTGCCGCTCTCAGAGTTTTCCTCGTGGTGCTGTTCGGGGTCCTGGTCCTGTTTCAGACCTTCTCCCTGCCCGGCCAGTTCGCCCACATGGCCCAGGAGTCACCGCAGGACGCCTACCTCAGGTGGCCGGCAACGGTCGTGGCGGTGTTCTGGGTGCTGTGCGTCCAGGTCGTCATCGTCGCGACCTGGAAGTTGCTCAGCCTGGTCAAGAGCGACCGCATCTTCACCGAAGCGTCCCTGAAGTGGGTGGACGCGATCGTGTGGGCCATCGCCGCCGCGTGGTTGGTGCTCGTGGGTGTCTTCCTCTACGTGGGGTTCAACGCGGACGACCCAGGGCTGCCGCTGCTGCTGTTCCTGCTGACGGTGGGCGTCAGCGTGCTGGGGCTCCTCATGGTGGTGATGCGGGCACTGCTGCGGCAGGCCACCACGCTGCGGACCGACATGGAAGCGGTGATCTGATGCCCATCGTCGTCCGCATCGACGTGGAGTTGGCCAAGCGCAAGATGAGCGTCGGTGAGTTCGCCGAGCGCGTCGGGCTCACCCCAGCCAACGTGGCCGTGCTGAAGAACGGCCGCGCCAAGGCCGTCCGGTTCAGCACCCTCGAAGCGATGTGCCGCGTGCTCGAATGTCAGCCCGGAGACCTGCTGGAGTGGGTCGAGGAGGAAACCCCATGAAGTACATCCTGACCGTCGCCGCCGTTCTCGTGGTCGCGCTCGGCGTCGCCGGCATCGTGCTCGGGGAGGCCGACGACTCGCCGGGCCTCCAGCTCCTGGGCGTCGTGCTCGTGCTCGGCGCGGTGGCATTCGGCATCCGCACCCTTCGAGGTGGCAGTTAGCCGCCCGGTGCGCTGGCCGGCCTGAGCTGACCCTCCCGTAATAACGATCATGTAACGGGCGCGAACCTTTCCCGGTGGGTGGCCTGTCTTGATGGTCGTCGGCCCGCCAGGGCCAGGGGAGGCGTCGGATGAAGCTGGTGTGGAGGCGGGCCCGCGAGGCGCGAGGGTTGCTGGTCGCGGCGGTGATCGCTGCCCTCGTCGCCGTCGCGTTGGTCACCGGGCTGTCCGACTACAACCGTCGAGCGGTGGACGCCGGGCAGCGGGCCCTGGTCGCCGCCTCGCCCGCCGAGGAGCGCGGCCTGCTGGTCAGCGGCTCCGGTGGGCGGGACGCCGCCGAGTTCGCAACCCGGGACAGGGCGGTCCGAGCGGAGTTCGCCACCGGGCTCGGCGGCGTCCCGGTCAGTGTCACCGCCGCCCGCTACGGCACCGGCCGCGAGCTGACCGGCGACCTCGGGCAGATTCCGCGTACGGCCGACGAACCGGTCTTCGCGAACCTGGCCACGCTCGCCGACCTGGCCAGCCACGCGGAGCTGACCAGCGGAGCCTGGCCCCGCCCCGGAGCGAACCCCGTCCAGGTGAGCCTGCCCGAGCGGGTCGCCAGCGCCCTGGGCCTGACCGCCGGTGAACGCGTGCCGGTGCGCGACCGGGCTACCGAACGACGCGGGGAGTTGGTCCTCGCCGGCACCTGGCGGCCCCGCGACCCGGCGGACGCGTACTGGCTGCTGGCCCCCGGCGTGGGGGCCGGCAGCGCCAGTTCCGGCACCTCGTACGGGCCGTTCACGCTCGACCCGGCCGACTTCGCGGCCACCTTCCCCGGCTCGGTGTCGGCGTCCTGGCTGGCCCAACCGGACCTCGGTGGCGTCGCCACCGCCGACCTGCCCGCCGTTCGGAAAGCCCTCACCGAGGCGGTCTCGGCCGTGCCCGAGGCCGCCCAACTGGGCAGCTCCGGGCAGACGGTGACCAAGATGCCGCAGTTGCTGGACCGGATCGCCCGCGCCGACCTGGTGGGTCGCTCGTCGCTGGCCACCCCGCTGCTGCTCATCCTGGTGCTCGCCGGGTACGCGCTGGTGCTGGTCGCCGCCCTGCTGCACGAGGACCGCCGCCCACAGACCGCGCTGCTGCGTGCCCGCGGCGCCGCCCGTCGGCAGTTGGCCGGCCTGGCCGCCCGTGAGGCGACCCTGGTGGTCGCCCCGGCCGCCGTGCTCGGTCCGCTGATCGCCGGTGAGGCGCTGCGGTACGTCCGACCCGGCGGGTCCGGTGACCTCTCCACCGCCGGCGGCAACACCACAGTGGTCTGGGCGGCGGCAGCGGCCACCGCGGCCGGCTGCCTCGTCGCCATGGTCCTTCCGACGCTGCGCGGCGCCGGGACGTACGTCGCCGACATGGCGGCCCGATCCCGGCCGAACCGGTCGGCGAGCGTCCAACGCGCCAGCGTCGACCTGGTGCTCGTGGCGCTCGCCGTGCTCGCCTGGGTGCAGCTACGCCGGTACGCCTCCCCGCTGGCCGGCTCGGGCGGCCAGCTCGGGCTCGACCCGCTGCTGGTCGCCGCCCCCACGCTCGGCGTGCTGGCCGGTGCCGTGCTGGCGCTGCGGGTGCTCCCGCCGCTCACCCGGTTCGCGGAGCGGTTCGTCGACCGACGTCCCTGGACCGCCACCATGTTCGGCATGTGGCAGGCCGGCCGGCGTCCGCACGCCGGCCCGGTCCTGCTGCTCGCCCTCGCCGTCGGTGGCAGCACCCTGGCCTGGTCCCTGATCAGCACCGGGGAGCGGTCCCAGGTCGAGCAGGCCGGATACACGGTCGGCGCCGACGTTCGGGTCACCGAACGGGCCGGCGTCGCCCCGCCGAACAGGGCCGCTCAGCTCGCCGCGCTGCCGAGCGTGAACCGGGTGCTGCCGGCGTGGCGGGACGAGGTGCGCGTCGGGCGGCAGAACCTGCCCGTGACCGTGATCGGTGTCGACCCGGCGAGCGCCCCCGGTGTCGTCCGCCTCGCCGACCGTCTCGCCGACGGGTCGGCCTCCGAGCAGTACCAGCGGATGGTCGGCGCGCGTGGAGCCACCGGGGGCGTCGAGCTACCCGAGGGCACCCGCACGATCACCGGCACCGCCCGTACGCCGGTGGGAACGCCCGACGAACCGCACCGGATCTCCGTGGCGCTCCTGGTCACCAGCGCGGAGGGCCTCGCCTTCCGGCTGCCGGCGGTCGACGCCCCGAGCGACGGGCGGGCCACCCGCTTCACGGTCCAGCTACCGGACGTGGGAGGAGTGCCGCTCCGCGTGGCCGGGTTCGAAGCCGACGGCGGGCGGGCCGGCGGCGACTCGTACGGGCTTCAGGTGGAGGGGCTGACGCTGATCGACGCGGGCGGTAAGGCGCGCCCCGCCGACCTCACCGGTGAGTGGGCAGCGACCTGGGCTGACGGACCGCGGGTGCCGGTGCAGAAGAGCGGCAGCGGATTCGCCGCCAGCCGTCCGGTGCAACGCTTTCCGGGCTTGGAGCGCATCGACCAGGGTCCGACCCGGTTCGTTGTCGTACCGGCCGCGAACGCGGCCGTGCCGGTGCTGATGACCCCCCAGGTACGCGAGGCGCTGAGCCTGCGCGTCGGCGACACCGTCGACCTCACGCTCTCCGGGGCGACGTTGCCGGTGCACCTGGTCGGCGAGCTGAGCGCCGTGCCGACCACCACCGCGGCAGGCGTGCTGCTGGACCTACCCGCGGCGGTCGACGCGCTGATCCGTGCCGGTGGGACGCTGCGACCCGTACCGGAATGGTGGGTCGGCGCCGGGGACGCGAACGCCGCCGCCCAGGCGGCCAGCGCACTCCCGGGCGTCACCGTGCTCAACCGGGCGGCGGCGATCGAGGCGGCCGCCGACGACCCGTACTGGCGCGGCTCGCGTACCGGAATGCTCGCCGCCGCGCTCGGCGCGGTGCTGCTCGCCCTCGTCGGCCTGATGGTGGACGTGTGGGCCACCGCCCGGCGTCGGCTCGGCGAGTTCGCGGTCCTGCACACCCTCGGCGCCACGCCCCGGCTGATGGCCCGGGCGCTGCTGGCCGAACAGACGTTCCTCGCCGGCATCGGCGTGGGAGTCGGGTTGTTACTCGGCACCGCGGTCGGCGCGACGATGGCCCCACTCGTCATCCTCACCCCGGCCGCCGGTCGGCCGACACCCCCGGCGGCGTTCGTGCTGCCCTGGGTGCCGATCGGCCTGACCGCGGTCGGTCTGTTGCTGGCGGCGCTCGCCTTCAGCGCGTTCATCGCCACCGGCATCCGTCAGCGGGTGGCGGCGGTGCAGCTGCGAATCGGGGGAGAACGATGAACGTCGGGGCGGCCGTCCGGCGGGTCCGGGCGTACGGGGGGCAGTTCCTGCTGCTGGCGGTGCTGACCCTGGTGGTCACGCTGCTGATCAGTGGAGTGCCCCGGCTGGTCAACCGGCTCGCCGAACAGGGGCTGCGAGCGCAACTCAACAGCGAGCCGGCCGCCCGCCGGGACCTCTCGTACACCACCAGCCTGGAGCCCGCGACGTCGCGGCGGACGGCGATGGGCGACGCCGCCGAACGGTTCGAGGCCCTGGCCGCGGCGATGCCGTCGCAGGTACGCGCGGCCGTGGACGAGCGGTGGTACAGCGTCGAGACCGCGGCGGCCCGCGTGGTCGGACCGGACCTGGCGGCCCGCAACCTGCTTGTCGACATGGGCCTCCGGGCCATGCCCGACGTGCAGGGCGCGAGCACCCTCGTCGAGGGGACGTGGCCGAGCGAGACGTACGTTCCCGAACGGCCGATCGAGGTGGCGCTCGACGTCGACGTGGCCCGCAAGCTCAACCTGCGCGCCGGCAGCCAACTGCGCATCGGCAACACCGATGACAAGGGCCGGCTCGTCGACGGTGCCCCGCTGGTGGTGACCGGGCTGTTCCGCCCCGTCGACCGCGCCAACGGCATCTGGGACGGGCTGCCACAGTTGCTGCAGATCATCGAACCGCAGGGTGATGGCCAGCCATTCGTCATCGTCGGCGTCGTCGCGCAGTCGCCCTTCAACAAGCGGGCCGCCGCGGGTTGGCCGGTCCAGTCCAACTGGCGGTACCGACTGGGCGTCGACCGGATCGACGCACGCGAGCTGGACCGGCTGATCGACGGCCTGCAGGTGATGCAGCGCAACCAGCCGACGGGCCTCACCCTGACCCAGGGCGTCGACGTCCCGTTGCGCGCGTTCGCCGCCCAGATCGACGCCGTCCGGACCCTGCTCGCGGTGATCGCGGCCGGCGTACTGGCCACCCTGGCGGGGCTCATCGTGCTCGCGGCCAGTCTCGCCATCAGACGACGTCGCTCGGAGTTCGCGCTGCTGCGCGCCCGTGGGGGAGGGGCCACCGCCGGTGCCCGGCGTAGCCTCGCCGAGTCGGTGCTGGTGGTGCCGGTCGCCGCCGTGCTGGGCTGGTGGCTGGGCACGCTGTTCCCCGGTACACCGGATCCGACCGCGCCGTACGTCATCGTGGTGACCGTGCTGGTCACGCTGGCGTTGCCGGCGGCGACGCTGGCCGTACCGGCCGGCGGCGTGGCGCGCCGGGACCTGATCCGGGTTCGCCCGTCGGCCCGTCGGCTCACCGTCGAGGTGTCCCTGCTGCTCCTGGCCGGGCTCGCCGCGGTGCTGCTGCGCCGGCGTGGTCTGACCCTCGGCGAGGTGGACCCGCTGCTCGTGTCGGTGCCGGTGCTCCTCGCGGTCGCGGCGGCGGTGCTGGCGCTGCGGGCGTACCCCTGGCCGTTGCTGCTGGTCAGCCGGCTGGCCGCGCGGACCCGGGGTACGCCCGCAGCGCCAGC
>NZ_JAKKFF010000539.1 GCF_022229015.1 Micromonospora foliorum
CGACCGTCCGTCGGGCACGGTTTCTCCATTCGACTAGGAAAGATCTTTTGATGAGTAGTGGTTTTGCGGCTGTTGACGTTATTCGGACGAAGCGGGACGGGGGTGTGCTGTCGGACGCGCAGATCGACTGGGTGGTCGACGCGTACACCCGGGGGGTTGTCGCCGACGAGCAGATGTCCGCGTTGGCGATGGCGATCCTGCTGAACGGCATGACCGGGCCGGAGATCGCCCGGTGGACCGCCGCGATGATCGCCAGTGGTGAGCGGTTGGACCTGTCGGCGGTACGTCGGCCGACTGTCGACAAGCACTCCACCGGCGGCGTCGGCGACAAGATCACTCTGCCGCTCACTCCGCTGGTGGCGGCGTGTGGCGCGGCCGTACCGCAGCTGAGCGGCCGGGGTCTCGGGCACACCGGCGGCACGCTGGACAAGTTGGAGTCCATCCCGGGCTGGCGGGCCACCGTGAGCAACGACGAGTTCATCGCCCAGTTGGACGAGGTCGGTGCGGTGATCTGCGCGGCCGGTGCCGGGCTCGCCCCCGCCGACCGCAAGCTGTACGCGCTGCGCGACGTGACCGGCACCGTGGAGGCGATCCCGCTGATCGCCAGCTCGATCATGAGCAAGAAGATCGCCGAGGGCACCGGGGCGCTGGTCCTCGACGTCAAGGTCGGCTCGGGCGCCTTCATGAAGTCCGTCGACCAGGCCCGCGAGTTGGCGCGCACCATGGTCGAGCTGGGCGGTGCGCACGGGGTGCGGACGGTTGCCCTGCTCACCGACATGTCCACCCCGCTCGGCCTGGCGATCGGCAACGCGGTCGAGGTGACCGAGTCGGTCGAGGTGCTGGCCGGTGGTGGACCGGCCGACGTGGTGGAGCTGACCCTCGCCCTGGCCCGGGAGATGCTCGACGCCGCCGGCCTGCCGGACGCCGATCCGGCGGCGGCGCTGCGCGATGGCCGGGCCATGGACTCCTGGCGGGCGATGATCCGGGCGCAGGGCGGCGACCCGGACGCGCCGATGCCGAACGCCGCCGAGGTGGAGGTGGTCCGCGCCGAGCGGGACGGGTACGTCGCGGCCGTCGACGCGTACGCCATGGGGGTTGCGGCGTGGCGGCTCGGCGCGGGTCGGGCGCGCAAGGAGGACCCGGTCAGCGTGCCGGCCGGTGTGGTGTTGCACAAGCGGCCAGGTGACGAGGTGCGGGCCGGTGACCCGCTCTACGAGCTGCGGGCCGAGGACGCGACGCGGATTCCGGCCGCGCTGACCGAGGCCGCCAACGCGGTCCGGATCGCGTCGACGGCCCCGGCGGCGACGTCGTTGGTCATCGAACGCATCGGCTGATCCATCCGGCGTCGCCCTGGCGTGGTGCCGGTCACGTGGGAGCGCTATTGTCGCAGGCCAAGGGGGGACAACCGGCCTTGCGCCGGCGCGAGCAGACAGGAAGATCCGCCGTGACCGTTGCTGCCCCCGACCCACGTGAGGTGCGCGAGGCGAGCCTGGACGAGCTGTCCCGGCTCGGCCTGCCGTTGCCGCCGGCCCAGTTTCCCCTCGTCTGGGAGCCGGGTGACCAGATCGACCTGCGCCCGACCGTGGAGATCGAGGCGCGGATCGCGGTGCTGCACCTGATCCTGGCCCGCTGTTTCGGGATGCCCCCGCAGGCGGCGATGAGCTGGTTGCTCGGCTCGCACCTGGTCGACATGGTCACCCCGCCGGAGTGGCAGTTCGTGATGGGCGGCAAGGGCGACCACCGGTCGTTCGTGCTGCATCACGACGCGCTCTTCGCGCTGGCCTGGGTGCTCGGGCTGAGCAAGCAGCTCGACCCGACGCTCGCCGTCGACGAGCGGCTGGTCGAGCGGTTGCCGCACATCGCCGAGGGGGAGACCTTCCCGCACTGGCGGTCCCGGATCCTCACGGCGCCGCAGCACCCGGCCGACGCGGCCGCCCTGCTCGACCTGCACTACTGCCTGGACTGGGCGTACCTGGAGACCGAGCGCGGCGGCCGTCGTGCGCCGGGCCTGGTCGACGCGAACGCGATCGGGCAACGGCGTTGGGCGCTGGAGTGGGCGGTGATCCTGCGCGGGCCGTACCACGACGAGCCCCCCGGCTGGGAAGAGGTCGACCTCTCCACCTGAGCTCAGCGGGGCCGGTACGCGTCCACCCGGACCGCCACCGTCACCCGGACCGGCTCGGGCAGGGCGGCCAGCCGGGCGGCGAGCGCTTCCGGGTCGGTGTGCCAGGCGCTCGGGCCCATCCCGACCAGGGTGGCGACCTCCGCCCGGCTCAGGGCGAGCTCCACCCGGTGCGCCGCCGAGCTGACCAGGGTGAAGTGCCCGCCCAGGCTGTCGGTCACCCGATCGGCCTTGTCCGGGTCCACCCGCAGCAGGTCGAGGGCGTCCACCAACTCGGCGAGATGGTCGGTGTCCGGCGTGACCACCAGCAGCGTGCCGGCCGGGTCGAGCACCCGGTGGAACTCGGCGCCGTTTCGGGGGGCGAAGACGTTCAGCAGTACGGCGGTCGAGGCGTCCGCCAGGGGCAGCCGCTGCCAGGTGTCGGCGAGCGCGGCGGCGGCCCGGGGATGCGCGCGGGCCGCGCGGCGCAGCGCCGGCT
>NZ_JAKKFF010000054.1 GCF_022229015.1 Micromonospora foliorum
CCCCGGGCCACCGGCGTCACCCGGGCCGCCAGGCCCGACGGGCCCTGCCGGGCCGCCGGAGCGAGGCTGCTCCTCGTCGTACGACGGGTAGAAGCGTGCCTCGGTCGGACGGGCACGCCCGGAGGCGCCCCGGTCGGGGCCGGGCACCGACGCGCGCCCGGCGCTGCGATGCAGGTACGGATGCGGGACGCCGGCAGACGAGGTCGCGGACATGTAACTCAGGGTACGTAGCGGGAGCCACCGCCGCCTTCAGGCGACACTCAGCGGCGGGCGTACGCGGAGATCCGGTTACCCTAGCCGCGCCCGGAAGTACTCGATCGTGCGTCGCAGGCCGTCTTCGGGCGCGACCGACGGCTCGTATCCGAGCAGTTCACGAGCCAGCGTGAGATCTGGCCGGCGCATCTCCGGGTCGTCCGAGCTGCGGGTGACATAGGTCACCTTCGAGGTGCTGTCGGAGAGCGACACGATCAACTCGGCGAGTTGCCGCATGGTCAGCTCGTGCTCGGTGCCGCAGTTGACCGGACCCGTCTCGGTCGAGTCGAGCAGCAGCAGGATGCCGCGCACCAGATCCTCGACGAAGCAGATGGACCGGGTCTGGTTGCCCGTGCCGTGCACGGTGATCGGCTCACCGCGCAGCGCCTGCGAGATGAAGGTCGGGATGGCGCGGCCGTCGTCCGGGCGCATCCGCGGGCCGTACGTGTTGAAGATCCGGACGATCGCCGCGTCGAGCCCGCGGTAGCGGTGGTACGCCATCGTCGCGGCCTCGGAGAAGCGCTTGGCCTCGTCGTAGACGCTGCGGACACCGATCGGGTTGACGTTTCCCCAGTAGGTCTCCCGCTGCGGGTGCTCCTTCGGGTCCCCGTACGCCTCGCTGGTGGAGGCCATCAGGAACCGGGCGCCGTCGGCGACCGCGCGCTCCAGCAGGTGCAGGGTGCCCACCGAGCCGACCCGGAGGATCTCCACCGGCAGTTGGGCGAAGTCGGTGGGGCTGGCCGGGGAGGCCATGTGCAGGATCGCGTCGAACCGCTCGGCCAACGCCGGGTGGTGGGTCGGCAGCCCGTCGGAGATGTCCGCCTCGACGAGGGTGAAGGTCGGCCGGTCCAGCAGGTGGGCGACGTTCTCCTTGGAGCCGGTCACGAAGTTGTCCAGCGCCACCACCGTGCAACCCCGGGCGATCAGGGCGTCCACCAGGTGCGACGGGACGAAGCCAGCTCCGCCGGTGACGAGGACGCGGTGACCGGAACCAAAGCGCTCAGCAACCTTCATACCGCTCAGCCTACCGACCGCCGAATTCGCGGACGGGGTCCCCTGTTGACGTCGCGCGTCGACAGGGGACCCCGCTGTGGAGGTGGCGCGATCAGTGGGCGCCGGCGCCGGTGAGGGCGCGCACCTCCAGCTCCGCGTACTTGTCCTCGTCGTGCTCCTTGGAGATGACGGTGCCGATCCACCCGCAGAGGAAACCGAACGGGATGGAGAGGATGCCCGGGTTGGACAGCGGGAACCACTGCCAGTCGTGGTCCGGGAACATCGAGGTCGCCGCACCGGAGACCACCGGCGAGAAGAACACCAGCAGTACGGCCGAGAGCAGCCCCCCGTAGATCGCCCACACCGCGCCGGACGTGTTGAACCGCCGCCAGAAGAGGCTGTAGAGGATCGCTGGCAGGTTGCCCGAGGCGGCGACGGCGAAGGCCAGCGCCACCAGGAACGCCACGTTGAGGTTCTGCGCGTAGATCGACAGGGCGATCGACACCGCGCCGATCACCAGGGCGGAGATCCGGGCGACCCGCACCTCCTGCCGCTCCGACGCCTCACCCTTCTTCAGCACGTTCGCGTAGAAGTCGTGCGCCAGGCTGGACGACGAGGCCAACGTCAACCCGGCGACCACCGCGAGGATGGTGGCGAAGGCGACCGCCGCGATGATCGCGAGCAGGGCTGCCCCGCCCAGTTCGCCGCCGAAGAAGTCGATGCCGAGCGCCTCGGCCAACTGCGGCGCGGCGGTGTTGCCGGCCTTGTCCTGTGCCGTGATCGCCTGGCTGCCCACCAACGCCGCCGCACCGAAGCCGAGGGCCAGGGTGAGCAGGTAGAACGTGCCGATGATGCCGATCGCCCAGAGCACGCTCTTACGGGCCGCCTTCGCGGTCGGCACCGTGTAGAAGCGGATCAGGATGTGCGGCAGACCGGCGGTGCCGAGCACCAGGGCGATACCCAGGGACAGCAGATCCACCTTGTTGTAGAAGGTCTGCGTCGAGTTGCCGGCGACCTCGACGCCGTACCGCAACCCGGGTTCGAGGAACGCGTTGCCCTTGCCGGAGGCCGCGGCCGCCTGGCCGAGCAGCTCCGACAGGTTGAAGTTGAACTTCGCCAGCACCAGGATCGTCATCAGCAGCGCGCCACCCATGAGCAGGAACGCCTTGACGATCTGCACGTAGGTGGTGCCCTTCATCCCGCCCACGGTGACGTAGATGATCATTAGCGCACCGACCATGACGATGGTGGCGATCTTCGCGGTGGACGCGTCCATGCCGAGGAAGGTCGTCCCCGGCCGGATGCCGAGCAGCAACGCGACAAGCGCGCCGGCGCCCACCATCTGCGCGAGCAGGTAGAAGATCGACACCGTGATGGTGGAGACCGCCGCCGCCGTACGCACCGGACGCTGACGCATCCGGAACGCCAGCACGTCCGCCATCGTGTACCGGCCCGAGTTGCGCAGCAGCTCCGCGACCAGCAGCAGGGCCACCAGCCAGGCGACCAGGAAGCCGATCGAGTAGAGGAAGCCGTCGTAGCCGTACAGCGCGATGATGCCGGCGATGCCGAGGAACGACGCGGCCGACATGTAGTCGCCGCCGATCGCCATGCCGTTCTGGAAGCCGGAGAAGGACCGGCCGCCCGCGTAGAAGTCGGTAGCCGTCTTGGTCTGCCGGCTGGCCCAGATGGTGATGCCCAGGGTCACCGCCACGAAGACCAGGAAGAGCGTGATGGTCAGGTTGCGGGCGGTGTGGTTGCCCGCCTCCGCCGCGAGGAACGTCTCAACCGCGTGAACCGTCTTCACGGGTCACCTCCCCGATCTCGGCGCGGATCCGGTCCGCGATGGGGTCGATCTTCCGGTCCGCGTACCGGGAGTAGAGCCAGGCGATCAGGAACGTGGAGACGAACTGGAGCAGGCCGAAGACCAGCGCGACGTTGATGTTGCTGCCGAACAGCTTCGTGCCCATGAAGTCCCGGGCGTACGCGGAGAGAATGACGTAGAGCGCATACCACAGGAAGAAAGCGACGGTCATCGGGAAGACGAAGCCGCGCAGCGCACGCCGCAGCCCGGCGAACTCGTCCGACCGTTGTACGGCCAGGTACTTGTCCGACTGGGAAGCGGCCGGAGCGGGTGTGTCCGTGGACATTTGTGGATCACCACCTTCACAGGCGTCAGAGGAGTTTCGCGCACCGTAAAGAGCGCACTCCCCGGCAGGGAAGGCTGAGATCGACGCCGGTCGGCGAGTGCGCCGAGCGGTTGACTGGCTGCGCCAGGTGACTCAGGTCACTGCGGTGATCGGTCACCCCCGGGTGGGGCGTCCGTTCAGGCCGGCAGCTCGTGATAGCGACCGCGGTAGTGCAGCAGCGGAGCGGCCTCCTCGGCCAGGTCGACCGCCTCGATCGTGGCCTCGACCAGCAGGCCCCAGCCGTACTCCCGGGCGGTGTCCAGCCGGCACCCGGCCCAGCCGCCGGCGTCCGCCGGGACCGGCCCGTACGGCGTCTCGGTCCACGTGCCGGTGGCGAAGAGCCCGCCCGGGGCAGGGAAGAGGCCGGCGAACCGGTCGGCGAGTTGCCGGTGTGGCGGGCCGAGCGGCGTGACCGCGAACCGCCCCGACTCCTCGACGGCCGCCCACAGGTCGGACTCCGGGTCGATCAGCCCGAGCAGCCGGTCCGGTTCCCCCTCGGCCACCAGGGTGGACGAGACGGTCAGCCCGGCCGGGCCGGGCGCCGTCCAGAGGGTCACCGGTGCGGCGAGGCGACCACGCAGCCGGCGTACCGGCGACCGCTGCCCGGTCGGCACCGCGAACGGGTCGGTGTGGTGGATCTCGGCACCCGGCTCATGATTCACGTGAAACATTGTGACCCGCCCCGCCCGTCGCCCGAACTTGACCGGCAAAGGAGCGAATCAGGGCGGCCACCTCGTCCGGTCTCGTGTCGAGCACGAAGTGCCCGCCGTCGAGCAGGTGCACCTCCGCCCCCGGCACGTCGGAGCGGTACGCCTCGGCTTCCGAGACCTCGAACGAGGTGTCGTACCGACCCCAGACCACCAGCAGCGGCGGCTGGGTCCGCCGGAGCCACTCCTGCCAGGTCGGGTACGAGGCGACGTTGGTCCGGTAGTCGTACTGGAGGTCCAGTTGACGCTCGATCTCCCCGGGGCGACTGAGGAAGGCGTGCTCGTCGGCCCACAGGTCGGGGTCGTACCGCTCCGGGTCCGGATCGTTGCCGACGTGCCGGGTCCGGATCGCCGCCGGCGAGAGGACGTTCTCCCGGACCGCCGCCTCGTGCGCGGCCCGGTCCTGCCAGAAGGCCCGGCGGGTGCCCCAGAGCGGGCCCAGCCCCGCGTCGTGGGTCACCGCGTTCTGCACGATGAGGCCGCGCAGCCGGCCCGGATCGGCGAGGACCATCCGGAACCCCACCGGCCCGCCGTAGTCCTGCACGTAGAGCAGGTAGTCCTCCACGCCGACGGCGGCGACGAAACCCGCCATCGTCTCGGCGATCCGGTCGAAGGTGTAGGGGCTCCGCGGATCCGGGGCGGCGCTGTGCCCGAAGCCGGGGTAGTCCGGCGCGATCAGCCGGAACTGGTCGGCGAGCCGGTCGAACAGCGGCTCGAACATGCGCGACGAGGACGGGAAGCCGTGCAGGAGCAGCAGCACGGGCGCGTCCGGTGCCCCCGCCTCCCGGTAGAAGACCGAGAGCCCGTCGACGACGATGCTGCGGTAGCGCGTGTGCGAGCCCATGCCGACTGCCCCCTCGTCCCCGACTGCTCGCACCATAACGAGGGGCGGGCGCCGCGGACCGGCGTTCGGCCGGATGGGATGGTCCGCGCTCAGCGGCGAGGGGTGACCGTGGCCAGCAGCTCCGGTTGGCGTCGGTCCAGCACGTCGCCGGCCAGGTAGGCGCCCAGCAGCGCCGCCCCCAGCCCGTACGCGACGCCGACCGGCAGGGCCAACCAGAGCCAGGCGTCACCGAGCAGCGCGGCGGCCACCACCATCGGCACCGCGGCGACCGCCGAGGAGAGCATGGCCAGCAGGGTGAGCAGCCCTTTCGCCAGGCCCGCACCGCTGTTCATGGCGAACGGGTTGCTCGTCTCCGGCAGCGAGTACGCCCCCAGCACCGAGACCAGGCTGTTGACCGCCAGCCCGGCGCCGTAGGTGGCGACCAGGCTTCCGGCCGTGAGCCCGATCCAACCCGGTTGACCGAGCAGCACCGACAGCACCACCGCGACGACCGCCAGCATGGGCAGCACGTACAGCGAGAAGGCCGTCATCCGGGCCCGCAGCTCGACCCGGCCGGGCACCCCGGCCACCACGTTCGCGGCGTACGCGCTGCCGTCGAAGCCGAACTGGTTGGCGAGCGTGACGGCGGCGAGCACGCCCACGAAGACCATCGAGATGGTGACCACGACAGGTGAGCTGTCGCTGGCAGCCGCCGTCAACCCCTCGTCCTCCATGGCCGCGAAGTCCCCGCCGGTAACGTTGATCATCACTGGCACGAAGATGCCGACCACCGCGATCGTGATCAGGTTGGCTCGGCGGCGAGCGTCCCGCCACCAGTAGCGGGCCTCCCTGGCGACCAGGGCACCGAATTGGTCCCGGCGGGTCCAGCCGGCGACCCGGGGAAACAGTTGGGCGACTGCACCGCCGGCAACTCCGCGTCGTACCGGGGCCTTACCGGCGCTCGCCGCACCCACCATCGCCGACTCGAGCGACCGGGACCACCAGGACAGCAGGGCACCGAGCGCCACCACCGTGATCAGCAACTTGACCGGTGCCGCCCACACCCGCCCCTGGGCCACGTCGATGCCGACGGTCCACGGAGCGCCCAACGGCGTCCAACCGATCACCGTCGCCGCACCGGTCAACCGGGCCCAGTCCGCCTCCCGCAGCGCGGCGAGGCCGAAGACCTGCAACGGGCCGAGCAGCGCGGCCGTCACCGCCAGCAGCACGGCCGCCAGGTCGCGGACCCGTCGGGACCGCAACATGGTGGCGAAGGCGCTTGTCACCGCCCGGCTGGCGGCCACACAGAGCAGCAGCCCGGCGAGCACACCCACGACGGCGACCAACCCCGCCGACCAGCCCCCCAACGACCAGGCGGTCAGCACCAACCCGAACGACGCGATGAGCACCGCCAGCGCCGGCACGCTGATCAGGGCCGCCGCGAACAGGCCGGTCACCAGGGTGCGCCGGGGCAGCGGCAGCAGCGCGAACCGGGCCGGGTCCAGTGTCTCGTCCACACCGAAGAAGACCAGTGGCAGAAGCAGCCAACCGAGCACCAGCAGCCCGCCGCCCGCCGCCGCGACCAGGACCGCGTACCGGCCGTTGTCGGTCAGGCCCGGCGCGGCGAACAGGAAGAAACCGCTGGCGGCGAACCACAGCCCGAGCAACGCGCCGCCGACGAACAGGGCGATCCGCCAGCCCTGGCCCCGAAAGTTGTTGCCCATCACCCGCAGCTTGAGCCGCACGAAGTGGCGAGCGGAGACCGACCGTACCGGCGCGGCGGGGGTGGCGTCCGCGCTCACTGGGAGAGCCACGACAGCTCCTGGCCGGTCGCGGTGCGCCCGCCGACCACCTCGACGAAGACCTGTTCCAACGAGCGACCGCCACGGACCTCGTCGATGGTCCCGACCCGCTTGATGGTGCCGCCGGCCAGGATCGCCACGTGCGAGCAGAGCCGCTCGACGACCTCCATCACGTGACTGGAGAACACCACCGTGCCGCCGGCGGCCGCGTACCGGGTGAGGATGTCCCGGATCAGCGCGGCGGAGACCGGGTCGACCGCCTCGAACGGCTCGTCCAACACCAGCACCCGGGGGCCGTGCAGCAGCGCGCAGGCCAGGCCGATCTTCTTCTTCATGCCCGCCGAGTAGTCCACCACAAGCGTCCGACCGGCGTCACCGAGCGCCAGCACGTCCAGCAGCTCGGCGGCCCGCTGGTCGACCACCGCCGGGTCCATCCCCCGCAACAACCCGTTGTACGCCAGCAGCTCCGCCCCGGTCAGCCGGTCGAACAGCCGGACCCCGTCGGGCATCACACCGAGCAGCCGCTTGGCGGTGACCGGGTCCTGCCAGACGTCGTGCCCGAGCACCCAGGCCGAGCCGGCGTCCGGTCGCAACAGCCCGACCGCCATCGACAGCGTGGTGGTCTTGCCGGCCCCGTTCGGGCCGAGCAGGCCGTAGAAGGAACCGGCGGGGACGTCCAGGTCGACGCCGGCCACCGCGATCGTGCCGTCGAACCGCTTGGCCAGGCCACGCAGTGCGAGCGCGGGGTGCTCAACAGTCATGCGCCGACGTTATCCGTCGATCGCCAGTTCCGCCGTCCGGCGACGGGCGGACCCGCGATCATCCCCGAGGCGGACAAAGGCCCCGAGAAGGAGAACCACGCCGATCTTGCAGGTTCTGTCGTCGACCTGGGCAGATATGCGCCTTCTGCCGCGACAGAAAGTGCAAGATCGCGGAGGCAGGATCTGCGGCAGCTGCGATCACTGCATGCGGAGGGCTTCCGGGGTGTGCAGGCGGAGCATGGTGGCGGCGACGTCGGCCGGGGCTCGGCGGCGGGTCGCCATCGAGACGGCGACCATCACGGTGAAGGCCAGCGGCACCGTCCAGGCGGCCGGCTGCGCGATGAGCGTGGCCGGCCAGCCGGACAGGGGTGGGCCGAGCACGGTGACCAGCACCGCGCCGATCGCCGCGCCGCCGCCGGCCACCACGCCGGCGGTGGCGCCCACATCGGTCAGCCCGCGCCACCAGATGCCGAGCACCAGCAGCGGGCAGAAGCTCGACGCGGCGACCGCGAAGGCCAGCCCGACGACCTGCGACACGTCCAGTCCGGAGACGTGCAGCGCCAGCACCGCCGGCACACCACCGGCGATGACGGTGGCCAGCCGGAACCCGCGTACCGAGCCCCGACCGAGCACGTCCGTCGAGATCACCCCTGCGACGCTGGTCAGCAGCCCGGACGAGGTGGAGAGGAACGCCGCGAACGCGCCCGCGGCGACCAGCGCGGCGAGCAGCCGCCCGACCAGCCCGTCGCCGAGGGCCGCTTCGGGTAGCAGCACCACCACCGCGTCGGTCTGGCCGCTGAGCAGCAGTTGCGGGGTGTAGATCCGGCCGAGCACCCCGTACAGGGTGGGCAGCAGGTAGAACGCGCCGACCAACGCGAGCACGACCAGGGTGGTCCGGCGGGCCGCCGCGCCGTCCGGATTGGTGTAGAAGCGCACCAGCACGTGCGGCAGGCCCATGGTGCCCAGGAAGGTGGCCAGGATCAGCGAGTACGTGGCGAACAGGCCGCGGTCGTCGTCACCGGCGGCGCTGGGCAGCAACCAGTCGTTGGCGTCGGTGGCCACCCCGGACACGTCCGGCACCGGATCACCGGCGGCGAAGGTCAGCTCGTCGCCGGGGCGTACCTCCCGGATGTCACCATCGGGCAGGGTGAGGGTCGCGCGGTGCTCGACCACGACGGTGGTCGCGGCCCGGAACGTCGGCCCGTCGGGCGGGGTCACCGCCGGGCGGCCGTCGGCCTGCCACTGCAGGGCCAGGAAGATCACCGGTACGGCGAGAGCGGTCAGCTTGAGCCAGTACTGGAACGCCTGCACGAAGGTGATCGCGCGCATCCCGCCCAGCGCCACGTTCGCGGTGACCACGGCGGCCACCAGCAGGGCGCCGAGGGGGTACGGCGAGCCGGCCACCGTGGCCAGGGTCAGCCCGGCCCCCTGGAGTTGCGGCACCAAATACAGCCAACCGATGAAGATCACGAAGGCGGTGGCCAGGATGCGGAGTCGACGCGACCCCAACCGCAGCTCGCAGAAGTCGGGCAGGGTGAACGCCCCGGAGCGGCGCAGCGGCGCGGCCACGAAGAGCAACAGCGCCAGGTAGCCGGCGGCGAACCCGACCGGGTACCAGAGCACGTCCACGCCGTACTTGAGGACCAGCCCCGCGATGCCGAGGAAGCTCGCCGCCGACAGGTACTCCCCGCCGATGGCGGCGGCGTTCCACGTCGGACTGATCGCCCGGGACGCCACCAGGAAGTCGGACGTGGTCCGGGCCAACCGCAGCCCGTAGAAGCCGATCCCGACGGTGACCAGGGTGACCGCGACGATGGCCGGGACCACGAAGTCGTTGCCCACCTCAGTGCTCCGGCCGTTGCACCAGGTCGGTGAAGTCCTGCTCGTTGCGCTCGGCCAGCCGCACGTACGCCCAGCCCACGGCGATCAGGAACGGGAAGGAGGCCACCCCGAGCAGCAGCCACGGCAGGTTGACACCGGCGACGGTGGTCCGGCCGAGCGAGGGCGCGATCGCGAACAGCCAGGGGAGCCCGCCCAACCCGATGGCCACCACCAGGGACAGCCGCAGCGCCAGCGCCAGTTGGGCCCGGACCAGGCCGCGGACCAGCGCCTCGCCGACCTGGGTCTGCTGGGCCAGCTCGGCGCGGGTCCGCTCGGCGCGGGTGTCCTGCCGGGTGATGTCGGCCAGCACGATCCGGGACCGCCGGGGCGGCGGAACCGCGCCGCCCGACCCCACGTCAGGGAGTTGCTTGGCCACCCCGGCAGTCTCGCCCGCCGTACGCGATTGTCAAGCAGAGCCGCCCGACGGTGTCGTGCACACCGGTGCGTGGCGTTGTGCATAACCTGTGGAAAACCGTTTACGCCTGTGGATAACCCCGGGGCCATCCCGGCTGGCGTGGGGGAACTCCCAAGGCTCGTTGTGGACAACCGACCGAGCTGTCAGGGTGGTCCGGTAGAGAGGAGGTGTGACGGTGACCAACCCTGCCCGGCCCGGCTGGGGCGACGCCTGGACGGTGGACGACCTCCAGAGCCTCCCCGAGGACGACCAGGTCTACGAGATCTTCGACGGGAGCCTGCTCGTGTCCCCCCATGCGGACGTCTTCCATGGCGCGGTCGCCAACCGCCTCCGTCGGATCCTCGACCGGCAGGCCCCCGCCGGTGTGCTCGTGGGTCAGGACATCGGGGTGAGTGCGAAACGCTCGTCGTACTTCGTGCCTGATCTCTTCGTCGCCGGTGAGAGCGCACTGGACAACGGCGGTGCCGCCCTCGACCCGGTCGACGTGCTTCTCGTCGTCGAGGTGATCCCGCCGAGCAACGCCGGCCGTGACCTGGTGCTCAAACGTCACGAGTACGCGGCCGTCGGCATCCCGATCTACTGGCTGGTGGAGCCCCGCAAGCAGACCCTGACCGTGCTGGTGAACGGCGCGGGCGGTTACCGCGAGCAGACCGTTCTGCCGGTCGGCGAGGTCTATCGCACGGAGCGGCCGTTCCCCCTCGCCCTGCCGCTGGCCGACATCTTCTGACCCCGGGGCTTGACCCACTCGCTTTCCCGGAAGTCGGGCCATCCGAGCCGGTGGGATGGCCCGACTTCCAGGAACGCGAGTTGATCACGGACGGCCCGCGGTCACTCCAGGCCGATGCGCTCCGGCCGGGCCGAGGCGGAGCCGAGCCAGGTGTGCGGGTTGCCGTACCAGCACCAGCCCAGCTTGGGTGCCCCCTGACTGATCCAGAGCGCCGGCACCCGCTTGTCGCCGCAGCGGGAGCCGACAAGCGAGAAGCACCTGTTGCTCGCCAACGCGGCCGGGTGCAGCGTGATGAAGGCGAGGCCCTCGTCGATGCTGAGCGGCAGCCGGCCCTGAGCGGTGATCCCCTCCAGGGCGGTGGCCGGCGCCAGGTTGCGGAACTCCTCGCCCCGGTCGACGTCGAAGAGCAGGTACGCCGGCCCGGCCGGCACCTCCAACTCCTTGATCGGGTCGAAGCGGGGCAGGTCGTCCTCTGCGTAGTTCCGGTCGACGACGCCCGGCTTGCGCTTGCCGGCCAGGGTGGTCAACTCCACCCGTTCCGGCACCCCGATCAGGTCCCGGGTGGTGACCAGCAGGAACGGCACCCGGGCGTCGGTCGGGGCGGGCAGCCCGACGGTGCCCTCGACCGCCCTGGCCCGCAGTGGCGCGACCAGGTCGCGCAAGGCGCTCTCGGTCAGACCGGCGAGGGCGGGGTAACCGAGCTGCACCAGTCGGTCGAGTTGGCGGTCGAACTCGGATTCGGCGTCGAACGGGGTCTCGGTCACGGCAAGCCTCCCGGAAGTCGTACGGACTAGCGTACAACGTACGGTAGGGCTGCTCCCATTCCCGGCTCAGCGACTCCAATCCTGCTTCGCGGCCCTGACCAGCTTGTCCTTCAGCTCCCGGGTGTGCCGCCGGCTCACCGGCAGCTCGGTGGAGTCGATCACCACCACGTAGCCGGAGTTGACCAGCCGCAACTCCGCGATCAACTTCAACTGCACCAGATACGACCGGTGCACCCGGACGAACCCGGCATCGGCCCAGCGCTCCGCGAGCGTGGCCAGCGAGACGCGCACCAGGTGCGACCCCTCCGCGGTGTGCAACCGGGCGTAGTCGCCCTGCGCCTCCACCCAGCGCACCGCCGAACGGGGCAGCATCCGGGTGGTGCCGGCCAACTCGATGGGGATGGTCGGGTCCTCCTCCGCGCGGGCCAGCGCCGCCGGGTGCGACGGCACCACTCGCGAGCCGATCACCCGGCGCAACGACTCGGCCAACCGGTCGGCGCGAACCGGTTTCCGCACGTAGTCGGTGGCGCCCAGGTCGAAGGCGTCCACCGCGCCGTCGTCGTACGCGGTGACGAACACGATCGCCGGTGGCCGGGCGAAGCGGCGCAGCACCCGGGCCAGCTCCATGCCGTCCAGGCCGGGCATCCGGATGTCCAGGAAGACCACGTCCACGTCGCCGTCGCGCAGCAGCCGCAGCGCCTCGGTGGCATCCCCGGCCGTGTGCAACCGGGCCACCCGGGGGTCGGCCCGCAGGTGGTACGCCAGCTCGTCGAGCGCGGGCGGCTCGTCGTCCACCGCGAGGACGCGCAGGAAACCGGCAGCGTTCACCGCGCCCGTCCCGGTTCGCTCGCTCACGACCCTGCCCGTACGCCGGGGTGGAACTTCGGCACCCGCATGCTCACCTTCGTGCCCGAGCCCAGCCCGGTTTCCACGACCAGGCCGAACCGGTCCCCGAAGACCGACCGCAGCCGCTCGTCGACGTTGGAGAGGCCGACGTGCTGGCCCGTGTCGTCACCCGGGTCGCCGGTGCCGCGGGCCAGCTCGGCGATGCCGGCGGTGAGCGTCGTCGGATCCATTCCCACTCCGTCGTCCTCCACCGTGATGTGGCATTCGGCGCCCGCGTCCCGGGCCTCGATGCTCACCATGCCCGTGCCCGGCTTGCGGGACAACCCGTGGCGAACCGCGTTCTCCACCAACGGCTGGAGGCAGAGGAACGGCAGCGTCACCGGCAGCACCTCCGGGGCGATCTGCAACCGCACCTGCAACCGGTCGCCGAACCGGGCCCGCTCGATGGTCAGGTAACGGTCGATCGACCGCAGCTCCTCGGCCAGCGTGGTGAACTCGCCGTGCGCCCGGAACGAGTACCTGGTGAACTCGGCGAACTCCAGGATCAGCTCCCGGGCCCGCTCCGGGTCGGTGCGCACGAACGAGCCGATCGCGGTCAGCGCGTTGTAGATGAAGTGCGGGCTGATCTGCGCCCGCAACGCACGGATCTCGGCGCGGGCCAGCCGCTCCCGCGACGAGTCCAACTCGGCCAGGGCGAGCTGGTTGCCGGCCCAGTGCGCCGTCTCCAGGGTGGCCTGCACCAACCCCGGAGGCGGTGGGCTGTCGGCGACCGCCACCAGCGCGCCCACCACCCGCCCGTCCGCCCCCAGCAACGGCGCGACCACCGCCCCACGGATCGGGCAGTCGACCCGGTCGCAGTGCAACTCCTGCTCACCCAGCACCGTCGAGCGGCCGGAACCCACCGTCCGCTGGGCCGCCGCGAGCAGTTGCTCTCCGTGGTGCGTGCCGCGCCCGTCGAGGGCCAGCAGCCGGTCGGCGTCGGTGAGCGCCAGCCCGGCCGCGCCCACCAGAGCCCGCAGATGGCGTACGGCCTTCGCCGCGCCCGCCTCGCTCAGCCCGGCGCGCAGCGGCTCGGCGGCCAGGCCGGCGGTGTGCAGCACCTCGTAGGTGGCCCGCTGGGTGGCGGTGGCGATGCCACGGCGGGCCCGCAGCCGCAGCACCGCCAACAGGGCGGCGGTCAGCGCGGTGACGAGTGAGACGACGCCGACCACGGCGGAGAGGTTGGCAGCCACGCAGCGATCCTCGCCCCTGCGAGCCGGCGCGCCAACCCTCTAGTACGCGCCCTTGCGGGCGAGCACCACTCCGACGGTGCGCCACAGGATGCTCAGGTCGTACGCGAGCGACCAGTTGTCGACGTAGTAGAGGTCCAGTCGGACCGACTCGTCCCAGGACAGGTCGGAGCGGCCGGAGACCTGCCACAGGCCGGTCATGCCGGGACGGACCAGCAGGCGGCGGCGGACGTCACCCAGGAAGTCGCCGTCGTCGGCCGGCAGCGGGCGGGGGCCGACAAGCGACATCTCGCCCCACAGCACGTTGATCAGCTGCGGCAGTTCGTCCAGCGAGGTGGCCCGGAGGAAACGGCCGACCGGGAAGACCCGGGGGTCCTCCTTCATCTTGAACAGCATGCCGTCGGTCTCGTTCCGGTCGACCAGGCTGGCCAGCCGGTCCTCGGCGTTGACGTACATGGTCCGGAACTTCCACACCCGGAACGTGCGCCCCTCGTGCCCCACCCGGGGCTGGCGGAAGAAGACCGGCCCGGGGTCGGAGATCCGGATCGCCACGGCGATGGCCAGGAAGAGCGGGACCAGCAGCAGCAGGCCGAGGCCGGCGGCGACCCGGTCCATCAGGTTCTTGGCCAGCAACGCCGGCCCGGAGAGGGTCGGCTCCTCGACGTGCAGCAGCGGCAGACCCTCGATCGGCCGGATGTGCACCCGGGGCCCGGCGATGTCGGTCAGCTGCGGGGCGACCACCAGGTCGACACCGGAGCCCTCCAACTGCCAGGCCAGCCGGCGCAGCTCGCCCGGCTCGGCGCTGGCCGACCCGCAGACGGCGATGGTGTCCCCACCGACCTCACGGACCAGGGCCAGGACGTCGCGTCCGGCGTACACCGGAACCGGGGTCGGCATGCCTCGGGCCGCCGCGTACCCGTCGGTGATGTGGATGGCGACGGGCATCAGCCCGGCGGCCGGGCTGCGGGTGACCGCCGCGTAGACCTCCAGGCACTCGGGCAGGGTGCCGACCAGCACCATCCGGTGCGCGGCCTGGCCGGCCCGCCGCCGGATGTAGTGCAGCGCCCAGCGGGCCACGAAACGGCCCCACAGGATCAACAGCAGGGCACCGAGCAGCGCCGTGCCGACAGTCCAGCGGGACAACTCGGTCTTGGTGGCGAAGGCGAGGAACGAGACACTCGCGGCGACCGTCACCCCGGCCCGGATCACCCGCTTGAACTCGTCCGGGCCGAGCCCCAGGTAGCGGCGGTCGTACGCCCGGTTGCTCCAGAGGATGATCACCCAGCCGAGCGGGAGCAGCAGGTAGGAGATGGTGTGGAACCAGGTCGGGTCCTGCTTGGTGCCGGAGAACCCGGAGGCGGCCTGGTCGAACAGCTGGATCGCGATCCAGCTGGCGAATGCCGCCGCGCCGAAGTCGAGCAGCAGCAGGATCGCGATGTAGGGGCGGTGCCAACGGGAGACGCGGCGTCGTGCCCTGGTCCAAGCCGACCGAGGGACGCCGTTGTGTGACGGCGGCGTCGGCGGCTGGATCTCGAAGCTGTCGACGTGCCGCACGAGTCTGCTCCGGCCTTCGTTGGTTACCGGGCGCTGGAGGCTTGCCGTCACCTCACCCATGTCCTCCCGCATGACACGGGCCGCTCACTCGGCGTGAGGGCCCGGGTCGCCCACCGTCCCAGTCTCCCACGCGGGCTCCGACCGGTCGCCGCCCCGAAGGAGATTGGCAGCCGATGGTGCCGGCGGGATCTGGCCGGCTCCGCACCATTTCAGAAGCCGGGGACCGGGCCACTATACCGATGGATGCGCGCCTGGCGAGAACGGCGGACCGGAGCTTTCACTCAGTGAGGGCGATTCCGCTCCGTAGTCACAGAGTGGGGTTACTCACCGTACGAGACGGGACAACCGACGGTCAGCGAGTGGCTTGCCGCCGGTCTGACAGGTCGGGCAGTACTGGAGGCTGGAGTCGGCGAACGACACCTCGCGCACGGTGTCCCCGCACACCGGGCAGGGCAGCCCGGTGCGGGCGTGCACCTTCAGCCCGGAGCGCTTCTCGCCCTTGAGCTCCGCGGCCCGCTGACCGAGGGACCGCTCGACCGCGTCGCCGAGAACCTGACGGGTGGCGGCGTGCAGGGTGGCGATCTGGGCGTCGGTGAGCCGATCGGTGATCGCGAACGGGGACAACTTCGCGGCGTGCAGGATCTCGTCGGAGTACGCGTTGCCCACCCCGGACAGCACCGACTGGTCGGTCAGCACCCCCTTGACCTGCCCGCGCCGGCTCCGCAGCCGCTCGGCGAAGGTGGGCAGATCGGCGGCGAGCGCGTCCGGGCCCAGCTTGGCCACCCCGGGGACCTCGGCGAGGTCGGTGACCAGATACGCGGCCAGCTTCTTCTGGGTGCCCGCCTCGGTGAGGTCGAAGCCGGAACCGTCGTCCAGGCGTACCCGCACCGCGATCGGGCCCTTGCCCGGACGCAGCGGGGTGGTGGCGGGGAACGCCTCCCGGTAGTGCAGCCAGCCCGCTCGCGCCAAATGCACCACCAGGTGCAGGCCGCCCTCAAAGAGGACATCGAGGAACTTGCCGTGCCGACTGGCGTCGACCACCGCCCGACCGGCGACCTCGGTCGGCGCCGGCTGGTACGTCTTCAGGGCGCTGATCGCGGCGATCTCCAGCCGATCGACGCGCCGGCCCACCGCGCGCTGACGCAGGTAACCCGCGAGCGCCTCAACCTCCGGTAGTTCGGGCACGACACAACGGTAGCCTTCTTTCCCGTGAGAATCGTGGTGGCACACAACCGGTACCGGGAAGCCCAGCCGTCCGGTGAGAACACGATCGTCGACTCGGAGATCGCTCAGCTCACCGCCGCTGGCGTCGAGGTGCTGCCCTTCATCCGCAGTTCGGACGAGATCCCGTCGATGTCGAAGGCGGCGAAGGCGTTGCTGCCGATCTCGCCGATCTGGGCGCCGCGCGCCCAGCACGACCTGAGCCGGCTGCTCACCGAGCACCGACCGGACGTCCTGCACCTGCACAACCCGTACCCCCTGATCTCGCCCTGGGTGGTGCGGACCGCGCACCGGCACGGCGTGCCGGTGGTGCAGACGGTGCACAACTACCGGCAGGTCTGCTCGTCGGGGATCTACTTCCGCGACGGCGTGATCTGTCAGGACTGCAAGGGCCGGGCGTTGGGGGTGCCGGCGATCAAGCACCGCTGCTACCGCGACTCGGCGGTGCAGAGCGCGCTGATGGCGACCACCCTGGCCGTGCACCGGGGCACCTGGCGCTCGGTGGATCGCTACGTCGCGCTCACCTCGGCGATCGCCGACCACCTCCGCGACTACGGCATTCCGGACGAACGCATCGTGGTGAAGCCGAACTCCGTACCCGACCCGGGTCGGCCGGCGCCGCTCGGTGACGGGTTCCTGTACATGGCCCGGCTCTCCCCGGAGAAGGGCGTCGACCTGCTGCTGGACGCCTGGCGTCGGCACCCGGTGGGTGCGCTCGGCACGCTGCGGGTGGCCGGCGACGGCGAGCTGCGCCCGCTGGTGGAGGCAGCCGCCGCCGAGCGACCCGACGTGGTCTACCTCGGTCAGCTCGACCGGGCCCGCGCCCAACTCCTCGCCCAGCCGTCGGTTGGCCGCATCGGCGAGCGACTCCCCGGGCTGCGGGTGGCCGCAGCAGGAATTGGCCCAGCGCAGCGGGAACCGGGTCTTGACGGCGGCTCGGCGCTGGAGCAGCACCTGGCCGTCCGGGTCCACCAGCAACACCGAGAAGGCCCGGTGCAGCTGCCCCGGAGGTTGGTGCGCGGCCGCGACGGTCGTCTCGCCGTGGGCCTGGCCGGTCTCGTCGACGAGTTCGACGAGGTGCTTCTCGCGGCTGCTCATCGGCCTTCCCCGGTGATCCGGCCGGCGGCGAGCTTGCCGGAGATCAGCACCATCGGCACGCCCACGCCGGGTTGGGTCCCGGAGCCGACGAACACCACGTTCGACAGGTCACGGTGCAGGTTGGACGGGCGGAACGGGCCGGTCTGGAAGAGCGTGTGCGCGGCGGCGAACGGCGTGCCCGCGGCCATCCCCTGCTCCTCCCACTCGGCGGGGGTGATCGCCCGGAGCACCTCGACCCCGGCGCCGAAACCGACGTAGCCGCGCTCCTCCAGGGTGCCGATCAGCTGGTCGGTGTAGCGCTGGGTCAGGTCGCCGCGCCACTCGAACGGCGCCCGGTGCAGGTTGGGCACCGGGGCGAGCACGTAGTAGGTGTGCCGGTCCGGCGGGGCCACCGCGGGGTCGGTCCGGCTCGGGTTGGTCACCAGGAGCGACGGATCGGTCATCAGCTCACCCCGTCGGATGACCTCATCGAAGGTGCCCTTCCACGCGCGTCCGAAATGGATGTTGTGATGGGCGATCTTCGCATAGCCCTGTCGGGAGCCGACGTGCAGAACGACGCAGGACGGCGAGTAGGTGAGCTGGCGCCGCGGCGCGGCGGGGAGCAGGTCCCGGTAGGCGACCGGCAGGTCGGGGTTGAGCACCACCACGTCGGCCGGCACCAGGTCACCGTCGGCGGTGAGCACGCCGGTGGCGCGGCCGTTCGCGGTCTCCACCCGGGTCGCCGTGGCGTCGTAGCGGATCTGCACGCCGTGCTTCTCGGCCGCGCCGGCCATCGCCCTGGAGACCGCGTGGATGCCGCCGCGCGGGAAGTAGACCCCGGCCACCGAGTCGAGGTACGCGATGACCGCGTAGATGGCCAGCGCGTCGTGCGGCGCGAGGCCGGCGTACATCGCCTGGAAGGAGAAGATCCGCTGGGTACGAGGGTCCCGGAAGAACTGGTTGATCTTCGTCTGGAGGCGCCGGAAGGCCCCGCCGCCGATCAGCTTGAGCAGGTTGCCGGTGATCAGGTCGGTTGGCGCGTCCAGGTTGCGCTCGATGAAGTCGGTGCGCTCCAGCCGCCACAGCTCCCGCGCGTACTCGACGAAACGCAGGTAGCCGTCGGCCTCCCGGGGCCCGCAGACCCGGGAGATCTCGGCCGCCATCCGGGTGGTGTCGGTGAGCACGTCGAGGGTCGAGCCGTCCGGGTAGTACGCCCGGTAGGCGGGGTCGAGCGGGGTCAGGTCCAGCCAGTCGCGCAGCTCCTCGCCGACCGCGCCGAGCGCCTCGGCGATCAGGTCGGGCATGGTGAGCACGGTCGGGCCGGTGTCGAACTCGTAGCCGTCCACGCCGAGCCGTCCGGCCCGCCCGCCGGGCACCGGCTCGCGCTCCAGCACGGTCACCTGTCGACCGCTGCCGGCCAGGTGCAGCGCGCAGGCAAGCCCGCCCAGCCCGGCCCCGACGACCACCACCCGGTCCGTCCGTCCTGTCACCGTCCGCACGTGACCACCTCCTCGCTCAAGTCGCTCATCAGGCCCGCCGGTTGGCAGCGGCGGTGGCCAGCCCGGTCAGCGCGGTCCGCGCCGTCTGGTCCACGGGTGCGGCGTCCAGCGCGGCCAACGCGTCACTCACCCGCTCGGCAATCATCTGCTCCACCCGGGTCACCGCGCCGGTCTCGGCGACCAGCTTGGCGAGCGTGTCGACCGGTCCGTCGGCGGCCGCCTCCAACGCGGTGAGCTGGGCCGGCGTGGCCAGCTCACGGGCCAGCATGAGCAGCGTGGTCGGCTTGCCGGTGCGGAGGTCGTCCCCGGCCGGCTTGCCGGTGGCCGCCGGGTCGCCGTAGACGCCGAGCAGGTCGTCGCGGAGCTGGAACGCCTCGCCGACGGCCAGGCCATAACGGGTGTACGCGGAGACCAGCGGATCGTCGGCGGGCACCCCGGCCAGGCAGGCCCCGAAGAGCAGTGGTCGCTGGACGGTGTAACTGGCGGTCTTGTAGCGGGCCACCCGCAGCGCCCGGTCGACCGACCAGCTGGCCGGGTCGTTCTCGCCGAGCACGTCGAGATACTGCCCGGCGACCGTCTCCACCCGCATCTGGTCGTAGCAGCGGCGCACCTCGAAGAGTCGGGTCGACGGCACCGAGGCGTGGGCCAGCAACTGGTCGGCCCAGACCATGCAGAGGTCGCCGATGAGCACGGCGACGGCCTCACCGAACCGGCCGGGATCACCTCGGTGGCCGGCGGCGACGTGCTGTTCGGCGAACGCGACGTGGGCGGTGGGCCGACCGCGGCGGGTGGTGGACGCGTCCATCACGTCGTCGTGCACCAGCGCGAAGGTGTGCAGCAGCTCCAGCGCGGCCAGCGCGGGCAGCACGGGCGGCAGCGCTGCGGTGCCGCCGACCGCCCCGCGCCAACCCCAGTAGGCGAACGTGGACCGGATCCGTTTGCCGCCGGCCAGGACGGCCTCCCGCGCGGTGGCGGCGAAGCTGCCCATCGATGGGTCGATGTCGTTGAGGGTGTCGACCTCGGCGGTGAGGAACGCGTTCAGGGTCTCGTCGACCGCCGTGACCAGATCGTGGGTGTACGCGGCCAGAACGGCGCGGACCGGATCGTCCCCGTCCCCCGGCCCTGCCGCCGCCACGCGGGTCACGTTGCCCGCAACTGCGTCGTTGGCCATGCGGCTGAGCGTACCCTAGGCTACGGGTTGCGTCGATTGGTGCGTCGATAAATGGAGGAGGGCCGGTGGAAACTGATCTCACCGCTGCCTATGACCGGTGCCGTGAGCTGCACAAACGCCACGGCCGCACCTACTATCTCGCCACCCGACTGCTCCCCGCTTGGAAACGACGACATGTGCACGCCCTCTACGGCTTCACCCGGTACGCGGACGAGATCGTCGACCGCACCGAGGAGCTGCCGCCGGCCGAGCGGGCCGCCCTGCTGGACCACTGGGCCAGCCAGTTCGTGGCCGGTCTGCACGGGGCGCCGGTCGACGACCCACTCCTGCCGGCCGTGCTGCACACGATCGCCGTCTTCGATCTCGACCGGGACGACTTTGCGTCGTTTCTGAAGAGCATGGCGATGGACCTCACCGTCACCGCGTACCCCACCTACGACCACCTCCTCGACTACATGGAGGGCTCGGCGGGGGTCATCGGCACCATGATGCTGCCGATCCTGGGCAGCTCCGACCCGGCGGCGGCCCGGGAGCCGGCCCGGCAGCTCGGCTTCGCCTTCCAGCTCACCAACTTCATCCGGGATGTCGCCGAGGACCTCGACCGGGGCCGCACCTACCTGCCGGACGAGGACCTGGCGAAGTTCGGGGTCACCCGCGACGAGTTGGCCGAGGCCCGCGCGCGGGGTCGCGGTACGTCCCGGATCCGCGAGCTGATCGAGTACGAGGTGACCCGCGCCCAGGCGCACTACGCCGCCGCCGCACCGGGTATCACAATGCTCGCGCCCGCCTCGCAGGCCTGCATGCGCACCGCGTACGCGCTCTACGGCGGCATCCTCGACGAGGTGGCCGCGCAGGACTACGACGTCTTCGTCCGGCGGGCCCTGGTGCCGCAGCGGCGACGGATGGCGGTGGCCGCGCGGGCCCTGCTCAGCTCGACCGGTACCCCGGTCGTCATCCCCGGGCCGACGATCCACCCGGAGAGCCGGTGACCGCGAGCACGGCGATCGTGCTCCTCACCCGCGACCTGCGGGTGCACGACCACCCGGCGCTGGCCACCACCTGTGCGGCCTTCGACCAGGTGGTGCCGCTGTACGTGCTCGACCCGGCGCTGGCCGACCTCTCCGCCAACCGCACCCGCTTCCTGCACCAGGCCCTCGCCGACCTGCGCGCCCAGCTTCGCGACCGTGGTGGCGACCTGGTGGTCCGGCACGGCGACGCGGTGGCCGAGACGATCCGACTGGCCGACGAGGTCGGGGCCACGGCCGTCGCGCTCTCGGCCGACGTCAGCCACTACGCCGTCCGTCGGGAGCGGCGACTACGCGCCGAGTGCGAACGGCACCGATTGCACCTGCGACTGTTTCCCGGGTTGACAGTGGTCGAGCCGGGCGCGTTGCGGCCCGGTGGCGGCGGTGACCACTACCGGGTGTTCAGCCCGTACCACCGGGCCTGGGCGGCCAACCGGTGGCGCGAGGAGTTGGCCGCGCCGCGCCGGATCGCGCTGCCCGACCGGGTCCGCGTGGGCCAACTGCCGGCGCTGCCCGCCGGCGACTCGCCCGACGCGGCCACCGGCGGCGAGCGGATCGCGCGGCAGCGGCTCACCGACTGGCTGCCCGACCTGACCCGGTACGGCGACCAGCACGACGACATGGCCGGCGACGACACCTCCCGGCTCAGCCCGTACCTGCGCTTCGGCTGCGTGTCGCCGCTGGCGGTGGCGAACCGGGCCGGGGACCGGTCCGGCCCGTTCGTCCGGCAGCTCTGCTGGCGGGACTTCTACTACCAGGTCACCGCCGCCTTCCCGGAGATATCGACCGCGGCGTACCGGCGGGGCGCCACCGAGCAGTGGCGCTACGACGACGACGCGGTGGCGGCCTGGACCGAGGGACGCACCGGGATGCCGATCGTCGACGCCGGGATGCGGCAGCTGCGGACGCAGGGCTGGATGCACAACCGGGCCCGGCTGATCACCGCCGGCTACCTCACCAAGCACCTCGGGCAGGACTGGCGGTCCGGGGTGGCGGTGTTCTTCCGCTGGCTGCTCGACGGGGACGTGGCGAACAACTCCGGCAACTGGCAGTGGGTCGCCGGCACCGGCAACGACACGAAGCCCTACCGGGGGTTCAACCCGGTCCGGCAGGCCGAACGGTACGACCCGGCCGGCGACTACGTGCGTCGGTGGGTGCCGGAGCTGGCCGGGGTGCGGGGCAAGGCGGTGCACCAACCGTGGAAGCTGCCCGAGGCCCTCCGCCAGACGCTCGACTACCCACCGCCCCTCTCGGTGCCGGGCACCGACCCCGTCTGGCTGCGCTGATCAAAGCACCGAGTGCAGGGCGTCGGCCAGCTCGTTGACCCGGTCGTGTTCGTCCAGCCGGGCCGTGGCGTACGCGCAGGCGTAACCGAGTTCCGGGTCGGCCCACGCGCCGCTGCCGCCGAGGCCGCCCATGCCCCAGCTGCCGTCCGGCTCCCGCTGCATGCCCAGCGTCCACTGGGCCGGACGGTCCAGCACCAGGTCCGGCCCGTCGTACTGCACCCGGGTCGTCTCTGCCACCAACTCCGGGCTGAACAGCCGGACGCCGTCCAGGACGCCGCCGGCCAGCAGACCGGCGTAGAGCCGGGCCAGACCGGACGCGCTGGCGTGCAGGTTGACCGCCGGCATCTCGGCGCCTCGCCACAGCGGGCTGTTCAGCACGGCCAGGTCCAGCCCACCCGCCGGGTTGCCCATCGCGCGCGCCCGCAGCGAGCCCGGCTCGCCGAGCTTCCGACCTGGCCACTGCGGGTCGCCGTAGCGCAGGTCCGCGCAGCGCCGCTGGTCCGCCTCGGCCAGCCCGAAGCCGAGGTCGAGCTGCCACCGGTCGGCGATCTCCTCGGCCAGGAACCGGCCCACCGACCGTCCGTCGACGCGGCGGACCAGCTCGCCCACCAGATGCCCGTACGTCCAGGCGTGTTCCCCGGCGACCGAGCCCGGCGACCACTCCGGGTCGGCGGCGGCCAGGTCGCCGCTGAGCAGCGCCCAGTCGGCGACCGCGGTGGCCGGCCGGGGCACCGGGAAGGCCGGCAGCCCGGCGGTGTGCGACAACGCCTGACGGACGGTGGCGGGAGTGCGGAACTCCGGCCAGTACCGGTCCACGGGCGCGTCGAGATCGACCTTGTCCCGGTCGACGAGCATCAGCAGGCAGAGCGCGGCCACCGGCTTGCCGACCGAGTAGACGTTGACCAGCGTGTCCGGCCGCCACGGCTCGCCGCCCGGCCCGTCACCGGCCCGGGAGCCGCCGACCAGGTCGACGACCGGCTCACCGTCGTACCAGATGACGAGGCTGGCACCGGTCTCCCGGCCGGAGGCGAACAGGTCGTGGAAGCAGTCCCGGACCGGAGCGAAGCGTGCGTGCATCCGGCCACGGTAAGCGTCCGGAGCGGTGAGCGTGCCGACTTTTCCGCGACCCCGATGGTCGGGGTGGTGTCGCTGGGGGATGCTGTTCGGTGTGGCGGAGCCGGAGCTGGTGGATGTGGTCGTGGTCGGGCTTGGAGTCGGTGGCGAGGAGGTGGCCGAACGGCTCGCCGAGGCCGGCCTGAGCGTCGTCGGCGTCGAACGGGATCTCGTCGGCGGGGAGTGCCCGTACTGGGGCTGCATCCCGAGCAAGATGATGATCAGAGCGGCCAACGCTCTCGCCGAGGCTCGCCGGGTCGACGGGCTCGCCGGAACGGCGCAGGTCCAGCCGGACTGGGCGCCGGTGGCGAAGCGGATCCGCGAGGAAGCCACCGACACCTGGGACGACACGGTCGCGGCGGAGCGGTTCATCGGCAAGGGCGGCCGGCTCGTGCGGGGCAGCGGCCGGCTCGACGGTCCACGCCGGGTCCGCGTCGGTGACCAGGTGTTCGAGGCCCGACACGGGGTGGTGCTGGGCACCGGCACCCGTCCGTCGGTGCCGCCGATCGACGGCCTGGCCGACACGCCGTACTGGACCAACCACCAGGCGATCGAGGCCGAGGAGTTGCCGGAGTCGTTGCTCGTGCTCGGCGGCGGCGCGATCGGCCTGGAGTTGGCGCAGGTCTTCGCCCGCTTCGGGGCCCGGGTCACAGTGGTCGAGGCGCTCGACCGCGTGCTGGCCATCGAGGAACCCGAGGCGTCCGAGGTCGCCGCCGCGGCGCTGCGCGCCGACGGCGTGGAGATCCACACCGGGGTACGCGCCGAACGGGTCGACCACGACGGGACCAGGTTCACCCTGCGCGGTGGCGGCGGCGCGGAGTTCACCGCTGAACGGCTGCTGGTGGTCACCGGGCGCAAGGCCCACCTGGCCGAGCTGGGTCTGGACACGATCGGCGTGGACGCCAGCCAGCGCTACCTCCCGGTCGACGACCGGCTGCACGTCACCGACCACGTCTGGGCGGTCGGCGACCTGACCGGCGAGGGCGCCTTCACCCACATCGCCATGTACCAGGCGGGGATCGTGATCGCCGACATCCTGGCCCGCGCCCGCCAGGCGAAGGCCGGTGCGGACGCCAGCGGCACCTCCAGCGTGGTCGGTGGAGCGATGGGCGCGTCCAGCGCGCTGGCCGCCAGCGGATCGAGCGGGTCCGCCGGCACCGTCCCGCGCGCCGACTACCGGGCGCTGCCCCGGGTGACCTTCACCGACCCGGAGATCGGCGCGGTCGGGCTCACCGAGCAGCAGGCCCGCGAGCGCGGCATCAACGTGCAGGTGGGTTTCACCAAACTCGGCAGCTCGACCCGGGGCTGGATCCACCGGGTCGGCGACGACGGTTTCATCAAGCTCGTGGCGGACGCCGACCAGGGCGTACTGATCGGCGCGACCTCGGTCGGCCCGGCCGGCGGCGAGGTGCTGTCCGCACTGGTGGTGGCGGTGCACGCGGCGGTGCCGCTGAGTCAGCTCCGGCACATGATCTACGCGTACCCGACCTTCCACCGGGCCATCGAAACCGCCCTACGCGACCTGTCCTGACCCCCGGCCCCGCGCCGTCCCGCGCGGCGACCGGGCATGATCCACTCGCGTTTCAGGAAGTCGCGGTGTCCGGGGCATCGGGACCCCGCGGTATCACCAAAACCGAGTCGATCATGGCGGTCTGGAACCCGTGCGGTCGATGCTGCGGGGCCAGGGGGCCGGAATGGTCGACGGTGGGAAGAATGCGTCAGCCAACCAGCAAACGCCGGGCAGATCGCTGTTCATTTCTTTCATTAAGGTGACGTACGATTGCGAGCGTGACCAAGCGGTTGACTGAAGTTGCCAAGAAGGCGGGCGTCAGCGAGGCCACCGTCAGCCGGGTGCTCAACGGCCGCGACGGAGTCTCCGAGGCGACCCGTACCGCCGTGCTGACGGCCCTGGACGTGCTCGGTTACGAGCGGCCGACCAAGTTGCGCGGCGAACGCGCCCGGCTGGTCGGGCTGGTGCTGCCCGAGTTGCAGAACCCGATCTTCCCGGCGCTGGCCGAGGTCGTCACCGGCACCCTGGCTCAGCGCGGCTACACCCCGGCGCTCTGTGCCCGGACCATCGGCGGCGTCTCCGAAATGGACTACGTGGAGATGCTCCTCGACCACCAGGTCTCCGGGGTGATCTTCGCTGGTGGCTCGTACGCGCTCGCCGACGCCCGACACGACCACTACCGTCGGCTGACCGACCGAGGGCTTCCGGTCGTGCTGGTCAACGCCGGCGTGGACGAGTTGGGTTTCCCCCGGGTCTCCACTGACGACGCGGTGGCGGTGGAGCAGGCGTACGGGCACCTGCGCTCGCTCGGGCACGAGCGGATCGGGATGGTGCTCGGCCCGGAGGGGCATGTGCCGTCCCGGCGCAAGCTCGACGCGATGATCCAGGCAGCCGGCTGGGACGAGGGCGACGCCGAGTGCGTCGAGCGGTCCAGCTTCTCGATGGAGGGCGCGCGGGTAGCCGCGACGAAGTTGGTCGAGCGGGGCGTGACCGGCATCATCTGCGCCAGCGACGTGCTCGCGCTGGGCACGATCCGCGCGGCCCGGCGGTTGGGGCGTTCGGTCCCGGCCGACGTGTCGGTGGTGGGTTTCGACGACTCCGCCTTCATGACGTGCACCGATCCGCCGTTGACCACGGTGCGGCAGCCGATCGAGACGATGGGGCAGGCCGCGGTGGATCTGCTGGTCACCCAGATCGAGGGTGCCGGCGTGCTGCAGGACGAGTTGCTGTTCGAGCCGGAGTTGGTGGTGCGGGGTTCCACCGCGCCCGCTCCCGGCCGCTAGGCGCCACCCCGAACGACGCTTCGGCCGTCGACCGCTCACGCGGTCGGCGGCCGTTTTCGTCGTTGCTCGCCACGGTCGGCATCGATCGGGTCGAATGACCGGCCATAGGGGATCAATAGCCGGCAAATCGGGCTGCTTTCAAAGCCTTGCCAACATCTGCCGTAATCACGTCGTGTCCTTTCGGAACAGGGTCGATACCTTGCCGAAATGAGTCGGCCTCGCTACAGTGACTCCACTCACATCTGGCTCCGACGCAGCTACTGGGCGTCAGGTCGTATCACCGCAGATCAGCGAAGGTCATTGGAGACACCCGTTCCCGAAGGGATGGACAGATGTCCGTACCGCAATACCGAAAGGCTGCGGCGGTTGCGCTCGTGGCCGGCCTGGGGCTCAGCCTCACGGCGTGCTCCACGAAGAGCGACGACAAGGGCTCGAACGCCGGCGGCAAGGTCACCATCACGGTCGACTGTCAGCCGGTCGGCGCGCAGAAAGAGCTGTTGAAGAACTGGAACGACGACGTCGCCGAGTTCCAGAAGCAGAACCCGGACATCACCATCAAGAGCGTCAGCGTCGGCGAGCAGTGCAACAACCCGCCGGACTTCACCGCCCGCCTCGCTGGCGGCACCGTGACCGACGTCTTCTACGGGTACATGACAGATCTCCAGCAGGTGCTCGACTCCGGTCAGGCGATGGACATCAGCCAGCAGGTCAGCAAGGACACGATCCCGACCTGGGACAGCGTCGACCCGGCGCTCAAGGAGGTCTTCACCGACGGCGGCAAGCTCTACGCCGTTCCGGTGAAGAACTACTCGATGGGCCTGGTCTACAACAAGGCCCTGTTCCAGCAGGCCGGGCTGGACGTCAACAACCCGCCCAAGACCTGGGCCGAGGTTCGGGCCGCCGCCAAGAAGATCTCCGCCCTCGGCAACGGCATCGCCGGCTACTCGGAGTACAGCGCCGGCAACACCGGCGGCTGGCACTTCACCTCCCTGCTCTACTCGCAGGGCGGCCGGGTGCTCACCGAGGACGGCAAGAAGGCCGACTTCAACAACGCCATGGGCAAGCAGGTCCTGCAGAACCTCAAGGACATGCGGTACGGCGACAACAGCATGGGCGCCCGTCAGCTGCTGCAGTGGGGCGACCTGCTGACGAACGCCGGTGCGGGCAAGGTCGGCATGTTCATCGGCGCGCCGGACGCCACCCAGGCGATCGTCAGCCAGTTCCAGGGCAAGTTCCAGGACTGGGCGATGGCTCCGCTGCCCGGCCAGGACGGCGCGGCGAAGGGGACGCTCGGTGGTGGCGAGGGCTACTTCTTCAAGAAGGACCTCACGCCCGAGCAGGTCAAGGCCGGTCTGAAGTGGATCGCGTACCAGAAGCTCACCCCGGGCAAGGGTCAGTTCGACTACGTCCGGGCCAAGCCGCAGAACTACCCGGTGGGTCTGCCCCAGCCGCTGCTCTTCGCCAACGGCAGTGACGCGCAGAAGCAGGAGCTGGAGCTGCGCAAGGCGAACGCGAACGTGGACACGGCGAACTTCGCGCTCTTCGAGGCGACCCCGGTTCCGATCAAGGGTGAGCCGCGCAACGCGCAGGCCGTCTACGCCGTGCTCGACGCCGCGATGTCGGGTGTGCTGACCAACCCGAACTCGAACATCGACGCACTGCTCAAGACCGCCGAGGAGAAGGTCAACCAGCTCCTCGCCGCCGAGAGCTGACCGATCGTGTGGGGGTCGGGACGCCGACCCGACCCCCACGCCACTCGCACCACATCTCGACGTCACCGACTCACCCAGGAGTTGCCTTGGCGATCACCACCGTCCCGGAGACCCCCAGGAAACCGGGCCGCCCGCCGTCGCCGTACTCGGCGAGGCCGCAGCGCACGAGCCTCGGCCGCAAGGTACGGGACAACCTCACCGGTCACGCGTTCCTGATCGGGGCGGTGCTCTGCTTCGTCGTCTTCTCCTGGTACCCGATGATCCGCGGGATCGTCATGAGCTTCCAGCGCACCCGGCGTGGCGAGACCACCTGGGTGGGTTGGGACAACTACTCCCGCATCATCGCCGACCCGAGCTTCTGGACGGCCTGGCAGAACACCTTCTACTTCACGGTGCTCGCGCTCGCCCTCGGGTACGTGGTGCCGTTCTTCGTGGCGATCCTGCTCAACGAGTTCCGGCACGGCAAGGGTTACCTGCGGATCCTGGTCTACCTGCCGGTGATGCTGCCGCCGGCCTCCGCGCTGTTCCTCTTCAAGTTCTACGCGTACGACCCGAGTGAGGCCGGGCTCTTCAACGCGATCCTCAAGGCACTGCACCTGCCCACCTCGCAGTGGATGCAGTCGCCCGAGATGACGATGCCGGCGATGGTGGTCGCGTCGACCTGGATGAACATGGGCGGCGCGGTGCTGATCTACCTGGCGTCGTTGCAGAACATTCCCGGCGAGCTGTATGAGGCGGCCGAGCTGGACGGCGCCGGGATCTGGCGGCGGATCCTGCACGTGACGATCCCGCAGACCCGGCTGATCCTCGCGCTCCTGGCGATGTTGCAGATCGTCGCCACGATGCAGCTCTTCATCGAGCCACTGATCCTCGCCAACGGTGCGGGCGCGGAGGACTCCGCGACCTCGGTGGCGTACCTCATCTACCAGCACGGCTTCTTCCAGAACGACCTCAACGGCGCCGCCGCACTGGGCGTGATCATGCTCGTGGTGCTTGCCGGCTTCTCCGCCGTGTACGTGCGGCTGACTGCGAAACAGGACTAGGACGGCGAGGAATGGCACAGGATTCCGGCACCCGGACCCTCATTTCCCAGACCCAGATCAGCCGGGGGCGTGGCAGGGTCATCTACTGGACGCTGCTGGTCGTCGTCGTGGCGGGGTTCACGCTCGTCTTCCTCGGGCCGCTCTACTGGATGGTCACCGGCGCGCTCAAGTCCGGCCAGGAGATCGCGCAGACCCCGCCGTCGCTGTTCCCGAAGGATCCGCAGCCGCAGAACTACGTCGACGCGTGGAACAACCTGGCCCTCGCCAAGCTGCTGTTCAACACCTTCTACTACGCCATCGGCGCGGTGCTGTTCCAACTCGTCCTCGACACCGCCGCCGCGTACTCGCTGTCCAAGCTTCGACCGATCTTCGGCAACGTGATTCTCGCCCTGATGCTGGGGACGCTGATGATCCCGGCGATGGTCCTCATCGTTCCGCAGTACGTGACCGTGATCGACCTGCCGATCGTGCACATCAACCTGCTGGACTCACCCTTCGCCATCTGGTTGCCCCTGGTCGCCAACGCGTTCAACATCTTCCTGTTGAAGCGGTTCTTCGACTCGATTCCGGAGGAGTTGATGGCAGCCGCCCTCATGGACGGGGCGACGTCGCTGCGCACGCTGTGGTCGATCATCCTGCCGCTGTCGCGTCCCATCCTCGGCGTAGTCTCGATCTTCGCCGTGACGGCGGTCTGGAAGGACTTCCTCTGGCCGAAGCTGGTCATGCCGTCGCCCGAGACCCGGACGGTAAGCGTCGGCATCTACGCCTTCGCCGGTGGCACACCGATGAACGTGGTGATCGCCGCGTCGGTCATCGCCGCGATCCCGACAGTCATCATCTTCCTGATCTTCCAACGGAACATCATGTCCGGTCTGACCACGGGCAGCATCAAGGGCTAGCCACCACCGGTCCTCCCGCGCGGCGAACAACGACCGTTCGCCCGATACATATCCAGGTCCGGCGAACCCGCCGACGTACTGACGCAGAAAGCAGGTGCTCGTGTCCACAGCTGACAGAAGTCCGTGGTGGCGGGGAGCCGTGATCTACCAGGTGTATCCCCGGAGCTTCGCCGACGGCAACGGCGACGGCATCGGCGACATCGCCGGCATCCGGTCCCGGCTGAACCACCTGTCCGCGCTCGGCGTCGACGCGATCTGGTTCAGTCCCTGGTACCCGTCCCCGATGGCGGACGCCGGCTACGACGTCTCCGACTACCGCGACATCGACCCGGTCTTCGGCACCCTGACCGAGGTGGAGGCGTTGATCGCCGAGGCGCACGCGCTGGGCATCCGGACCATCGTCGACGTGGTGCCCAACCACTGCTCCGACGCGCACCCCTGGTTCCAGGCCGCGCTTGCCGGCGGGCCGGGTGCGCCCGAACGGGACCTGTTCTGGTTCCGACCGGGCCGAGGCCCGAACGGCGACGAGCGACCCACCGACTGGATCGGCGAGTTCGGCGGCGAGACCTGGACCCGCACCACCAACCCGGACGGCACCCCCGGCGACTGGTACCTGCACCTCTTCGCCCCCCAGCAGCCGGACTTCAACTGGGACCACCCCCGGGTACGGGCGGAGTTCGAGGACATCCTGCGGTTCTGGTTCGACCGGGGGGTGGACGGCATCCGGATCGACTCGGCCGGGCTCCTGGTCAAGGACGGGGAGCTGCCCGAGGTCCGACCGGACCAACCGCACCCGTTCCACGACCTCGACGGGGTGCACGAGATCTACCGGGGCTGGCGTCGGGTCGCCGACGAGTACACCGACCGGGCGCTGATCGGTGAGGTGTGGCTGCCGGACCGGCAGCGGTTCGCCAACTACCTACGCCCCGACGAGCTGCACGCCGCGTTCAACTTCGACTTCCTCGGCTGCGCCTGGGACGCCGCGGCGCTGCGGGAGAGCATCGACGGGACGCTGAGCGCGCACGCGCCGGTCAACGCGCCGGCCACCTGGGTGCTCTCGAACCACGACGTCACCCGACACGTCACCCGCTACGGTCGGGCGGACACCCGGTTCAGCTTCGCCGCCAAACGCGAGGGCATCCCCACCGACCTGGAGTTGGGTACCCGCCGGGCCCGCGCCGCCGCGCTGCTCTCGCTGTCGCTGCCCGGCGCCGCCTACGTCTACCAGGGCGAGGAGCTGGGCCTCTACGAGGTCGAGGACATCCCGTACGCGCTGCGGCAGGACCCGATGTGGGAGCGCTCCGGCCGGATCGACCCCGGTCGGGACGGCTGCCGCGTACCGCTGCCGTGGGGCGGGGACGAGCCGCCGTTCGAGTTCAGCCCCGAGGGCGCCGCGGCACCGTGGCTGCCGCAGCCGGCCGACTGGAAGGACCGGACGGCCAGCGCGCAGACCGGCGACTCGGCCTCGATGCTGGAGCTGTACCGGGCGGCGATCCAGGCCCGGAAGGCCGACCCGGCGCTCGGTGACGGCGAGCTGACCTGGCTGCCCGCCCCGGACGGGGTGCTCGCGTTCAGCCGTGGCGGTGGCTTCGCCTGCCTGGTCAACCTCTCCGCCGAGGCGGTGCCGATGCCAGCTCAGGGGGAGTTGGTGCTGGCCAGCGGGCCGCTCGACGACGGGTTGCTGCCGTCCGACACCGCGGTCTGGCTGCGTACCGCCGAATCCACCGACGGGCCGCACGGGGCGGACGGCCCGGCCTGACCTGACTCTGCTCGCCGTGGTGTCGGCGGCCCGTCCCGGCCGCCGACACCACACCACCAGGAAGGGAGAACCAAGGGGGGACGCGCTACACCGCACCAACACGGGGGGATCTGGCCTGCCTGACGAAAGGGAGAGCGCAGCTCATGGCCAACCACACCACCGGCACCCCGCACCACCTTCGACACCCGGCCCGGGCAGGGTTGGCCGCCATCGCCGCCACCCTGCTCGCCGCCACAACGGTGACCGCCCTCGCGGTCACCGGCACCGCGACCCCGGCCTCGGCGGCGGGGTTGTCCCCCTTCGACATCCCCAACCGGGGTGCCACCGTTCCGTTCGTCGAGCAGGAGGCGGAGGAGACCGCCCACAACGGCACGAAGATCGGCCCGGACCGGCGGTACGGCACGCTGCCGTCCGAGGCGTCCGGCCGGGAGGCGGTCACCCTGGACGCCGTCGGCGAGTACGTCGAGTTCACCCTCACCGCTCCGGCCAACGCGGTCACCTTCCGGTACAGCCTGCCGGACAGCCCGGCCGGCACCGGCCGCGACGCCGCCATCGACCTGCGGGCCAACGGGGCGCTGCTGAAGTCGGTCCCGGTGACGTCGAGGTACGGCTGGTACTACGGCGGATACCCGTTCAACAACAACCCGGGTGACACCAACCCGCACCACTTCTACGACGAGACCCGGGCGCTGTTCGGCAGCACCCAGCCGGCCGGCACGAAGATCCGGTTCCAGGTCTCCTCGACCGCGCAGTCGCCCACGTTCACCATCGACCTGGCCGACTTCGAGCTGGTCGCCCCCGCGATCACGAAGCCCTCCGGTGTGCTCGACGTGGTCACCGACTTCGGCGCAGACCCGAGCGGCGCGACCGACTCGACTGCCAAGTTCCAGGCGGCGGTCGACGCCGGCAAGGCCCAGGGCCGGGCGGTCTGGATCCCGACCGGCACCTTCACCCTCTGGGACCACGTGGTGGTCGACGGGGTGACCCTGCGCGGCGCGGGCCCCTGGTATTCGGTGCTCGGCGGGCGGCACCCCACCGAGCGGAACAGGTCCGTCGGCATCTACGGCAAGTACGTCCCCGGTGGCGGCTACACCGGCCCGGTCCGCGCGCACGAGGCGAACGGGCCCAGCCGTAACGTCACGCTGCGGGACTTCGCCATCATCGGCGACATCCGCGAGCGGGTCGACGACGACCAGGTCAACGCCCTGGGCGGGGCGATGACCAACTCGGTGGTCGACAACCTGTGGTTGGAGAACACCAAGGTCGGGGCGTGGATGGACGGCCCGATGGACAACTTCACCATCCGCAACAGCCGCATCCTGGACCAGACCGCGGACGGGGTGAACTTCCACACCGGCGTGACCAACTCGACGGTGACCAACACGTTCGTCCGCAACACCGGCGACGACGCGTTGGCGATGTGGGCGCAGAGCGTGCCGAACGTCAACAACTCCTTCACCCACAACACCATCGGGGTGACCCTGCTGGCCAACCACCTGGTCAGCTACGGCGGTCGGGACATCAAGATCACCGACAACGTGACGGCCGACTCGCTGACCAACGGCGGTGGCATCCACGTCGCGAACCGCTACCCCGGCGTGCAGGGCGCCACCGGAGTCCAGGGCACCTGGACGATCGCCCGGAACACGTTGATCCGTAACGGCAACTCGGACTACAACTGGAACTTCGGGGTCGGCGCGATCTGGTTCTCCGCGCTCAACGAGGCGTTCCAGAACCCCACCATCAACATCACCGACACCGACATCCTGGACAGCTCCTACGCGGCGCTGCACTGGATCGAGGGCCAGACCAACGGGATCAACCTCAACAACGTACGGATCGACGGCGCCGGCACGTACGCGCTGCAGGTGCAGGCGAACAGCCAGGTGTCGTTCACCAACGTGCGGGCCACCAACATCGCGCAGAGCAACCCGATGCACAACTGCGTGGGCGCCGGTTTCCAGATCACCCAGGGCTCCGGCAACTCCGGCTGGTACACCCCGACCCCGTACTGCGGCCCGTGGCCGACCCCCCAGTGGGGTGGCGGGCCGACCTCGCCGCCGCCGACCACCCCGCCGCCCACCACGCCACCGCCGACCACTCCGCCCCCGACCAGCGGGAACCTGGCGTTGGGCCGGTCGACGACCGCGACCAGCACCAACCAGAGCTACACGGCGGCCAACGTGGTGGACGGTAACGCGGCCAGCTACTGGGAGAGCGCCAACAACGCCTTCCCCCAGTCGGTCACCATCGACCTGGGCGCGTCCCGGTCGGTCGACCGGGTGGTGCTCAAGCTGCCCAGCGGTTGGGAGCAACGCACCGAGACGCTGTCGGTGCTCGGCTCCACCGACGGCTCGTCGTACACCACCCTGGCGTCGTCCGCTGGTCGAGTCTTCGCCCCCGGCACGGGCAACGCCGTGTCGATAGGGCTGCCCTCCGGTGACCGCCGCTACCTGCGGGTCACGGTCACCGGCAACACCGGCTGGCCGGCCGCGCAACTCTCCGAGGTCGAGGTGTACGGCGGCACGCAGACCACCCCACCGCCGACCACCCCGCCCCCGACCACGCCGCCGCCCACCGGCAACCTGGCGGCCGGACGGTCGGTCACCGAGACCAGCCACTCCGACGTGTACGCCGCCGCCAACACGGTGGACGGCAACGCGAACACCTACTGGGAGAGCGCCAACAACGCGTTCCCGCAGTCGTTGACTGTGGACCTGGGGGCCGACCGGTCGGTGTCCCGGGTCGTGCTGAAGCTCCCACCGTCATCGGCCTGGCAGACGCGTACGCAGACGCTGGCGGTGCTCGGCTCCACCAACGGCTCGACGTTCACCACGCTGAAGGCGTCCGCCGGCTACAGCTTCAACCCGGCCAGCGGCAACACGGTCACCGTGACCTTCGCGGCGACCACCCAGCGGTACCTGCGGCTGACCGTCACCGGCAACAGCGGCTGGCCAGCCGGCCAGCTCAGCGAGTTCGAGGTCTACTCCAGCTAGGTCGGGCGCCCCCGCCCGGACCGGGCGGGGGCACCCGGTCCGGGCGCTCCGGCGCAACGCCGCGCCGGCCGTCCGACCCCGTCCCCAACCCGCACCGTCCCCCACCTGTCGCGGAACGACGGGCGTACCCCTGCACCCGTCACCGGGCAACGCACCCACACCCACCCCCGAAAGAGGTGTAGCGACCCCATGTCCAGGACCGGCACCAGACGAGGCACGCCGCCAACCGGCGCGCCCACCACCGTCCCCCGCACCGCCCGCACGGGCCGCCGTCGGATGCTCGCCGGCGCGCTCGCCGGGATGCTCCTCGCCACCGCCCCGGTCGTCACCCCCATGGCGAGCGCGGCACCGGCGGCCGACCCGTCCGCGGCCGCCGCCCGCGTGGCCCTGCTCGCCGGGCTCTCCGCCACCATGACCGCCAGCAGCTACAACCAGAACTACGTGGCGAGCAACGCCAACGACGGCAACGCGTCGACCTACTGGGAGAGCAGCAACAACGCGTTCCCGCAGTGGATCCAGGCGGACCTGGGCGCCACGGTCAGCGTGGACCGGGTGGTGCTGAAGCTGCCACCCGCGTCGGACTGGCAGACCCGTACCCAGACGCTGTCGGTGCTGGGCTCGACAAACGGCTCTACGTTCACCACCCTGAAGGCGTCCGCCGGCTACACCTTCAACCCGAGCAGCGGCAACACCGCGACCGTCAGCTTCACCGCGGCCAGCACCCGCTACGTACGCGTGCAGGTCACCGGCAACTCCGGTTGGCCGGCCGCGCAGTTCTCCGAGGTCGAGGTGTACGGCGCCACCGGCAGCACCGACACCCAGGCGCCAAGCGTCCCGGGCAACCTGGCCTACACCCAGCCGGCCAGCGGGCAGATCCGGCTCGCCTGGTCGGCGTCCACCGACAACGTCGGGGTGACCGGCTACGACGTCTACGCCAACGGCGCGCTGCGCGGCACCGTCAACGGCTCGACGCTCACGTACACCGACAGCCAGGCGGACAGCGCCACGGTGTCGTACTACGTGCGGGCCAAGGACGCGGCCGGTAACCAGTCGGCGAACAGCAACACCGTGACCCGGACCGGCACCGGCAACCCGCCGACCGGTTCCAACCTGGCGACCGGCAAGCCGATCACCGCCTCCGGGTACGTGCACACGTTCGTGGCCACCAACGCCAACGACAACAATGTGGCCACGTACTGGGAGGGCAACGGCAACCCGAGCACGCTGACCGTGCAGCTCGGCGCGAACGCCAGCCTCAGCCAGGTCGTCGTGAAGCTCAACCCGGACTCGGCGTGGGGCACGCGTACCCAGAACATCACAGTGCTCGGCCGGGACCAGGGCTCGTCGAGCTTCACCACCCTGGTCGGCGCGGCGAACTACACCTTCAACCCGGGCAGCGGCAACACGGTGACCATCCCGGTCTCCGGCGCGGCGGCCGACGTACGGCTCTCGATCGCCTCGAACACCGGTGCTCCGGCCGGTCAGGTGGCCGAGTTCCAGGTCTTCGGCACTCCGGCGCCGAACCCGGACCTGACCGTGACCGGCATGTCGTTCAGCCCGTCCGCACCTGTGGAGACCAGCACCATCACGCTCTCCGCGACGGTGCGTAACGCGGGCTCGGCGGCCTCCGGCGCGACGAACGTCAACTTCTACCTGGGCTCCACCCGGGTCGGCACGGCCTCGGTCGGCGGCCTCGCGGCCGGTGCCTCGACCACGGTCAGCGCCAGCATCGGCACCCGGGACTCGGGGAGCTACCCGCTCAGCGCCAAGGTCGACGAGTCGAACACCGTCGTCGAGCAGGACGACACCAACAACAGCTACACCAACCCCAGCCCGCTGGTGGTCAGCCCGGTCGCCACGTCGGACCTGGTCGCCTCGTCGGTCGCCTGGTCGCCGGGCAACCCGTCGGCCGGCAACACGGTCACCTTCTCGGTGTCGGTACGCAACGCCGGCAGTGTGGCCTCGGCGTCCGGTGCGCACGGCATCACGCTCACCGTGCTCAACGAGTCCGGCACCGTGGTCCGTACCCTGACCGGCTCGTACTCCGGCGTGATCAACGCCGGTGCCACGGTCGGCCCGATCAACCTGGGTACCTGGACCGCCGCGAACGGCAAGTACACCGTCCGGGTGGTGCTCGCCGCCGACGGCAACGAACTGCCGGTCAAGCAGGCCAACAACACCAGTGACCGTCCGCTCTTCGTCGGTCGCGGCGCCAACATGCCGTACGACATGTACGAGGCCGAGGACGGCGCGGTCGGCGGCGGCGCCACCGTCGTCGGGCCGAACCGGGAGGTCGGCGACCTGGCCGGCGAGGCGTCCGGTCGGCGGGCGGTGACCCTCAACTCGACCGGCAGCTACGTCGAGTTCACCACCCGGGCCAGCACCAACACGCTGGTCACCCGCTTCTCGATCCCGGACGCCCCGGGCGGCGGTGGGATCAACTCGACGCTGAACGTCTACGTCAACGGCACGTTCCACAAGGCCATCGACCTGACGTCCCGGTACGCCTGGCTCTACGGCAACGAGACCAGCCCGGGCAACTCGCCGAGCGCGGGCGGACCGCGGCACATCTACGACGAAGCCAACGTCATGCTCAACTCCACAGTCCCGGCCGGCAGCAAGATCCGCCTTCAGAAGGACCCGGCCAACACCACCACGTACGCCATCGACTTCATCAACACGGAGCAGGTGGCGCCGATCGCCAACCCGGACCCGGCCCGCTACACCACGCCGACCGGCTTCACCCACCAGGACGTGCAGAACGCCCTGGACCGGGTGCGGATGGACACCACCGGCAACCTGATCGGGGTGTACCTGCCGGCCGGTAACTACTCCACCTCGTCGAAGTTTCAGGTGTACGGCAAGGCGGTCCAGGTGACCGGCGCCGGCCCCTGGTACACCCGGTTCAACGCGCCGTCGGGCCAGGACAACACCGACATCGGCTTCCGGGCCGAGAACTCGGCGGCCAACTCGTCGTTCAAGAACTTCGCGTACTTCGGTAACTACACCTCGCGGATCGACGGTCCGGGCAAGGTGTTCGACTTCTCCAACGTGTCGAACATCGTGATCGACAACATCTGGAATGAGCACATGGTGTGCCTCTACTGGGGCGCTAACACCGACTACATGACGATCAAGAACTCCCGGATCCGGAACATGTTCGCCGACGGCATCAACATGACCAACGGGAGCACCAACAACCTGGTCAGCAACAACGACGCCCGGGCCACCGGCGACGACAGCTTCGCGCTGTTCTCGGCGATCGACGCGGGCGGCGCCGACATGAAGGACAACATCTACGAGAACCTGACCTCGACCCTCACCTGGCGGGCCGCCGGCGTCGCCGTCTACGGCGGTTACGGCAACACGTTCCGCAACATCTACATCGCGGACACGCTTGTCTACTCCGGCATCACCATCAGCTCGCTCGACTTCGGCTACCCGATGAACGGGTTCGGTGCCAACCCGCCGACCCGGTTCGAGAACATCTCGATCGTGCGGGCCGGTGGGCACTTCTGGGGCTCGCAGACCTTCCCGGCGATCTGGGTCTTCTCCGCCTCGAAGGTGTTCCAGGGCATCCGGGTCAGCGACGTCGACATCGTCGACCCCACCTACAGCGGCATCATGTTCCAGACCAACTACGTCGGCGGGCAGCCGCAGAACCCGATCACCGACACGGTCTTCACGAACATCTCCATCAGCGGTGCCCGGAAGAGTGGTGACGCCTACGACGCGAAGTCCGGCTTCGCCATCTGGGCCAACCCGATGCCGGAGGCCGGGCAGGGGCCGGCCGTCGGGTCGGTCACCTTCAACAACCTCCGGCTGAGCAACAACGCGGTCGACATCCAGAACCCCACGACAACCTTCACCATCAACCGCAACTGAGCTAGCTCGCACCGGGCGCCGCCGGGAGGGTCCCCCCTCCCGGCGGCGTCGCGCCGTGTCGGCCCTCGCCCGCGGCGAACCGGGCCGCGCCGGCCGCCGCGTCCGTGGCCAGCGAGTCCATCCCGTACGCCAACTCGGTCGCCAGCGCCTCCGGCTCTCCTCGCCCCGCGCCCGCCAGCAGCGCCGCCCGGTCGTTGCGCAGGCAGGTCTGCGGATGCCGGGCGATCGTCGCCGCCAACTCCTCGGCCGCGGCCCGAGCCTGGCCGGGTGGCACCAACCGATTGACCAACCCCATCGTGTACGCCTCGTCGGCCGACACCGGGCGGCCGGTGAGGATCAGGTCCATGGCCCGACTCTCGCCGATCAACCGGGGCAGCCGGACGGTGCCGCCGTCGATCAACGGCACCCCCCAACGGCGGCAGAACACCCCGAGTGTCGCGTCGGACTCGGCGACCCGCAGGTCACACCAGAGCGCCAGTTCGAGCCCGCCCGCCACCGCGTACCCGGAGATCGCCGCGATCACCGGTTTGCTGAGCGTCATCCGGGTCGGACCCATCGGGCCATCCCCCTCCGGCTCGACCCGGTTGCCGCTCGGCGTGCCGATCGCCTTGAGGTCGGCGCCGGCGCAGAAAGTGCCGCCGGCACCCCAGAGCACGGCCACCGCCGCGTCCGGATCGGCCTCGAAGGCCCGAAAGGCGTCGGCCAGTGCCCGCGCCGTCGGCCCGTCGACGGCGTTGCGCGCGGCCGCCCGGTCCAGCACCACGGTGGTGACCGCCCCGACCCGCTCCACCCGCACACCCATCCCGCCAGCATGCCCGGCCCGCCCCACGCCCACAATCCCCGTCGATCTTGCACTTCCGGTTGCCGGTTCGCGGCTTGTGCCCCGAATTATCGGAACAGAAGCTGCAAGATCGGCGGCGTGGGCGGTGCGGCAGGTTTGTCGCCACCGACCGGTTTGCGACGGCGATCGCCGGGAAGTCGGTACTCGTGCGAGCACTTTTGACGAAAGTTGAGCAGGACTCCCGGCTGGACCGCGCGGGTGACCGGTTGCAGAAGGTCGTCCTCGGGACGCTGCGTCCACGTCGGCTGCGCGACCTGCTGCACGGGGTGACCCTCGGGCATCCGCTGCACCCGGCGATGGTGCAGGTGCCGGTCGGCGCGTGGATCAGCGCCGCGGTGCTGGACCTGATGCCCGGGCAACGCCGGCCCGCCACCGTGCTGGTCGGCCTGGGCACCGTCAGCGCGTTGCCGGCGGCGGTCGCCGGGTTGAACGACTGGGCGGCACTCGCCCGTGAACAGCGCCGGGTCGGCCTGGTGCACGCCGCCGCCAACACCGTCGGCCTGACGCTCTACGCCAGCTCGTTGGCCGCCCGACTGTCCGGCCGCCACGGGATGGGCCGCGCTCTCGGTTTCCTCGGGCTCTCCACGGTGAGCATCGGGGCGTACATCGGGGGGCACCTCGCGTACAAGCAGGGGGCGCAGGTCAACCAGAGCATCTCCGAGCTGCGCCGGATGTCCGAGGGCTGGCACTCGCTGGCCGACATGGCGACGTTGCCGCAACGCACCCTGATCACCCGAGAGGTGGACGACGACATCTCGGTGATCCTCTACCGGCACGGTGACGAGGTGACGGTGATGTTGGAGCGCTGCCCGCACCAGAGTGGGCCGCTCGGCGAGGGCGAAGTGCAGGAGATCGACGGCCACGCCTGCGTGGTCTGCCCGTGGCACGGCAGCGCGTTCCGGCTCAACGGCGGCGAGGTCGTGCAGGGACCGTCCGGCAACGACCAGCAGATCCTGCCCACCCGGATCCAGAACGGCGTGCTCCAGACCCGCCTGCCCTGACCAGCCCGGGCGCCTCCGGCGTCGCGGTGGCGGCCACCTCCGCCGGTCCAGCCACCGCTGAACCAGTCGACCGCGCCGGCCGGGTCACCAGTCCGGCGAACGGCCTGAGTGTGCGGAGCCTCCGCAGGACGGCGGAAACAGCAGGTCGTGCCGGCCGCTCAGGTGCGTCGGTGTCGGCCGACCGGCGGACCGTCCGGTACGGAGTCCAGACCGTGCCCGCCGTCGAACAGTCCGCCCTCGCCACCATCACCGGCCCAGCCGTCGTGACCACTCCAACCCCCAGCGCCGGCGGTCGCCATTCCGCCGCCCGGAGGTGCCGTGCCGCCGGACAGAGCCATCCCGCTGCCCGGGAACGCCGTGCTGCCGGGGAAAGCCATCCCACTGCCCGCAGGTGCCACCCCACCGCCGGCGGGTGTGATTCCGCTGCTGCCCGCTGTGAAGTCGTTACCGCCGGGGGCGGTGCCGCCGTTCGGTGGCGCGGGAGCTTCGATGGCCGCGGCCGCCCGGCTGGCAGCCCACGCGGCGCCGCTCCCGGCCGCCCCACCACTGGCCCGCCGGCCCGCGCCGCTGCTGCTTTGG
>NZ_JAKKFF010000540.1 GCF_022229015.1 Micromonospora foliorum
CGCGCGGGCCGCGTTCGCGCCCGGCGCGCCGTGCACACCGCCGCCGGGGTGCGCCGACGCGCTGGCCAGGAAGAGCCGGTCCACCGGGGTGTCCGCCCGGCCCAGGCCAGGGATCGGGCGCAGGAAGAGCTGCTGGTACGCGGCGGCGGTCCCGCCACCGAGCGCGCCACCGACCAGGCTCGGGTTGCCCTTCTCCAGGTCGGCCGGTCCGGCCACGTGTCGGCCCACGATCAGCTTCCGGAAGCCCGGGGCCGCGGCCTCCAGCACGTCCTCCATCCGCTGCACGTGCCCGGCGACCTCCTCGGCCCGCCAGTTCCGCCGGAACGGCAGGTGGGTGTACGACCAGAGCGACTCGGTGCCCGGCGGGGAGTGGCTCGGGTCCGCCACCGACATCTGCCCCACCAGCAGGAACGGGTCGCGGGGCAGCTCGCCTCGGGCCAGCTCGCTGGCGTAGTGGGTGAGCCCGTTGAGGTCCGCGCCGAGGTGCACGGTGCCGGCGCCGGCCAGCTGCCGGTTCGTCCAGGGCACCGGCCCGGAGAGCGCCCAGTCCACCTTCAACGTGGAGCCGTCCCAGCGGAAGTGCGCCAGGTCCTCCACCAGCCGGGACGGCAGTGCCGCCGCGCCGACCAGGTCGAGGTAGAGCGCCGGCGCCGGGACGTCGGCGAGCACGGCCCGCCGGGCCCGCCACAGCGCGCCGCCGACGGCCTGGACCCCCATCGCCCGGCCCCGGGCGGTGAGCACCCGGTCGGCCCGGGCACCGTAGACGATCGCCCCGCCGCGCCCCTGCAACCGGTCCACCAGCGCGTTGGTGATCTGCTGCGCGCCGCCGTCGGGCACCGGCCAGCCGACCTGCTGGCCGAGCATCGCCAGCAGCCAGCCGTACACCCCGGAGCCGGCCTCCTCCGGGGAGAGGTCGGTGTGCAGCGCGCAGCCGGCCAGCAGGGCCGGCCCGCCGGGACCGTCGAAGAGTTCGTCGCCCATCTTGCGGACCGGCACGACGAGCCGGCGCGCGAGTCGCAGCGCGCCGGCGACGCGCAACCGACGCAGCAGACCCAGCCCTCCGCGTACCGGCGGGAACGGCGAGGTGATCGCCTCCAGCATCGGCTCGGCCACGTCGAGCCAGTCGGTGTACGCGTTGAGCCAACGCTTGCCGTCCCCGGGGGCGAACTGCTCCAGCGAGGCGGCCGTGACGTCCGGGTCCCGGTTGATCACCGCGGCTCGACCGTCCGGCAGCAGGTGCGCCAGCACGTCCGGCGCGTGCCGCCAGGACAACCCGTGCCGACCCAGGTCGAGGCCGCCCAGCACGGGCGAGGCGTACCCGAGGGGGTAGAACGAGCTGTAGAGGTCGCTGAGGTAGCCGGGCGCGGTGACCTCGGCGGAGCGGACCGCGCCGCCGGGCACCGCGGTCGCCTCCAGCACCACCACGTCCCAGCCGGCGTCCGCCAGCAGATTGGCCGCCACCAGGCCGTTGTGGCCGGCGCCGATGATGACGGCGTCCGCGCTCTGCGCGGCGGTGGTTGTCATCGGATCCGCCTACCCGGCGCGCAACCGGGCGAAACGCGTTTGCCTCGCCGGGGCCGGGGCATCCAACGCCGCATGTACATGGTTGCGCAACTGGTGGGCGGGGTGTGGGGTGCGGGCGGCGACGGCGGCGAACTGGTCGTGCGTGATCCGGCGGACGACACGCCGGTGAGCACGGTGCCGGTGGCCACGGCCGACGAGGTGGGCAAGGCGACCCAGGCGGCCCGCAACGCGGCGGCCCAGTGGGCGGCGACCGCGCCGGCCGAACGGGCCGCGGCCCTGCACCGGGCCGCGGACGCGGTGGCGCCCGTCACACAGGCGTTGGCCCCGCCGGGCACCGCGGAGCTCGGCCCACCGTTTCCGGACCCTCGCGCCGGCCTCCAGGCCGGGCGCCGCGCCCGCCGCCGGTATTCCTCACCGGCCC
>NZ_JAKKFF010000541.1 GCF_022229015.1 Micromonospora foliorum
CTGGTGCTCACCGCGCTGGCGATCGTCCTCGGGGCGGGCCTGACCGGCGCGTTCTGGGCGCTGGTCGCGGCGAGTTGGAGCGCCGCCGGGTTGGCCCTCGTGGCGCTCGCCCGGATGGTGCGCCGGGTGCCCGCCGCCCGGCCCGCGTACCGGCCGGGGGAGCTGTTCCGGTTCTCCACCGTCAGCTGGGTCTCCTCGCTGTCGTCCACCGGGCTGATCTGGGTGGACGCGTTGCTGCTCGGCTTCTTCGACTACGGTCCCGACGCGATCGGCGTCTACCACGTGGCGACCCGGCTGGTCACGATCGCGGTGTTCGTGCTGGCGCCGGTCAACGCCTCGTTCGGCCCGCACCTGGCGCACCTCTACCACCAGGGTCGACTGGACGAGGTACGCCGGATCTACCGGGTCGCCACCGGCTGGGTGCTCCGGCTGTCGCTGCCGGCCTTCGTGGCGTTGCTGGTCTTCCCGGAACAGTTGCTGCGACTGGTCGGCGGGCCGGGTCTGGCCGGCGGCGCGGCGGTGACGGTCGTGCTGGCGCTCGGGCAGCTCGTCAACGCCGCGACCGGGCCCTGCGGGACGCTGCTGAACATGTCCGGCCGGGTCTCGGTCAACATGGTGGACAACCTCTC
>NZ_JAKKFF010000542.1 GCF_022229015.1 Micromonospora foliorum
ATCCCGATCACCTGGCTCCCCGACCCCGTGGTGTGGCGAAACTACCTCGACATCTGGCAGCGCTCGGACATGACGACGTGGCTGGGGAACACGCTGCTGCTGTCGGTGGTCGTCAGCCTCCTGCAGGTGGTGACCGGTAGCTTCGCCGCCTATGGCTTCGCCCGGGTCCGCTTTCCCGGGCGCAACGCGCTCTTCCTGGCGTACGTCGGGACGATCGCGGTGCCCTGGCAGTCGTACATGATCCCGCAGTTCATCCTCATGTCGAAGTTGCAGCTGTCGAACACCCTGTGGTCGATCGTCGCGCTGCAGGCGTTCGGCGCGTTCGGCGTGTTCCTGATGAAGCAGTTCTACGAGACGATCCCCGAGGAACTCAGCGAAGCAGCGCGAGTCGACGGGCTGACCGAGTTCGGCATCTACCGACGGATCATGCTGCCGTTGTCCCGCCCAGCACTGGCCAGTTTGGCCCTGCTGACGTTCGTGACCACCTGGAACGACTATCTCGGCCCGCTGATCTACCTGCGCAGCCCGGAACTGCGCACCATCCAGTTGGGGCTGAACACCTTCATCTCCCAGTACAACGCCGAGTTCGCGCTGATCATGACGGGCTCGGTGCTGTCCGTGCTGCCCGTCGCGGTCATCTTCCTGCTCGGCCAGCGCTACTTCATCGAGGGCATCGCCTCGACCGGACTGAAGGGGTG
>NZ_JAKKFF010000543.1 GCF_022229015.1 Micromonospora foliorum
GCTTGCTGCCCGCGATGCCGGCCCGCTGCCCGTGGTGCCGGGCTGCGCTCAGCCTGCCGGGCCGCCGCCCGTAACGCTGGGCCGCGCTCAGGCTGCCGGGGCGCCGGTGTAGAAGGCGGTGGTGCGTTCGGCGGCGGCCTTCGCCTCGTCGGCGTCGGTGCCGGCGGCGATGCTCGCCTCACCCCACAGGTGGCTGCTCAGCTCCATGGCCCGTCGTCCCTCGTCGGAGGCGGTCCACTCGGCGCTCTGCTCGGGGGTGATCCCGCTGCCGTCGCCGGCCAGGTGCGAGGCGAGGCCGAGCAGCCCGAGGTCCCAGCCGACACCGACCGCGCCCGGCCCGAACTGGGCCCACCGGTCCTGGTCGACGTGGGCGATGTGGTCCAGGTCGAGGCGGGCCCGCTCGTCGCCGACCGGGGTGACCCGCACCTCGATCCAGCTCACCTCGTCGCCGTACTCCCAGGTGGCGGTGAAACGGTGCGGCGGCTCGCAGTTCTCGACGGTGCCGTGGGCGTTGCCCTGGAGCTGGTACGTGCCGCCGAGCCGCAGGTCGCCGGAGATCGGCAGGAACCAGCGCGGGATGCGCTCGGCGCTGGTGCAGGCGTCCCACAGGTCCTCGACCGTCGCCTGGTAGGTCTGGCTGATCGTGGTGACCCGCGCCTCGCCGGCTTCCAGGGTGCGGCTGCCGACCTTGCGCTGGACGGCGTTGATCTGCTCGGTGGCGTCGAACATCAGGTGTTCCTTTCGTCGGATGGGTCGGCGGGCCCGCGTAGCCGGCGCTCACGTCGGCCCCGGGCCAGCTCGGTGGCGAGTGCCGCCAGGGGTGGGGTCCAGAACCGGCGGAAGTGCTCCAGCCAGCCGTCGACCTCGCGCAGTGGGCGTGGGTCGACCGCGTAGAGCCGCCGGGTGCCCTCTGGCCGCACGGTGGCGAAGCCGTTGTCGCGCAACACCTTGAGGTGCTGGGACACGGCGGGCTGGGAGATGCCGAACTCCTCGCGGATGACCGCGCTGACCGCACCGGCGGTCTGCTCGCCACCGGCGAGCAGCTCCAGGATGCGGCGCCGGACCGGATCGCCCAGCACGTCGAAGGCGTGCACGACGACAGTTGTATCACTGATGGCTTATTTAAGCCAAGTCTGATACTCCGATGAGCTTGTCCAGCCGGATCGGCAGCTCCCGGATCCGTACGCCGGTCGCGTGGTGCACCGCGTTGGCGACCGCCGCCGCGGCGCCGACGATGCCGATCTCGCCGATGCCCTTCACCCCGGCCGGGTTCAGCTTGTCGTCCCGCTCGTCCAGCCAGTACGCCTCGATGGACTCCACGTCCGCGCAGCTGGTGATGTGGTACGTGGCCAGGTCGTGGTTGACCCAGTCGCCGTACCGCTCGTCGAGCAGGCCCTCCTCGTGCAGCGCCATCGACAGCCCCATCGTCATGCCGCCGATGAGCTGGCTGCGCGCCGTCGTCGGGTTGACCACCCGCCCCGCCGCGAACACCCCGAGCATCCGGTTCAGCCGTACCTCGCCGGTGTCCGCGTCGACCCGCACCTCGACGAACTGCGCCCCGTACGCGTACCGGGGCAGCGCCGGCTGCCCGCCCACCTCCTCGGTGGTGTCCGCCTCGGCGGTCACCTCGCCGGTCGGCGGCCCGCCGTCGGGCAGCTTCTCGCGCAGCGCCTGCGCGGCGCGGATCACCGCCCAGCTCCAGCTGGCGGTCCCCATCGAGCCGCCGGCCAGCGCCGCCGCCGGCAGCTCGCTGTCACCGATCCGAATCTCCACCCGCTCCGGCGGCACCCCGAGGGCGTCGGCGGCCACCTGCCAGATCGCCGTCCGGGCGCCGGTGCCGATGTCGGTGGCGTTGATCTGGACCAGGAAGCTCCCGTCGGGCCGGGCGGTGGCGGTCGCCGAGGATGGCCGGGCCCGGGCCGGGTAGCTCGACCCGGCCACCCCCGTCCCGATCAGCCAGCGCCCGTCGCGCCGGGACCGGAGCGACGGATCACGGCCGGCCCAGCCGAAGCGCTCAGCGCCCTCGCGCAGGCAGGCCACCAGGTTGCGGCTGGTGAACGGGCGTCCCTGGTCGGGGTCGACAGCGGTGTCGTTACGGACGCGCAGCTCCACCGGGTCGATGCCGACGGCGATGGCCAGTTCGTCCATCGCGGACTCCAGGGCGTACGCGCCGGGGCACTCGCCCGGCGCGCGCATCCAGAACGGCGTGGGCACGTCGAGGCGGACCAACCGGTGCGTGGTGCGGCGGTGCGGTGCGGCGTACATGCTGCGGGTGTAGACGGCGGTCTGCTCGGCGAACTCCCGGATGGTCGAGGTCTGGCCGATCGCGTCGTGGCAGATGGCGGTGAGCCGACCGTCGGTGTCGGCGGCGAGGCGGATCCGCTGGATGGTGGGGGTGCGGTAACCCACCGGCCCGAACAGCTGCTGGCGGGTGAGGGCCAGCTTGACCGGGCGCTCCACGTGCCGGGCGGCGAGAGCGGCCAGCACCACCGACGCCTTGGCGTACCCCTTGCTGCCGAAGCCGCCACCGACGTGCTCGGCGACGACCCGGATCGACTCCGGCGGCAGCTCGAACAGCTCGGCGAGGGTGGCGCGCACCGGCGTCGCGCCCTGGGTGGAGTCGTGCACCAGGAGCCGTCCGTCGTGCCACTGCGCGGTGGTGGCGTGCGGTTCCATCGGGTTGTTGTGGTACGCCGGCGTCCGGTAGGTGACGTCCACCCGCACCGGGGCGGCCGCGTACCCGGCGTCGAAGTCGCCCTCGGCGGTGTCCGTCGGATAGCTGGGGTTGACCTGGTCCGGCTTGTACAGGCCGGGGTGGTCCTCGGTGAGCACCGTGCTGTGCGGGCCGCTGTCGTAGTCGATCCGGACCAGTCGGGCGCCCTCGCGGGCCGCCTCCAGGGTGGTGGCCACCACCACGGCGACGTACTGCCCCCGGTAGTGCACCGTCGGCTCCTGCAACAGCCGCAGCTCCGGCTGCGGGCCGGGCGCCATCCGGGGCGCGTTGCCGTGGTGCACCACGGCCAGCACACCGGGCGACGCCAGCGCCTCCGTCGTGTCGATCCGGGTGATCCGGCCCCGCACCACCGCCGACGGCACCGCCCAGCCGTAGGTGACCCCGTCCATCGGGTACTCCACCGCGTACCGGGCCGTGCCGGTGACCTTCGCCGGGCCCTCCAACCGGGGGTACGCCCGTCCGACCGCGCCGGTGCTCACGACGACGCCAGTTCGGTGAGCGCCCGTACGGTGATGGCCCGGGTCAAGGGCAGCTTGAACCCGTTGTGCCGTAGCGGGCGCGCCTCGGCCAGCTCCGCGTCGGCGGCCCGTGCCGCCAGCTCCGGGCTGAACGGACGACCGCGTAGCTCCGCTTCGGCCCGGTACGCCCGCCACGGCCGGTGCGCCACCGCCCCGTACGCCAGCCGCACGTCGCGGACCACGTCCCCGTCGAGGTCCAGCACCGCGGCCACCGAGCCGGCGGCGAAGGCGAACGAGGCCCGGTCGCGCACCTTGAGGTACGTCGAGCGGCGCGCGGCCGGTAGCGGCGGTAGCCGGACGGCGGTGATCAGCGTGCCCCGGACCAGGGTGGTCTCCCGTTCCGGGTGGGTGCCGGGGGAGCGGTAGAGCTCGGCGATCGGGATGTCCCGGGGGCCGTCGGCGTCATGCACCTCCACCACCGTGTCGAGGGCGGCCAGCGCGACGGCCAGGTCGGACGGGTGGGTCGCCACGCACTGCTCGGACCAGTCCAGCACCGCCAGGTCGCGGTTCTGGCCGTGCAGGGCGGCGCACCCGCTGCCCGGCTCCCGTTTGTTGCACGCCTTGCCGGTGTCCTGGAAGTAGACGCAGCGGGTGCGCTGCAACATGTTGCCGCCGGTGGTGGCCATGTTGCGCAGCTGTCCGGAGGCGGCGGCGAGCAGGGCGCGGGCCAGCACCGGGTAGTCGCGGCGGACCACCGGGTGGGCCGCGAGGTCGCTGTTGCGGACGGTCGCGCCGATCCGCAGCCCGCCGTCGGGCACCTCCTCGACGGTGTCGAGCGGGAGCCGGGTGACGTCCACCAGCACGTCGGGGCGCTGCACCCCGAGTTTCATGAGGTCCACCAGGTTGGTTCCGCCGCCCAGGTAGGCGGCCTGCGGTTCGGCCGTCAGCACGGCGACCGCCTCGGCCACGTCGGCGGGCCGGTGGTAGCGGAACGCCCTCACGAGGACGCCGCCGTCTCGCGCACGGCCGCGACGATGTGCGGGTACGCGGCGCAGCGGCACAGGTTGCCGGCCATCCGCTCGCGGATCTCCGCGTCGGTCAGCTCGGCGGGCGTGTTGAGGTCGCCAGTGACCGCGCTGGGCCAACCCCGGGCGACCTCGTCGAGCATGCCGCGGGCGGAGCAGAGCTGCCCGGGGGTGCAGTAGCCGCACTGGAACGCGTCGTGCGCGATGAAGGCGGCCTGCAACGGGGACAGCTCGTCCGGCCCGGCCAGCCCCTCGACGGTCACCACCGAACGGCCGTCCACGGTGACCGCGAAGACCAGGCAGCTCTTCACCCGGCGGCCGTCCAGCAGCACCGTGCAGGAGCCGCACTGGCCGTGGTCGCAGCCCTTCTTCGCCCCGGTCAGGTCGAGGTGCTCGCGCAGCGCGTCGAGCAGGGTGGTGCGGTTGTCCAGGGTCACCTCGCGGGACGCGCCGTTGACCTCGACCGTCACCCGGGACGAGTGGCGCTCGTCGGTCGTCGTCGCGTTCTCCGGTCCGCCCTGCACCGGCCCAGACTAGCTTTGTCGGTATATCCCAGGGCGAATAACGCAAAGCCCTTCGTACGGGAGGTGACGACGGTGACGGCCGGACTGCTGCTGGCCGCCGGCGCCGGGCGGCGCTTCGGCCGACCGAAGGCGCTTGTCGAGCTGGACGGCGAGCCGCTGGTACGGCGCGCGATCCGGCTGCTCGGCGACGGCGGCTGCGCACCCGTGCACGTGGTGCTCGGCGCGGGCGCCGACGAGGTGCCCGACCTGCCCGGCGCGGTGC
>NZ_JAKKFF010000544.1 GCF_022229015.1 Micromonospora foliorum
GCCGAGGCCGCCGCGGCGCTGGCCCGCTGCGTCTCGGTCGAACCGGCCAAGTTCGCCGCCGCCCACTGGGGGCACACCCCGCTGCTGTCCCGCGCCGCCGAACTGCCCGACCCGGCCGGCTTCACCGACCTGCTCAGTCCCGCCGACGCCGACGAGCTGCTGAGCCGGCGCGGTCTGCGTACCCCGTTCCTGCGCGTCGCCAGGGACGGCCAGTTGGTCGCGGCGGCACGCTGGACCGGCGGCGGCGGCGCGGGCGCCGAGATCGGCGACCAGGTGCTCGACGAGCGGGTCCTGGAGCAGTACGCGTCCGGGGCCACGCTGGTGCTGCAGGGGCTGCACCGGATCTGGCCGCCGCTCATCGACTTCGCCCGGGCCCTGGGCCTGGCGCTCAACCAGCCGCTGCAGATCAACGCCTACCTGACCCCGGCCGGCAGTCAGGGCTTCGCCACCCACTACGACACCCACGACGTGTTCGTGCTCCAGGTCGACGGCCGCAAGCACTGGCGGATCCACCCACCGGTGCTGGCCGACCCGTTGGAGAAGCAGCCGTGGGGTGGCCGCGCCGACGAGGTCGGCGCCACCGCCCAGGGCCCGGCCGCGCTGGACGTGGTGCTCGCCCCCGGTGACGCCCTCTACCTGCCCCGAGGATGGCTGCACAGCGCACAGGCGCAGGACGCCAGCTCGTTGCACCTGACCGTGGGCATCCGCGCGCTCACCCGCTACGCCCTGGTCGAGGAGTTGTTGGCGCTGGCCGCCGAGGACCAGCGGCTGCGAGCCAGCCTGCCGTTCGGCACCGACGTGGCCGACCCGGACGCCATCGAGCCGGAGCTGACCGAGACCGTGGAGGCGTTGCGGGACTGGCTGCTGCGCGCCGACCCGGGCGCGGTCGCCGCGCGACTGCGGCAGCGGGCCTGGCCGGCCGCCCGC
>NZ_JAKKFF010000545.1 GCF_022229015.1 Micromonospora foliorum
GTGGGCGAAGACGTCGGCGCCGCCGCCGTCCGGGGTGATGAAGCCGAAGCCCTTGTCAGCGTTGAACCACTTCACGGTGCCAATAGCCATGTGTTTCGTCTCCTTGACGGAACGTCGGACACGCACTTGTTGCGTGCCCGAAGAGGAGCGCTCCGCGCGGGGATGCGCGAATCGCCTGTCGCTTCTGGTCGCCCCGCCCGGAGAACTCCGGACACAACAAAGAGCGCCTGGGGCCACAATCCCGCCAGGCGCACACAGAGTCTCTGGTAACCAAAACTGCAACCCGGTCAACCTACCACGGTTTTCCCCGCAGTGGTCAATGTTGGGCAGAATCCTCGGGCAACTGGGCGATCATCTCCGTGAGGCCCGTCACATCCAGCAGGTCGGCGGGCCGGACGGTCACCCCGTGCCGGACGTAGTGGAACGCCGCGCCCACCCGGTCGACCGGCACGCCGGCCAACTCCGCCCAGGCCAGCCGGTACACGGCCAGCTGCACGGCGGCCACGTCGGCCGCCGGCCCGGTGGGCTGCGCGCCGGTCTTCCAGTCGACCACGTCGAACCGGCCACCCGGCCGGGCGAAGACCGCGTCCATCCGGCCCCGCACCACCACTCCGGCGATCACCGTGGCGAACGGCACCT
>NZ_JAKKFF010000546.1 GCF_022229015.1 Micromonospora foliorum
GTGCTCTTCCGATCTCCGGCCGGCGAGTATCCGCTGGCCCGGCTCTGGCAGGCCGCCACCACGCTGCGCGAGCACCGCGGGGACGGGCACGTGGCGGCGCTGGTGGCCGCCGGGCTGGACCCGGTGGAGACGCTGACCGGGCGGGTCGCGCTGGACGGTTCGTCGCCGCAGTACCTGCTGGGCCGGGGTTGGTCCGAGGAGCAGTGGCACGCCGCCCGCGAGCGGCTCACCCAGCGGGGCTGGCTGACCGGGGACGGCGCGGCCACCGACCACGCCCGGGCCGAGTTCGAGGCCATCGAGGACGCCACCGACCGGGCCGCCGCGCACCCGTGGCAGGCGCTCGGCCCCGACGACACGGACCGGCTCCGGGAGCTGCTGGAGCCGATCGCCCGGTCCGGCCACACCCTGCTCCCCGAGAGCAGCCCGCTCGGCCTGCCCGCGCTGCCCGGCTGACCGGGCGCCCGCCGGTCGGGCAGGATGGGCCCGTGACGGATGCGGTGGTCTTCGACCTGGACGGCGTGATCGTGGATTCCGAGCCGGTGTGGGAGGAGGTCCGCCGGGCGTACGTGGCGGCGCACGGCGGGACGTGGCAGCCGGACACGCAACGCCGACTGATGGGCATGAGCACCGGCGAGTGGGCCCACTACCTCAGCGGAGAGCTGGGCGTCGGCCGCACCGCCGAGCAGGTCGCCGTCGAGGTGGTCGAGGAGATGACCCGCCGCTACCGGGACCACGTACCCCTCATCGACGGCGCCGACGAGGTCGTACGCCGGCTCGCCACGCGGTGGCCGCTCGGGTTGGCCAGTTCGTCGCCGACCCGGCTGATCGAGGCGGCGCTGGCGGCGACCGGTCTGACCGACGCGTTCGGCGCGACCCTCTCCACCGAGCAGACCGAGCGCGGCAAGCCGGCGCCGGACGTGTACCTGAGCGTGGCGCAGCGCCTCGGCGTCGACCCGACCCGCTGTGCGGCCGTGGAGGACTCGTCCAACGGGGTGCGCTCCGCCGCGGCGGCGGGGATGCGGGTGGTGGCGGTGCCGCACGGCTCGTATCCGCTCGATCCGGACGCCGCCGGGCTGGCCGTGGTGACGCTGAACGCGATCGGTGAGCTGACCCCGGAGCTGGTGGACGAGCTGGGTTGACCCGGGTCGAGCCGGGTAGAGACCACGGATGAAGGCCATCGTGTACGAGCGCAACGGCGACCCTTCGGTGCTCGATCTGGTCGACCGGCCGGTGCCGGAGCCGGGCGCGGGCGAGGTCCTGGTGCGGATGGCGGTCTCCGGGGTGAACCCGACCGACTGGAAGTCCCGCCGCAACTCCCCGCCGAACGGGTGGCAGATCCCCGGGCAGGACGGCGCGGGGGTGGTCGAGGCGGTCGGCGAGGGCGTCGACCCCGACCTGATCGGTGAGCGGGTGTGGGTCTGGGAGGCCGCCTGGCAGCGACCGTGGGGCACGACGGCGGAGTACACGCTGGTGCCGGTCCGGCAGGCGGTGCGCCTCGGTGCCGCTCCGTTCGAGCTGGGCGCAGCCCTGGGCATTCCGTTCCTCACCGCGCACCGCTGTCTGACCGCCGGCGAGTTCATGCCGGACACGCTGCGGGCCGGCGCGCTGGCGGATCACACGGTGCTGGTGCAGGGCGGCGCGGGCGCGGTCGGCAACGCCGCGATCCAACTCGCCCGGTGGGCCGACGCAACGGTGATCGCCACGGTGAGCAGCGCGGAGAAGGCGCAGCTCGCGGCGTCGGCCGGCGCCTCCTTGGTGATCAACTATCGGGAGCAGGACGTGGTCGAGGAGGTCCACAAGATCGCCCCCGACGGGGTCCACACGATCGTCGAGGTCGCTCCCGCCCGCAACGCCCCGATCGACGTACAGGTGCTGCGGCACGGCGGCGCGGTCTGCATGTACGCCGACAACGGCGGGGACGAGGTGAGCATCCCGATCCGGGCGATGATGGCGCCGAACGCCCGCTGGCAGTTCGTGCTGGTCTACACGGAGCCGAAGGCGGCCAAGGCGCAGGGCGTGAAGGACGTGGCGGCGGCGGCCAGCCAGGGTGGCATCCGGGTCGGCGCGGACGCCGGCCTGCCGTTGCACTACTACCCCCTGGCCGAGGCGGCGGCGGCGCACCAGGCGGTCGAGGATGCCACGGTGGGCAAGGTGCTCATCACCACCAGCGACGCCTGATCGGGTCGCTGACCGCCCGATTTCCCCGTCAGCAGGACAGAAGCGAACAACTTTCGCAACAATGACGGTGCGGGTCACCCCGCGTGGAGCGGGCGGCCCCGGCGCGGTGCGAACGCCGGGGCCGCCCTCTGGGGAGGGTTGTTGTTTCAGGAGTACTCCCGCCCCAACAGGCGACAGTGCCGGGGAAAACGTTACGGGGCTGTCAGCTCCCGGACAGTCAGCTCACCCCCGGCGTACCGCGAACGGACGACCTTCTTGTCGAACTTGCCCACGCTCGTCTTCGGCACCGTGTCGATGAAGGCCCAGCGCTCGGGCAACTGCCAACGCGCCACCGACCCGGCCAGGAAGTCCCGCAACTCCTCGGCGGTCACCGAGGCACCCTCCCGGACCACCACGGTGGCCAGCGGACGTTCGTCCCAGCGCTCGTCCGGCACACCGACCACACACGCCTCCAGCACCGCCGGGTGGGCCATCAGCGCGTTCTCCAGCTCCACCGACGAGATCCACTCACCCCCGGACTTGATCACGTCCTTGGCGCGGTCGGTAAGCGTGATGTACCCGTCCGGCGAGAGGGTGCCCACGTCGCCGGTACGCAGCCAGCCGTCGCGGAACTTCTCCTCGTCCGGGGCGTCGTCACCGACGTACCGGGCGGTCACCCACGGCCCCCGGACCTCCAGCTCGCCCACGGCCGTTCCATCGGCGGGCATCGGGTCGCCCGACGGGCCGACAATCCGCGCCTGCACGCCCGCCGGCACCCGGCCCTGCGTGTAGCGGTAGCGCCACGCCTGCTCGCCGGTCGCGCCGGCGGGCGGACGCGAGACCGACCCCAGCGGGGACATCTCGGTCATCCCCCAGGCGTGGATGACGTTGATTCCGTGCCGCTCGTCGAACGCGTGCATCAGTGCCGGCGGGCACGCCGAGCCGCCGACGATCACCTCACCGAGCGAGGAGGTGTCCACGTCGTGGGTGTCCAGGTAGGCCAGCAGGTCGGTCCAGATGGTCGGCACCGCGCCGGCCAGGGTGGGCCGCTCGGCGGCGATCATCTCGGCGATCGGCGCGGCCTGGAGGAACCGGTCCGGCATGATCAGCGACGCGCCGGAGAGGAAGGCCGCGTACGGCAGACCCCACGACATGGCGTGGAACATCGGCACGATGGCCAACTCGCGGTCGGTCGGCCCGAGACCGAAGCCCTCCGGCATGCAGACCTGCAGCGAGTGCAGATAGATCGACCGGTGCGAGTAGGCGACGCCCTTCGGGTTGCCGGTGGTGCCCGAGGTGTAGCAGAGCGCGGCGGCGTCCCGCTCGTCGATCTCGGGCCAGTCGTACGTGTCGGGCCGGTCGGCGAGCAACGCGTCCCAGTGGTGCACCGTGATCCGGTCACCGGCAGCCGCCACCAGCGGCGCCGGGTCGCCGCCGCCGACCACCACGACGTGCCGCACCGTGGTCAGCTCACCGATCACCCGGGCCAGCAGCGGAAGCAGCGTGCTGTCGACGAGCACCACCCGGTCCTCGGCGTGGTTGGCGATGTAGACGACCTGGTCGGGGAAGAGCCGGATGTTGAGCGTGTGCAGCACCGCGCCCATGCTCGGCACCGCGAAGTAGGCGACCAGGTGCTCGTTGTTGTTCCACATGAAGGTGGCGACCCGCTCGTCGCCGGTCACCCCACACTCGTCGCGCAGCGCGTGGGCCAGCCGGGCGGCGGCACGGCCCACCTCGGCGTACGTCATCCGGCGGGGTTCGGCGCCCGTCCAGGTAACCACCTCGGCCGTGCCGTGCACCCCTGCACCGTGGTCGAGGATCCGGGAGATCTGCAGGGGGGCGTCCATCATCGTGCTACGCATGGGTAACAAGCTAGTGTCGGCGGTCACACGTTGGGAACCCCCGTAAGTTGTCGCAGGTGAGCATCTCCTGGGCCGACTCATACGTGGGGCAGTTGCGCGCGCTCGCCGGGGACCGGACGCTGATGTTCGTCGGCGCCCGTGCCGTGGTCAACGACGACGCCGGACGCATTCTGCTGATCAAACGCTCGGACAACGGCCAGTGGGCCATGCCGGCCGGCGCGATGGAGCTGGGCGAGTCGATCGCCGACTGCGCGGTACGCGAGGTCCGTGAGGAGACCGGGCTGCGGGCGCTGCGGGTCTGCGCGTTCGCCCTCTACACGGGCCCGGACCGCACGAGCACCAACATGTACGGCCACACGTACCAGGTGTTCACGACGGCGTTCAAGGTGGAGGAGTGGGACGGGCAGTTGGCCCGGGTCACCGACGAGACCACCGACGCCGGCTTCTTCGCCCGCGACCGGTTCCCCGCCCCGCTCTCCACCTCGGTCATCGAGACCCTGGCCGACCTGGACGTCTTCGAGCAGACCAACCGGCTCATCCTCAAGTAGGGCGGCCCCGGGGTCACCGACCCCGGGGCCGTGCCTCACTGCGGCAGGCGGAGCCCGGCGAAGAACCCTTCCTGGATCCAGTTCGGGTACGCGACCGGCAGCTTGGTGGCCTCGTCCAGCTCGGTGAGGTCCTCCGCGGTCAGGGTGAGGTCCGAGGCGGCGATGTTGTCGACCAACTGCTCCTCCTTGCGGGCACCGACGATCACGCTGGTCACGGCCGGCCGGGACAGCAGCCAGGCGACCGCCACCCGGGCCGGGCTGACCCCGTGCCGCTCGGCGACGCCCTTGAGCACGTCGACCACGCCGAAGGCATGCTCCGGGTCGAACGGGGTGAAGCTGGCGTAACCGGGCTGGGCGCTGCGCGCGCCGCTGTCGGCGACGGCGCCGTCGCGGCTGACCTTGCCGGAGAGGAAACCACCGGCGAGCGGGCTCCAGACGGTCAGCCCGACGCCCTCGTTGAGCGCCATCGGCACCACGTCGCGCTCCACGTCCCGGCCCAGCAGCGAGTAGTACTCCTGCACCGAGACGAACCCGGCCAACTTCTCCCGGGCGGAGATGCCCAGCGCCTTGGAGATCTGCCAGGCGGCGAAGTTGGCGGCGCCGACGTAGCGGACCTTGCCCTGCCGGACCGCGTCGTCGAGCGCCCGCAGCATCTCCTCCATCGGGGTGATCTGGTCGAAGTTGTGGATCTGGTACAGATCGATGTGATCGGTGCCCAGCCGGCGCAGGCTGTCCTCCAGGTTCTGCATGATGTGCAGCCGGGAGGTGCCGACGTCGTTCGGGCCGGGGCCCGTCCGGGAGTGCACCTTCGTCGCCAGTACGACGTCCCGACGCCGCTTGCCGAGCGCCTTGCCGAGCAACTCCTCGCTCTCGCCGTCGCTGTAGCCGTCGGCGGTGTCGACGAAGTTGACGCCCGCGTCCAGCGCGGTGTCCACCAGCCGCTGCACCTCGGGCAGCGCCAGCCCACCGAGAGTGCCCCAGAGCGGGTGGCCGCTGCCGCCGAAGGTCATCGCGCCGAGCGAGATCTCTGAGACGTACACCCCGGTGGTGCCCAGCAGTCGGTACTTCACGTGTGTTGCTCCTCGTGGTGGGTCGGAGGCCGAGGTCAGGCACTCCGTGGTCACTATGTCGGACACTGTGTCCGGCAACGAGCGTACGTCGCCCACCCGACCCCCGGCCACCTAGGATTCCGGCTATGCCCTCGATCACCCGCCGCCGCCCGCGCAACCCCGAGGGACGCGCGGCCGTCGAAGCGCGGGTGCTGGCGGCCACCGAGCGGCTCCTGAGGGAGGGGACCCGCTTCACCGACCTCGGCGTGCAGCGGATCGCCGCCGAGGCCGGCGTGGCGCGGTCGACCTTCTACACCCACTTCCGGGACAAGACCGAGCTGCTCATGCGCCTCGCCGGCACCATGCGGGAGAGTTCGTTCGACCGCACCGGCGAATGGGACCCGGGCGAGCCCGGCGACCCACTCGCGCGGCTGACCGAGATCTTCGCCGACGTGATCCGGATATACCGGACGTACGCCCCGGTGCTGGCCGCGGTCAGCGAGGTCGCCGCGTACGACGAGGCGGTCCGGGAGTACTGGGCGGCCGGGCTGGAGCAGTTCGTGGCCCGCACCGTGGACGTGCTCCGCGCCGAGCAGCAGGCCGGTCGTACCCCCGCCGACCTGGACGTGACGACGGCCAGCCGGCTGATCGTCGTCGGCGGCGACCGCTTCCTGGCCGACCACGTGAGCACGACCTCGGCCGACCCTCGAACCGACGCGGCAGCGGCCCGGGAGTTGGCCGCGACCTGGTGGTACGGCGCCTACCGCCGCCCCGCCTGACCACCGCGCGGGCGTCTCAGGCCGCGGTGGGGCCGAACTGTTCGGTGAAGCGCCCGGTGAACAGGTCGACGCCCTTGTACTCGGCGACCGTCGCGGCAGACACGACGGCCGGGCCGTCGGGCGTGGGCATCTGGCCGACACCGTGTCGCGACCCGAGCGGGACCAGGATCATGGGGTGGGGCATCGGCTGGTAGGTGGCCGTCGGCTGCCCGCCACGCAGCTGCGCGGTGATGTTCCGCGCCACGACCTCGGCGTGCTGCAACGCGTACGCGGCCATCTTGTCCTCTACGACATCGGTGAGGTCTCCGATCGCGTAGACGTGGTCGAGGATGTCGTCGGGCCCGCGCACGTTGAGAGTTTCGGTGACGGCTACCTGCCCCTGCGAGGTGAGCGTCGTCAGTCGGCCGTCGACGAGGTAGTCACTGTTGGTCCGAAGGCCAAAGGCACGGAACCAGATGTCGGCGGTGATCTCGTCGCCGTCGGTGGTGGTGGCCGTGACGGTCGCGGCCCGATTGGCGTCGGTCGACAACGGCGCGGCCAGGCTGGTGCCCAGCCGCACCTCGATGCCCAGCTCGTCGAGCTGCCGGTGCAGGTCATCGCGCAGCTCCGGCCCGAAGTCGGGCAGCAGTCGCTCGGCCGGATCGACGAGGGTGACGTGCTTGTTCGGCCAGACCTCCTTGATCTCACCGGCCAGTTCCAGGCCGACCGGCCCGGCACCGAGGATCAGGACCCGTTCGGCGCTGGCCAACTCCTTGTTGGTCTGCCGCAGGTCGTCGAGCGCCGCGTCGATCGAGTCGGCGTTGAGCCTGGCCGGGTAGGCGTAACTGGAGCCGGTGGCCAGCACCAGATAGTCCGCCGCGACACGCTGACCCGAGGCCAGCGTGACACCACCGGAGTCCACCGAGACCGCCCGATCCCGAATCACCGTGCCCCGCGTGAGCACCGTGTCGAAGGGGAAGAACATGTTGCCTGCCCACTCGGGCCGGACCAGCGCCCGCAGCGCCCCGGCGACGTTGACGAACGCGTCCCGAGGATCGATGAGGACGACATCGGCCACCGACTCCAGCGCCTTGGCGACCGCCGTACCCCCGTAACCGCCGCCGACGACCGCAACCGTACGACTCATGACTCAACTCCAACCGACCAGTAATGGACCGCTCGACCGCTGTCGAGCGCCTCCCTCCACGGTCGTCAGCTGAGAGCAGGCCAGGGAGACCGGACTGAGGCTGGTAGTGGCAGGGACACCATCCGGTCGGCCGGCGTTGTTACGTTCGGACGGTGAGCGACAACGAGCTTGGGTTGTTCCTGCGCCTGCACAGGGAAGCGGTGACACCGGCCGAGGTGGGGCTACCCGCCGGGCCACGCCGTCGCGCCCCGGGGCTACGCCGATCCGAGGTGGCGGCCCTCGCCGACGTGAGCGTCGAGTACGTCACGAGACTCGAACAGGGCCGCGACCGCCGACCGTCCCCGCAGGTGCTCGCCGCGCTCGCGAACGCACTCCGGTTGAACTGGCACGAACGCGCCCACCTGCACCGCCTCACCAAGGCGGCTGATCCCAGCTACAACTGCCGGGGCCAGATCGCCCCGAGCGGCGAGGTGCGTCCGACCGTGCGGGCACTGCTCGACCGTCTCGAACCCGCGCCGGCGGTGCTGCTCAACCAGCTCAGCGACGTCCTCGCCCACACCGCCGGCTACGCGCGGCTGGTCGGTCCGATCGGTCTGCTGGACGCGACGCCGGCCAACCTCGCCCGATTCATGCTCAGTGACGCCAGGGCACGCAGCGCGTACCCGGACTGGGACCACCTGGCCGACGAGCAGGTCGCCACCCTCAAACAAGGTCCGTTCCGGGCGTACCCGCCGATGGCCGCCCTGGCCGACGAGCTGACCATCACGGCGGGCGACGCCTTCACCCGGCGCGTCGACACCGTGCCCAGCCTGCCGAGGGCCAGCGGCATCTTCCGGTTGGCCCATCCCGAGGCGGGCATGCTCCGGCTCGCGTACGAGACCCTCGATCTCCCGGCGGACGACGACCAACGCCTGATCGTGTACCTACCCGCCGATGCGGCGACCGTCGACGCGCTCGACCGCCTCAACGATCAGCACCCGCAGCGGCTACGCCTCGTGGCCGGCTGACCACCGACCGCCCCGGAGTGGTCCGGGGCGGTCGGTGTCGAGCACTCAGATCATCGTCTGGGACTTGGCCTCCATGTCCGCGGCGGCCTCTTCCTTCGACTCGCGGGTCAACGGCTTGCCGCCCGGTGCCGGGGCCTCGCCGCCGAGCGGGTCGGCACCACCGGTGGCGCCCTTCGGGCCGGCACCCCGCAACTGCGTGTTGGGCAGCGTCAGGGTGACCACGACCGCCACGATCGCGATCAGGCCGGCGGTCAGGAAGACCATGTCCAGCGCGTCGACGAAGGCGCCCTGGATGGCCGCGCGTACCGGCCCCGGCAGGGCCAGGATGGTGGCCGGGTCGTTGATCGAGATGTTGGTGCCGCCACTCGCCGCCACAGCGGCCTGCTCCTGCGGCGGAAGCTGCGCGATCGCGCCGGGCAACCGGTCGGCGAGCCCGCCGGTCAGCCGGGACGAGAGCACCGTGCCGAGGATCGCCACTCCGAACGAACCACCAAGCGACCGGAAGAAGGTCGCCGAGGAGGTGCCCGCCCCCAGGTCGCGTACGGAGACCGCGTTCTGCACCGCCAGGATCAGCGACTGCATACACAGGCCCAGCCCGACACCGATCACCACCATGAACCCGAACGCGACCCAGAGCGAGGTGGCCACCTCCAACTGGGTGAAGAGGAACATGCCGACCAGCAGGGTCACCGAACCGGCCACCGGGAACCACTTGTAGCGGCCGATCCGGGTCATCGCGCGGCCGGTCAGGATCGAGGTGATGATGATGCCGGCCATCATCGGCAGCATCAGCAGACCGCTGCGGGTCGGCGAGGCGCCCTTCACGATCTGCAGGTACAGCGGGATGAAGATGATCGAACCGAACATCACCAGACCGATGATGAGCAGGGCGGAGTTGGCCAGCGCGAAGGTGGCGTTCCGGAACAGCCGCAACGGCAGGATCGGCTCGGCCACCCGGGCCTCCTGGAGGACGAAGAGCACCCCCAGCACCGCACCGACCACGAAGAGCGTGATGATCACGCCGGAGCCCCAGGCGTACTCGTTGCCGCCCCAGCTCAGCGCGAGCAGCAGGGCACTCACCCCGGCCACCAGCAGGCCGGCGCCGAGCCAGTCGATCGAGTGGTCCCGACGTTCGAACGGGATCAGCCGCATCACGTGGTAGCAGACGACGATGGCCAGGATCGCCAGCGGCACGTTGATGTAGAAGATCCACCGCCAGTCGGTCTCCGCGAAGTAACCACCCACCAGCGGCCCGGCGACCGACGAGATCCCGAAGACCGCGCCGAACAGACCCTGGTAGCGACCACGCTCGCGGGGTGACACCACGTCCGAGATGATGGTGAACGCGAGCGTCAGCAGACCACCGGCGCCGAGACCCTGGATGCCCCGGGTGACGATCAGCTGGGTCATGTTCTGCGACAGCCCGGCCAGCAACGACCCGAGCAGGAACGTGCCGATCGAGAAGAGGAAGACCGGCCGACGCCCGTACAGGTCGGCCATCTTGCCGTAGAGCGGCGTCGACGCGGTCGAGGCGAGCAGGTACGCGGTGACCACCCAGGAGTAGTGGTTGATTCCGCCCAGCTCGCCCACGATGGTCGGCAGCGCCGTGCCGACGATGGTCTGGTCGAGTGCGGCCAGCAGCATGCCGGTCATCAGGCCGAACATGAGCAGCCGGATCTGCTGACGGTTCAGCACCGGCGCATCCGAGGCTTCGGTGGTCATGTGCCCTTCTATCCCGCGAGCCGCAGAACATGCGCCAACCCACCAAAAAACCAACCCAACCCGCACCCTCCTCCCCTCCCCCTCCCCCTCCCGCCTCCTGGCGTTGATCAAGAGGTTTGCGTCATCGCGCGCGGCGTTTCGTGACGCAAACCTCTTGATCAACCGAGGAAAGGGGGGGCGGGGGCAGGGCGGGGGGGTTAGGGGGTGGTGAAGGTTTTGGTGATTGTTGCGCAGAAGGCGGGGAGGTCGTCGGGTTTGCGGCTGCTGGTCAGGTTGCCGTCCGTGACGCACTCCTCGTCCACCCAGGTGGCTCCGGCGTTGGTCAGGTCGGTACGCAGGGTGGGCCAGGAGGTGATCCGCCGACCGCGCACCACGTCCGCCTCGATGAGCGTCCACGGGCCGTGGCAGATCACCCCGACCGGCTTGCCGGCGTCGAAGAACGCCTTCACGAACCGCACCGCGTCCGGGTCGCCCCGCAGGAAGTCCGGGTTCGCCACCCCTCCGGGCAGCACCAGCGCGTCGTAGCCGGCGGCGTCGGCCTTGTCGACGGTCACGTCCACGTCGTAGGTCTTGGAGTGGTCCAGGTGGTTGAAGGACTGGATGGAACCGGGCTTCAGCGAGACCAGCTCGGCCGTCGCGCCGGCGTTCTCGACCGCCTCGCGCGGCTGGACGTACTCGACCTCCTCGACGCCGTCGGCGGCCAGGAAGGCGATCCGCTTGCCCTGCAATGTCGCTGCCATCTCGGTACATCTCCTTTCCGGGGGTACCTCAATCCCCTTCCCGCCCTCGACCGACCGAAACAGGTCGGACAGGTCGGACAGGTTCGGACCGGTCAGAGGCCGTCGAAGGCGGCCTTGACCAGCGGCGGGACCGGCCGCCACCCAGGTTTGTCCGGCAGGCCGCTGGGGACCCGGGGAGGCATGGCAGGAGCAGCAGCGGAACAGCGCCGGCTCGCCACCGTCGTGGAGAGCTGGCTCGGACGCCCCGTCCTGATCGTCGGCGACGCCATGTTGGACGAATGGCGGTTCGCCGACTCCGACCGGCTCTGCCGAGAGGCGCCCGCCCCGGTCCTCACCCTGCGTCGGCGGATCTCCGCCGCCGGTGGGGCCGCGAACACCGCCGTCAACGTCGCTGCCCTCGGCGGCCGGGCGGTGCTTGTGGCACCGGTCGGCGCCGACGTCGCCGGGGACGAACTGCACGACTGCCTGGACCGCGCGAGCGTCTGGGACCGCACGGTGAACCAGCCCGGGCGGCCCACCCCGGTGAAGCGGCGGATGTTGGCCGGCAACCAGATCCTGCTGCGGGAGGACTCCGGCGACCCGGAGGACGCCCTGGACCACGATGGTGTGGCCCGGCTGCTCACCGCCCTGAGCTGCGCCACCGAGGAGTTGCGCGCGGCCGCCGGCGGGGAGGCGCCGACCCTGGTGGTCTGCGACTACGGCCTGGGCGCGCTGCCCGCGCCGGTCCGCGCGTGGCTGGTGGAGAACCGCCAGCGGTACGCCACGGTCGCGCTGGACGCCCACGACCTGGCCGACTGGCGGGGCCTCGCGCCGACCGTGGTCACCCCCAGCTTCGCCGAGGCGACCCGGCTGTTGGCCCGTGCGGGCGGTACGACCCGACCGACGGGTGGGACCGAACTGCACCTGGAACACCCGGACGGCGACCCGGCCGACGGGCCCTCGGAAATGACCGTGGGCGCCGCCCCGGGCGCGGTACGCGCCGACGACACGACCGCCACGTTGGCCCGGGCCGACCACCCGGGACCGGTCGGCGAGCCCACCCCTGGGGAGGGACGGGTGGCCCTCACCGGCGACGGACTGAGCGTCACCGGCACCGGCGTCACCGTGAACACCCGGGCCGGCGAGGGCGTCGACCGGGCCGTCCTGGCCGAGTCCCGCCTGGCCGAACTGCGCGCGCACACCGGTGCTGACGTGGTCGCGGTGACCCTGGACACCGAGGGCGCGGTGGTCGGCGGCGCCGACGGGGAGCCACGACGCAGCCACAGCACCCCGGTGCCGGCGAGCCACGCCGTGGGTGCCGGCGACGCGTACCTGGCGGCCATGACGTTGGCCCTGGCCGCCGACGCGCCCCTGCCCACCGCGGCCCAGCTCGCCCAACTGGCGGCCACCATCACCGTCTCGGACACCGGCACCTGCGTGTGCCGACGGGACGACCTCCTCGCCGCGCTGGACCAGCCGACCGACACCACGAGCCACCCCGCGCTTGTCGACGGCGACGAGTTGGACGCGATCGTCGCCGAGTACCGCGAGGCGGGACGGTCGGTGGTCTTCACCAACGGCTGCTTCGACGTGCTGCATCGCGGGCACGTGCGCTACCTGGAACAGGCCCGCGCGTTGGGCGACCTGCTCATCGTGGCGGTCAACTCGGACGGCAGCGTACGACGGCTGAAGGGCCCGGACCGGCCGGTCAACCCGGTCGAGGACCGGGGCGCCCTGCTGGCCGCGCTGGCCTGCGTGGACCACGTGGTGGTCTTCGAGGAGGACTCACCCGCCGCGCTGATCGAGGCGGTCCGACCGGACGTGTACGTCAAGGGCGGCGACTATCCGCCGGAGCTGGTACCGGAGGCGCCGCTGGTGCGCCGGCTGGGCGGCCAGGTGCGCACCCTGGGGTACGTGCCGGACCGGTCCACCTCCGCGATCATCGAGCGGATCCGTTCGCACAGCAAGGACCCGTCGCCACACACCAACGACCGGGAGCCCGACCCGTCGCTCAGCTCCCGCACCCAGGCGTCGTGAACCGCCCCCTCGACCTCGGCAGCCCGGAGGAGTTCCGCGCCGACCGGCTGGTCGACGTGCTGATTCCGACCCGGAACCGGCCCGCCGAACTGGCCGTCACCCTGGGCGGGCTCGCCGCCCAGGACGGCGTACCCGGCTTCGGGGTGGTCGTCAGCGATCAGTCCGACGGGGATCCGGCGTACGCGCATCCCGCCGCGGCCACCATGGTCCGGGCGCTGCGCCACCGGGGTCACCCGGTGCTGCTGACCCGCCGGCTGCCCCGGCGGGGGTTGGCCGAACACCGGGCGTACCTGCTCGCCGCCTCGGCCGCCCGGTACGTCCTCAGCCTCGACGACGACATCTGGCTGGAACCGGGTGCGCTGCACCGACTGGTCACCGCGATCGGGGAGCTGGGCTGCGGGTTCGTCGGCAACGGCGTGCACGGGCTCTCGTACACCGACGACGTGCGGCCGGAGTCGCACGGCCACTACGAGGAGTGGGCCGGCCCGCCCACACCGGAGCGGATCCGACCCGACACCCCGGAGTGGAACCGGGCCCGGATCCACTCGGCCGCGAACCTGCTGCACGTCACCGAGCAGTTGGCGCTGCCGCCGGGCGCGTGGCGGGCGTACAAGGTCTCCTGGATCGGCGGGTGCGTGCTCTACGACCGGGCCAAGCTCGTCGACGCCGGTGGGTTCGACTTCTGGCGTCGGGTGCAGGAGAAGCACCAGGGCGAGGACGTGGCCGCGCAGCTCGCCGTGATGTCCCGCCACGGCGGCGCGGGAGTCCTGCCCAGCGGCGCGTACCACCTGGAGTCCCCCACCACGGTCACCGAACGGGACGTGGAGGCGTGGGAGGTCGTCCTCGCCGACGAGGACACCCCGCAGCCTGCTTGAGCTACGGGCTGAGCAACTCCCGGGCCGCCTCCAGCACCTCGATCGTCGGGACGTCGTCGACGAAGGAATCCCGGTGCGGGCACTCGCCGTCGCCGGGCCGGTGCGGATAGATGCCCGGTGTGCAGTCGACCCCGCAGACCGGGCAGTGCACCGTCCAGGAGGCGATCGGCCGGTGTCGGCCGCGCAACGGGCTGGCCCCGTTGATCAGGTTGCCGACCCAGAAGATCCCCACCGTGGGCGCGCCCACCGCGGCGGCCAGGTGCAGCGGGCCGGTGTCGTTCGAGACGACCAGCGCACAGTCGGCGTAGCAGCCCACCAGCCCACCCAGGCTGAGCGTGCCCACCTGTGGGCGCACCGGCACCTGCGCCGAGGCGACGACCCGGTCCACCACCTCCTGCTCGGAGGGCGTGCCGGTGACCAGCACCTCGTAGCCGTCCCCGTGCAGCGCTCGGGCCACCTCGGCGAAGCGTTCGGCGGGCCAGCGGCGGCGGGTGTCGGTGGCTCCGGGGTGCAGCGCCACCCGGGGCCGGTCGGCCGGGCCGAGCACCCGGGCGGCCTCGGCCCGGTCGGCGTCGGTCACCGTCAGCGTCGGCGTGATGGTGGTGGCCGGCGCGCCCGCCAGCGCCACCACCTCCAGGTAGCGGATCACCTCGTGCTGGTAGTAGACGTAGCGGAGCCATCGGTCCAGTGGCGGCGCGTCCTCGGTGCGCAGGCCGACGGTCAACCGGGCACCGAGCCGACTGATCAGCGGGTTGGAGTTGGCGCCCCCGCCGTGGATCTGCACCGCCAGGTCGAGTTCCGCACCGGCGGCAGCGGCCACGAAGTCGTCCATCGACGACTCCGGCTCACCCGGTTCCGGTGTACGGATGCCGGGTGCCGGCGGCACCACAAGCACCCGGTCCACCGGGCCGGGCCGGTCGCGCCAGAGCTTCGCGTGCCACGGCGCACCGAGCAACACGATCTCCGCCGAGGGGTACGCGTCACGCAGCGCGTCCAGCGCCGGCAGGGTGAAGATGAAATCGCCGAGCGCGTTGGCGCGCAGCACGGCGATGCGCCGTACGTCGGAGAGGCGCTCGGCGGTCGGGCCGAGCAGGGACGGGGTGACCACCCGGCCCGCTACGGCCGGTCGATCTCGTCGGCGGTGTCCGGGCGGTGCAGCTCCCGGTCCGCGGCGGGATCGGCAGGCATCGGCGTACCCGTGGCGAGGTCGCCGGAGCGCGGCCCGGTGCGGCCCACGGTGATGGTGCGCGGCGTGGGCCGGGTCGCCCGAGGCAGGCGGACCCGGAGCAGGCCGTGGTCCATCACCGCGTCGATGGCGTCCGGGTCGACCCGCGACGGCAGGTTGACGCGGTACTCGAAGCCGCGCGTCTCGAAGCCGCCGGGGATGCCCTGGTCGGCGTTGACCTCCGCCTCCGAGCGGGCCCGCACGCACAACTCGCGGTCGTCCAGCTCGACCGCCACCTCCTCCGGCGCCACCCCGGGCAGCCGGACGACGACCTCCCAGCCGTCCGAGGTCTCGGTCAACTCGACGTCCGACGCCCCGGCGCGACCGCCGACCAGGCGGCTCAGCTCGGCGCGCAGCGACTGCAACTCCCCCATCGGGTCCCAGCCCTGCTGCCGGCCGCCCCGCCACCCCCGGCCGAAGCCACCAAACTGCTGCTCGCTCATCACACCTCTCCGATCCGCTGGGTGGCCGCCGGCGGCCGTAGTGAGCTGGGCGCGTCCAGGCCGGCATCGCGGTCGACGCCCACACCGAGCCGGTCGACCAGCTCACCACCGAGCCAGGCGCTGATGCTGAGAATCGCCAGCGCGACGACCTCGATGGCGACCAGTGCCCCGCCGGCGGCCCGGGAATCCGCGTTGAGCCGCACGGCCCACACAGCGGCGAAGAGCAGGATCACCGCGACATTGGCGCCCGCGTGCAGCAGACCCACCCGCTTGGCGCGGGTGCCGGTCGGGATCGCCAGCAGGTCGAACGAGCCGGCGGCCGCGGCGAGCAGGCCGCCGATCAGGCCGACGGTGATGTTCCAGTACGCGACCTCGCCGAGGAAGTCGGGACCACCCACGGTGTCCACCACGTCGAACAGCACCGCCGTGGCCAGCAGCGCGACCGGGAACATGACCAGCATCGGATGGACTGGGTGACCCAGCACCTTGAGTCGGCTCTCCATCTTCCGGCCTCCACTGGTCGGCGTCCTGCGGAACGGTCTCGTGCGGCGAGCGCGTCGGGTGAGGCCGTACCCCCGGCAACCAGGCACAAACCTCGCGCTGGTCACGGCGGCCTAGGCTGACGACGGTGGTGCCCGCCACCGGGTCAACGCCTGAGGGAGGATCAACGTGACGGTGGAGATCACCTCGCACGAGGAGTTGCGCGAGCTGCTCGGCGTACCGAACGCGCGGGCCGCCGACAAGGAACGCACCCGCCTGCACGAGCGGGACCGCGAGTGGCTCGGCGCCTCGCCGTTCTGCCTGATGGCCACGGCCGGCGCGGACGGCAGCTGCGACGTCTCACCCAAGGGCGACCCGGCCGGGTTCGCCCTGGTGCTGGACGACACGACCATCGCGCTGCCCGAGCGGCCCGGCAACAGGCGCGCCGACGGCTACCGCAACATCCTCGACAACCCGCACGTCGGGCTGCTCTTCCTGATCCCCGGGCGGACCGACACGCTACGGATCAACGGACGAGCCCGCCTGGTCAGCGACGCGCCCTGGTTCGACGACATGGTGGTCAAGGGCCACCGCCCGGTGCTCGCCGTGGTGGTGGAGATCGAGCAGATCTTCTACCACTGCGCGAAGGCGTTCCTGCGGTCGGCGCTGTGGCGGCCGGAGACCTGGCAGCCCGAGGCACTGCCGTCCCGGGCACGCCTGATCAAGGAGGTCGAGGCGCCGGCGGAGAGCCTCGAAGACCTGGAACGGCACTACGGCCCGGAGTACGCCACGAAGATCTACGTCTGATCCTGATCCTCGCCCCGCGGCCCGTGCCGGTCAGGCCGACCAGCCGGCCGGGTTGCCGAACGACTCCCGGGAGATCCCGGAGCCGGTCTCCGGCCACGAACCGAACCGGTCGTTGTGCAGGTGCGCGAAGAGGTAGCACATGCCTTCGCAGTCGGCGTCCAGCAGCGCCATGGCGGGATTGGCGCGGACCGTCTCGTAGTACGCCCGCCCCATTGCGACGATGAACCCTCGGGCGTAGAGGAAGCCGTCGTCCGACCCGTCGGTCACCTCGTGGATGTCCTCCCGATCGATGTCGTGCAGCTTGCGCTCCACCACCCGGTCGAGATCGGTCAACTCCTGCCCGGTCAACTCGGCGGTCAACTGCCCGAGGTGGTCCAGGAAGGCATCAAGCCAGGCGTCGATCGCAGAGGACGGACCGTCGTCGCCGCCGTCGTCATCGGCGGGGTCGCGCTCGATGAGGGCCTGCCGCAGCGCCAAGGGCTCGGCGCCCAACTCGGCCCAGGCCGCCTCGATGAGGGCCCACAGCCGGGCCTCGTCGGCGGGGGTGGGCAGCGTCCCAGGGGCATTGGTGGTCACGGTCACCGCCGGACCATATCGACCAGCACCGACACTCCCACCGCCTCTCTCCACATTGGCCGGTCGCCGGGTCGCTGTTCTAGCGTTGCCAGGTGGACGATGACGTTTGGTTGGCAGCGACCCGCACCTCCTACGACACGGTCGCGGTCAGCTACGCGCGCCTGGTACGCGACCTCCTGGCGGAGGCGCCGCACGAACGAGCCGCCCTGGCATCGTTCGCCGAGCTCCTGCGGGGTGTCGGCGGCGGGCCGGTCGCGGACGTCGGCTGCGGGACGGGGCGTATCACCGCCCACCTGCACACGCTCGGCGTGGACGCCTTCGGGATCGACCTCTCCCCCGGGATGATCGACGTGGCCCGCCGTGACCACCCCGAGCTGAGGTTCGAGGTCGGCTCGATGACCGACCTCGATCTGGCCGACGGCTCGGTCGCCGGCCTGGTCGCCTGGTACTCCCTCATCCACATCCCGGACGACCAGATCCACGCGGTGTTCGCGCACTTCCGGCGGGTGGTGCGCCCCGGTGGCCCCCTGCTGCTCGGCTTCCACGTGGGCGACGAGACGACCCTCAAGACGGAGGGCTACGGCGGCCACCCGATGAACGTGCACGTCCATCGTCGGCAGCCAGCCCAGATGGCAACCTGGCTGCGTCAGAGCGGGTTCACAGTCGACTCGCAGACCACCGTCACCTCGGCGGAGAGCCGGCTCGGCGGGATCATCCTCGGGCGACGCGAGCCCTGATCACCCGTTGTCAATCCTCCGGAACCGCTGTTAGCCTAAACTGCGTACAGCGTTAGCAGTATTCGACCGAATGAGGCGACCGATGACGGACGACGTGCGGCCCGTCTGGGTGCTCGGTGGCGGCGGAGTGGCCGGCATCGCCTGGGAGGTCGGCATCCTCGCCGGGCTTGCGGACGAGGGAGTGACAGTGACCCCGGAGGCCGTCCTCGTCGGCACCAGCTCCGGTGCCGTCGTGGGCGCCCAGCTCGCCAGCGGCACCCCACTGACGGAGCTTTTCGAGCGCCAGCGCGGCGGGGTCGCCCACGAGACCTCACCCGCACTGGGCCTTCTCGACCTGCTTCGGCTCGCGCGGGCACAACTGTTCGCGCGCAGCCCCGAGCAGGCCGCTCGCCGCCTCGGTCGGCTCGCCCTCGCCGCACGCATCGACGACCCGTCCCGGCAGCGCCGGACAGCCGAGGCGCGACTGCCCAACCACGCCTGGCAGGACGACGTTGACCTGCGCATCGTGGCTGTCGACACCGAGACGGGCACCGGTCGCACCATCACCCGGCACGACGGTGTCCCCCTGGTGGACGCGGTCGCCGCGAGCTGCGCCATGCCGCTCTCCGCCGCCCCGGTCACCATCGACGGCCGCCGCTACATGGATGGCGGCATGCGCTCGACCCTCAACCTTGACCTCGCCCCCGGAAACGGCCCGGTCATCGCCCTCGCGCCGAGCACTGCCGCGATCGGACCGTGGGCGCGCATCGACAGGCAGCGAGCAGCGCTGGGAACGGGCCGCCGGGTGGAACTACTGCTCCGGGATCCGGCCTCCAAGCGAGCGCAGGGGACCAAGGTGATGGACCGGTCCGTCGTACCCGCACTCGTGACCGCGGCCCGCGACCAGGGCCGACGCGAGGCGTCCCGGGTGGCTGCCGCCCTCTCGGGGACAACGCCGGGGCGGGAAGCGCGCGGCTGACCCCATGCCTCGTCGTGCCGCCGCTTTGGGTGGCAGCTTCCCAGCCTGAGGCGCCGCACCCACCGCTGCCAGCCGGGCGCCCTCCGGGTCGTGGCGGTGCCCACCGTCGAACGTGACGATTCTTTGGGATGGGTGGCCCGCATGGCGGCTCCACAGCGCCGACCAGGGCCTATGCCCTATCGTAAATAGATTCTTCTTTCTCCTAAATGTACGCAGGTACGGCCAAAACCTCTCTCGACCGATCAATAGGTCGAATACGCTACGACTCGCCAACAAACCACTGTGGGTGACTAGTAGGTAGCCCTGGGTGATCCGGGGTGGCTCTGGAGGGGTCATGAGCAACAACCGACGGCTGCGGCGGACGCTGAACCATGGCCGGGCCGCTTCGGGGCTGGGCTCCGCCCTACTGGTAGTCGGGATGACGGGTGGGCCCGCAGCGGCAGCGCAACCGCTGGAAACGAAGCCGTCCGCACAGGACGTGCACATCGGTACGCCCGGTCCGCTGGGCCAGCACGGCGGGTGGCCGTCATCCTGGTCAACTGCCCGGCAGGACAGCGACGGACCCGGCGATGCGTGGGATCAGTACCCCGACGGCCAGACGGACTACGGTCCGCAGGGGTGGCAGAGCCCCTGGGGTGGTCACGACAAGGACAAGGGGGACTACCCGCACGACAAGCATGGCACCCAAGGCCCCCAGGGTGCTCAAGGCGCCCAGGGCGACGCGGGCGCTAACGGCGCTCAAGGCGACGCAGGCGCCCAAGGTGCCTCCGGCTCTCAAGGCTCACAGGGCGACGCGGGCGCCCAAGGCGCCCAGGGATTCCAAGGCGAGGCGGGCACTCAGGGCGCGCAAGGCGCGCAGGGCAACACGGGCGTGCAAGGCGCTCAGGGTGCTCAGGGCGACGCGGGCGCTCAAGGTGCCGCCGGCGCTCAAGGCGCACAGGGCGACGCAGGCGTCCAAGGCGCGCAAGGCTTCCAAGGCGCTCAAGGCGACGCGGGCGCCCAAGGCGCCACTGGCGCTCAAGGTCCGCAGGGCGACGCAGGCGCCCAAGGCGCCCAAGGCACTCAAGGCGACGCGGGCGCCCAAGGTGCCACCGGCGCCCAAGGCGCACAGGGCGACGCAGGCGTCCAAGGCACGCAAGGCTTCCAAGGCGCCACCGGCGCCCAGGGCGACGCAGGCGCTCAAGGCGCCACCGGCGCCCAAGGCCCGCAAGGCGACGCCGGCATCCAAGGCACGCAAGGCTTCCAAGGCGCCACCGGCGCCCAGGGCGACGCAGGCGCTCAAGGCGCCACCGGCGCCCAAGGCCCGCAAGGCGACGCCGGCATCCA
>NZ_JAKKFF010000547.1 GCF_022229015.1 Micromonospora foliorum
GTCCGCGCTGGGGCGGTCAACGGCTCGGCGGCGCGGAGCGCCGAGATCGTGCGCCTCGACACCGTTGGCGCTCGGGCGGGCCGCCTCGACGCCGTCTTCGCGGCGCTGGCTCCGGTCGGGCCGGGCGGTGCCACCAGCCCGGTGGCGCTGCGGGGACGTAACCCCACGCCGACGATGGCCGCGCGGCCAGCCGTGTCGAGTCCCGACACCAACCGTGTGGCGGGCCCTCGCCGGCTCCGAGCCGTCGCCTCGGCGGGCGACGTAGCGCCGACCCAGGCCACGGCGGCGTCCCTGTCTCCGAGCAGTACGGGCGGTCACCCGCCCCGGGACAATTCCCGCCCCCCGACGTCGATCCGCGCGGTGCCTTCGAGGTCAGCCGCAAACCGGGCGCCCGCTGGCGGCGGCGCCCCGGCCGGCACGGCGCGCGCAATACCCCGCCCGCCGTTGATCCGCCGACCGGACGGTCTGCCCGCCTCCGCCTGACTCCGATGATCACTTGATGCCCAGCAGTCAGACTGGCCCCCTCAACGACTACTCAGCATCAAGTGATCGAGGCGACCAGGGCAGCTCAGGACGGCCGCCCGCCGAACTGCCAGTTGTGCACCTCAATGTCGGCGTACCTGTCCGCCGTCAGGATCGCGCGCGCCTCGTCCGGGTTCGGCGCCCGGAGCAGCGCGGCGGTGCCGAGCCAGGTGACGCCGTCGTCGGCCAGCAGGGGCCCGTACGCGATCAGCTCGTCCGGGTCGGGCGGCACGGCCAGGTCGGCGGCCTGCCCCGCGCCGAGGCCGAGCACCAGATAGCGGTTGCCGCCGGTCCGGCCGCCAGGGAAGTCCCACATGGTGCGGCCCAGCGTGTTGTGCCATCGGCGCAGCATCACGTCCCGGTACGCGCCGGCCTGGTAGTTCGGCTCCTGGAAGGCGAATGTCCGCGCGGCGGCCGGGTCGGGCACATCGACGATGTGCAGGCTGCCGGTGGGCGTGTCGCCGGCGAAGGTCGGGCCACGGGCGATCATCTCCGCCGCGTACCCGTCCATGTACGACCAGTGCTCGGGCAACAGCTCGTCGCGCAACGCCGCCGAACCGGGGCGGTCACGGTGGTAACAGAGAAACTCCACGTCGCATTCTCGCCGGGTGCCCCGCGCAGCGGCGAGCTGGCTGCCCGGTGTCCGGCGGCAGCCGGTGAGCCGCCGACCAGCGTGACTAGGATTGGGCCCGTCATGCTGCTACGGGTGCTCGGGCCGCTTGAGGTCGAGGTCGACACAGGCGGGCCGGTCGAGCTCGGCGGCCCCCGTCAACGCGCCGTGCTCGCGCTCCTGCTCGCGGCCCGTGGCGAGGTCGTCTCCGTCGGTCAGATGATCGAGGACCTGTGGCGGGGCGACGCGCCGCCCCGGGCGATCGCCTCCCTCCAGGCGTACGTCTCGCATCTGCGCCGCCTGCTGGAGCCGGCCCGCGAACGCCGGGCGCCGGCCCGGGTCCTGGTCACCGCGCCACCGGGCTACGCGCTGCGGCTGCCCGCCGACGCCG
>NZ_JAKKFF010000548.1 GCF_022229015.1 Micromonospora foliorum
CGACCCCGTCGGCCAGCACGCCGGCCGCCCCGCCCACCGGGCCCCGGGTGCTGCGCGCCGCCTCGGGCCTCTGCCTGGGGCTCGACGGTGACGGCGAGAAGGCCGAGGCCGAGTTGGCCGTGTGCACCGGCGGCCCGGAGCAGCAGTGGGTGGTCAACCCGGCCGGCGCGGGCGTGCTGTCGTTGACCAATGCCGCCTACGGGCAGTGCCTCGACGTCGAGGGTGGCAGTGGGGACGACGGCGCGCGGTTGCAGCAGTTCCCCTGCCACGGCGAGGCCAACCAGCAGTGGCGGTTCGGTGGGACCGGCACCGGTGCGGTGCTGCTCGTCGCCGCGCACAGCAACAAGTGCGCGCAGGCCGACGACGACGCCGTAGAGGCCGGCGAGGACATCCGGCAGCGACCCTGCGACGGCCGGCCGGCCCAGCAGTGGACCCTGGGCTGACCGGCCGACGCGCCGCGGTTCAGCCCCGGAAGCTCCACGCCCTGGGCGCGGTCGCGGCGACCAGCACGGCCTCCGGCACTCCTCGGCCCGGTCGTCGGCGCAGCAGCAACGACAGCCCGGCGGCGCCGATCGACAGCGCGCCCGCCACGTACCAGGCCATCGCGTAGTCGCCCAGCCGGTCCCGAACCAGCCCGGCGCCGGTGGCGGCGACCGCCGCGCCGAGTTGGTGCGCGGCGAACACCCAGCCGAACACCACCGCTCCGGCGCCACCGAAGTACTCCCGGCACAGCGCCACGGTCGGCGGCACGGTGGCCACCCAGTCCAGGCCGTAGAAGACGATGAACACCAGCATGCTCGGCTCCGCGGTGCCGGAGAACAGGCTCGGCAGCACCAGCAGGGACAACCCGCGCAGCGCGTAGTACATGCCGAGCAGCAAGCGGCTGTCCACCCGGTCGGTGAGCCAGCCGGAGGCGATCGTGCCGACGATGTCGAAGAGCCCTACCAGGGCGAGCAGCCCGGCTGCGGTGGTCTGGGCCATGCCGTGGTCGTGCGCGGCCGGCACGAAGTGGGTGCCGACCAGGCCGTTGGTGGTCGCCCCGCAGATCGCGAACCCTCCGGCCAGCAGCCAGAACGGTCGGGTCCGGGCCGCGGTGGCCAGCGCGCCGAGCGCCCGGGTCGCCGCGCCGCCGGTCGCCGGCGGCGCGGCGACGACCTCGGTCGCCCCGTAGGCGGGCAGGCCGAGATCCGCCGGGTGCTCGCGCAACAACCACACCACCAGGGGTACGACCGCCAGCGCCGCCGCGGCCACGACGAGTGCGGCGGTACGCCAGCCGTGGTCGCGTACCAGGATGGCGATCAGTGGCAGGAACACCAGCTGTCCGGCCGCCCCGCCGGCGGTCAGCACTCCGGTGACCAGGCCCCGCCGGCGGACGAACCAACGTCCGGTGACGGTGGCCACGAACGCCAGCGCCATCGAGCCGGTGCCCAGCCCCACCAGCACACCCCAGCAGAGCAGGAGCTGCCAGCTGGCGGTCATGAACACGGTCAACCCACTGCCCGCAGCGACCAGCAGCAGTGCCACCGAGACCACCCGGCGGATGCCGAACCGGTCCATCAGGGCGGCGGCGAACGGCGCGGTGAGCCCGTAGAGCAGCAGGTTGACCGAGACGGCCGCGGAGATCGTGGCCAGGGGCCAGCCGAACTCCTCGTGCAGCGGGTGCAGCAGCACCGACGGGGTGGCGCGGAAGCCGGCCGCGCCGACCAGCGCCACGAAGGCGACGGCGGCGACCAGCCAGGCGGGATGCAGACGGCGGTTCTTGGTCACCGGACAAGTCTCCGGCCGCGCCACTCACCTCGACGAGTGGCCGGAAAGCCATCATGCGCAATAATCGGGCCATGACCGCTCGCCGGCACCGGATCGCCGTACTCGCTCTGCACCAGGTGGTTGGCCTGGACCTCGGCACCCCGTCCCAGGTCTTCAGCACCGCCCGGGCCGCCGACGGGACACCGTTCTACGACGTCCGGGTGTGCACCCCGGGCGGGCAGCCGGTGCGCAGCACCGCCGGTTTCCAGGTGGTCCCCGACCACGGCCTGGAGCTGCTGGACACCGCCGACACCGTGATCGTCCCGGGCATCCACGACGGCACCCCGTTGACCTCGGGCACCGTCGAGCCGGAGGTGACCGAGGCGCTGCGCGCGGCGTACGAGCGGGGTGCCCGCATCATGTCGATCTGCACCGGAGCGTTCGTGCTCGCCGCCGCCGGGCTCCTCGACGGGCGGAGGGCGACCACCCACTGGGCGTACGCCGAGCGGTTCCGCCACCTGCACCCCCGGGTGGACCTCGACCCGGGTGTGCTCTTCATCGCCGACGACCGGGTGCTCACCTCGGCCGGAGTCGCCGCCGGCATCGACCTCTGCCTGCACGTCATCCGGCTCGACCACGGCAGCGAGGTGGCCAACCGGGCGGCCCGCCGCTGCGTGGTGCCACCGTGGCGCGACGGCGGCCAGGCGCAGTACATCGAGCAGCCGGTGCCGAAGGCAACCGACACCAGCACGGCGGGCACCCGGGAGTGGGCCCGGCAGCGGCTGCACGAGCCGATCGCCCTCCGCGACCTGGCCGAGCAGGCGCGGATGAGCGTGCGCACCTTCACCCGACGCTTCCGGTCAGAAACCGGCCTGAGCCCGGCCCAGTGGCTGCTGCAACAGCGCACCGACCACGCGAGGCTGCTGCTGGAGACGACCGACCTCACCGTCGACCAGATCGCCCACCGCTCGGGGTTCGGCACCACCGCCGCCCTACGCCAACAACTCCACCAACGCATCGGCGTGGCCCCGTCCACCTACCGCCGCACCTTCCACCCGCGAAGCGAGCTGGTCAGCGGCTGATCGGCCTGGCGCTTCCACTTGACGCACGCCGGACCCGACACGCGGGGCCTCCTCGCGCGTCGCCCCGGTCGTGCCGCCGCCACCGGCCGCCCTCGATCGGCACGGCCACCGCGGGGCGATCACGCCGTCGAGGTTTGGCCCGACGTTGCCGACCAGGCGTCGCTACGTTGAGCGTGATGACTGCGAGACATCTTGATGCCTCACAGTCATCACGCTCAACAGCCCGGGACGCCGGGCGCCGCGCCACGCCGACCGGCCGACACGCGCCCGGTGCCGCGTCAGGAGCGGAGCAGGTGCAGTTGGGACTGGTGCTTGGGCAGGTGCACCCGGGTGTGCAGGTCCAGGGTGCGGGACCAGGGCAGCGGCTCATCGACGATGAGGTCGAAGCCCTCGCGAAGATGCGTCTCGACCGGGGTCTCCGCGGCCAGGCCGAGCTGGTCGACCAGTCCGCACAGCCGGTCGCTGGTGCCGTGCAGCAGCGCGGTCAGGCCACGCAGACCACCCTGCTCGGCGGCGAGCGCGTCGAGCTGCGGACGGTGGATGTCCTCTTCCAACTCGTAGTAGGCGAACGGCGACCCGGCCAACAACGCCTCGGTGGCCTGGATCATCAGCTCGTCGTTGGCGACCAGATGCGCGACGATCTGCTCGGCACTGAGCTGCCCCTCCGGAGCCGGACCGAACCCGCCAGCGTCGACCTCCGCGAACAGGGCACCGTAAGCCCGCCGCAATCCCCCGCTCTCCATCCCCCCAGTCAACCCGCCCCGCCCGCAGTTAGCGGCGGGATTGGCGGGAGCGGAGGTAGTCGCTGACCACGTACTCGCCCAGGTCATCGGTGTCCGGGGTGAACATGCGGCCCCGGCTGCGGCGGGCCACCGCGTCGACGAAGCGCCGCAGGCCCGGGTCGTCGCCGAGCATGAACAGGTTGAGCGTGGCGCCGTAGCGGCTCAGCCGGTCCACCTCGCGGACCGTCGCCTCGATCGTCTCCGGTAACGGCGGCCAGTGGAACAGCGCCTCCCCGTCGTCCGGGTCCAGGTGGGCGGTCGGCTCGCCGTCCGTGACCACCAGCACGATCGGCTCGGCGTCCGGGTGGCGGCGCAGGTGCCGGCCCGCCAACCGCAGCGCGTGCTGGAGGTTGGTGCCCTGCTCCATGTCCGGCTCCACGGCCGCCAACTCCTGCTGGGTGAGCGTCATCGCCTCCCGGCCGAAGCCCACGATCTGCAGGGCGTCCTGCGGGAATCGGGTCTCCATCAGGTGTGCCAGCGCCAGCGCCGTCTGCTTCATCGGCCCCCAACGACCCTGGGAGATCATCGAGTACGACAGGTCGACGCAGAGCACCACCGCGGCCGAGGCCCGCCTCTCGGTCTCCACCACCTCGAAGTCGTCCACCTCGAGCTGCACCGGGACCGTCGGCCCGGCCCGACTGACCGCCCGGGTCAACGTCCGGACCACGTCCAACGGTTGCTCATCGCCGTACTGCCAGGGCCTGGACCCGCCGCTGACCTCGCCCGCCGCACCGGCCGACCGCAGGTCGTGCTGGCCGCGCGGGCCGGCGGTCAGCTCGGCGAAGACCTGCCGCAGCGCGGTCCCGCCGAGCCGGCGCAGCGCCTTCGGGCTCAGGGTGAGCCCCTCCGCGTCCCGGCTCACCCAACCCTGGCGGCGCAGCTCCCGCTCCAGATCGCGCAGCCGGCGAACGTCGTCGGCCGCGTCCCGGCCCAGCGTGCGGGCCACCGCGTCGACGTCAACGTCGTCGAGGGTCGCCCCCGGGTGTTCCTGGTCGAGCTGGTCCAGCAGGTCGTCCAGATCGCCGATCTCGCCCAGCGCGCCGGCCGCGTCCGCGTAGTCCAGTGGCTGGTCGCCGCGGACCCGCTCGCCCCGCCCCCAACGGAGATCGGGTCGCAGTGCCCGCAGGTTCGCGTCGAGGGCGGACAGTTCCCCCGCGAGGCGGTCGCCGAGCGACTGCTGCATGAGGCCGGCCAGCTCGGCGCGCTGCCGCTCGGAGAGCGAGTTCATCAGCCGCTCACCGGCCGCCGCCCGGCGGGCCAGCACGTCGATCAACTCGTCGACGGTTTCCGGCTTCTCCGGGAAGAAGTCGCCGTGCCGGCGCATGAACTCGGCGAACGCGTCTGTGGTGTCCTCCGCGCGACCGTGCCGGGCGAGCAGGTCGTTGAGATCCCCCATCATCTCGGCGAGCCGCTGCTGGGCGGCCGGGTCGGCGGAGGCGCGCACCGCGTCGCGCAGCCCGGCGAAGCGCTGACCGAGCACGTCGTCGCGGAGTTGGTCGAGGATCTGCTGGTACGAGCGGCGGGCGTCGTCGCTGACCCACTGGTAGCCGGACAGCTCCTCCACCGCCCGCGCGGTCGAGCGGGGCAGATTGTCCAGTACCGCCTCGGCGAAGCGGGCGGCCTCGTCGTCGCGACCCCGCAGCTCGTCCCGCTCGGCGGCGAGGGCCTGGTCGAGCAGGGCCTGGGCCCTGGTCACCGCGCCGTCCAGATCGCCCCGACGCAGCGCCTCCCGGCGCAGCCGCCGAGCCCGGGCGGCCAGGTCGTCCAGGCCACCCCGTCCCTGCGGGCCACGGCGCAACAGGTCGCGCAGCGCCTCCCGCAGGCTGCCCCCGGCCAGCACCTCGGCGCCGACCGCGTCCACCGCCTCGCGCACGTCGTACGGGGGTGCGAGCGGGTCGGGCCCGCCGTTCCACTGCCCGTAACGGAACCGGTTGCCGGCCACGGTCAGCCCCGGCCGCCGTAGACGGTCCGCCCCGAGTCGGTGACGTCCTTGCCGAGCCGGCGGGTCAGGTGCAGCCCTTCCAGCACGAACTCGACGGCCGCGGCGGCCTCCTCCGAGGTGGGCGCGTCGCCCAGGTCGAGCCGGTCCAGGACCTTCGCCAACCCGGGTACGGTGCCGACCTGGCGCAGCAGCTCGGCGGCGCTGACCAACTCGCCGGTCTCGATCGCGGCGCCGTCCTCGACCAGGGCGGTGAACCCGGACAGGTCCAGCCCGGCGAGGTGGGCGCGGAACGTCTCGGCGGTCGCGGTACGCAGCAGGTGCGCGAGGATCTCGGTCTCCCGCCCCTCCTCGCCGCTCTCGAACTCGACCTTTCCGCGCAGCGTGCTGGTCACCGACACCGCGTCACCGACGCGGGCGACGGCGGCCTCGGGGCGTCCCTCCGGGGCGGCGGAGGCGGCAAGCAGCCCGGCGCGACGCAGCGCGGCACCGGCGACCGTCTCGGCGGCGGCGATGGCGAATCGGGCGGAGACACCGGAGCGCGGGTCCACCGACGGCGACTCCCGGACGGCGCGGGCGAAGCGGGCCAGCACCTCCAGCACGTGTTCCGGCACGTCGGCGACCAGATCGGCCTCCTGACGGATCAGCGCCAGCTCCAACTCCAGGTCGACCGGGTAGTGGGTGCGGATCTCCGCGCCGAACCGGTCCTTGAGGGGAGTGATGATCCGGCCCCGGTTGGTGTAGTCCTCCGGGTTGGCGCTGGCCACCAGGAGCAGGTCCAGTGGCAGGCGCAGCTGGTAGCCGCGAACCTGGATGTCCCGCTCCTCCAGCACGTTGAGCAGCGCCACCTGGATGCGCTCGGCAAGGTCGGGCAGTTCGTTGACGGCGAAGATGCCCCGGTTGGTGCGCGGCACCAACCCGAAGTGGATGGTCTCCGGGTCGCCGAGGGTACGACCCTGGGCGATGCGGATCGGGTCGACGTCACCGATCAAGTCGCCGACGCTGGTGTCCGGGGTGGCCAACTTCTCGCCGTACCGCATCGAGCGGTGCAACCAGCCGACGGGCAGGTCGTCGCCGGCCTCGGCGACCTGGGTGCGGGACGCCGGGGTGAGCGGATGCATCGGGTGCTCGTTGAGCACCGAGCCGGGCAGGACGGGGGTCCACTCGTCGAGCAGCGCGCCCAGCGCGCGGATCAGCCGGGTCTTGCCCTGGCCGCGCTCGCCGAGCAGCACCATGTCGTGCCCGGCGAGCAGGGCCCGCTCGACCTCGGGCAGCACGGTGTCGTCGTAGCCGACGATGCCGGGGAATCGGGTCTCGCCGGAGCGCATCCGGGCGAGGAGGTTGTCGCGGAGTTCCTGCTTGACGGTGCGGTACTGGTGACCGGCCGCCCGTAGCGCGCCGAGCGTGCCGGGCAGGTCGGCCGGTGGAACCGGGATTACCGGGGTAGGCGCAGTCACCCGACCCACGCTAGCTCACATTCGCGGGGGTGCCCCGGGCATAAGGGGCACCCCCGCTACCACGCTCAGCCCCGGTCGCAACGCTGGCAGGCGCCGCGGCGGCGTAGGTGGTACGCGTAGGTGGCCCCGCCGAGCGCCACGCCCCACACCGGCCAGAGCAGCATCGGCGCCCCGGTGATGCTCAACCCGCCGGTCAGCCGCCAGAACTGGGGGTTGCTGAGCAGCCCCAGCGAGGCCGCGGTCACGGAGATGGCGACCAGGGTGGCCGGCACCACGGCCAGCGTCACCGGCACCCGACGGCCGGCGAGCCCGAGCATCCAGCGCGGGAACCGCTCGCCCCAGCGCTGCACCAGTCCGAGGGTGAGGATCGCGCCGACGGTGGCGAACGCGGCCAGCCCGAACCCGGCCCAGACCAGCCCGGTGTCCTGCATCTCGGTCAGGAACTCGCGGGAGATGCCGAGCGGGATGCCGGCCGCCCAGGCGAACCGGGTCAGCGCGTACGTGAAGGGGATGGCCGCGGCGATGCCGGCGGCCCACCGGCCCCAGCGGGTGGCGGCGGCCGGGGTGGTCCACCCCTGGCCGGTGTCGGCGCGGCCGCAGCCGACGCAGGCCCCGGCGGTACGCCGCTGCCAGGTGAGCACCGCCCCGACCAGCAGCAGTCCGCCGGCCAGCGCCGCGAACCGGCCGAAAAGCGCCCAGTTGAAGATGTCGGAGTAGTCGACCGGCGGCCAGCCGAACGGCGCACCGACGATCAGGATCGGCAGGTAGCCGAGGACGATCAGCACCCGGACGTCCGGCACGACCAGGACGAGCACGAACGCGACCGCCCAGCCGTAGCCGGCGAGCAGCGTCCGCAGCGGGCCGGGTGGGCGCGCCGCCGGGCGGCTCATGGCCAGGGCGGCGACCGCGGCGGTGAGCAGTACGCCGGCGAAGAGCGGGGTGGCCACCTCCACCGGCACCAGCCGGAGCAGGCTGACGTCGCCGCCGTGGGGGTCGTTCGGGCCGAACGGGTAGCCGACGCCGGTGAGCGTGCCGACCAGGGCGAGCACGCCCCACAGGCCGAGCCAACCGGCGGCCAGTGGGGCGAGCCGGTCCGGCCATCGGGAGTCGGCACGGGGTCGGGAGGCAGTGATCGTTGTCATGCTCTCAGCCTGGTCCGACAGCAGGTCGGTGCCCTCCCGGCCGGCGGTGAACCCGCTCCCCCGGCCGAGGGACCGATCAGCCGGACGGGGTGACGAACCCGGACTCGTAGGCGGCGATGACCGCCTGGGTACGGTCGCGGACGCCCAGCTTGGCCAGCACGTTGCCGACGTGCGTCTTGACCGTCTCCACCCCGACCACCAGGTGCGCGGCGATCTCGGGGTTGGACCGGCCGGTGGTCATCAACCGCAGCACCTCGGCCTCCCGTTCGGTGAGCCGGGCGGCGCTCAACCGGTCGCCGCCCGCCGGCCCGTACGCCCCGACCAGCTGGCGGATCGCGGCCGGGAAGAGCAGCGACTCACCCGCCGCGACCACCCGGACCGCCTCCACCACCTCGGCAGGTCGGGCCCGTTTGAGCAGGAACCCGGAGGCGCCGGCGCGTAGCGCCTCGTAGACGTACTCGTCGTTGGCGAACGTGGTGACCACCAGCACCCGGGGCGGGTCGGCGGAGGTGGCCAGCAGGTGCCGGGTCGCCTGGATGCCGTCGATGCCGGGCATCCGCACGTCCATCAGCACCACGTCGGGTCGGTGCCGGGCGACAAGCGGCGGCACCTCGGCCCCGTCGGCGGCCTCGGCGAGCACGTGCAGGTCGGGTTGGGCGTCGATGATCGCCCGCAGCCCGATCCGGATCAGCTCGTCGTCGTCGACGATGAGCACGCCGGTGGTCATCGCGTCTCCTCGTAGGGCAGGCGGGCCCGGATCAGCCACCGGTCGCCGTCCGGGCCAACGGTGAGTCGGCCGCCGAGCAGCAGCACCCGCTCCCGCATGCCGTCCAGACCTCGACCGCCCCGCCCCTGCCGGGCCCGGCCGGGCTCGTTCACCGCGTTGACCAGTTCCAGCTCCAGTGCGTCCCGGTGCAGGTCCAGGCGTACCGTCACCGGCCCGTGGCCGTGCCGGGCCGCGTTGGTCAGTCCTTCCTGGACGATGCGGTAGCCCTCCCGGGAGACCGCCGCGGGCACCCGCGTCGGGTCGCCGGCGCGGTGCGCGTGCACGGCCAGGCCGGCCGCGCGGGCGTCGGTGACCAACCGGTCCAGGTCGGCGAGGGTACGCTGCGGCGCCACCACGGGCCGGTCGCGTCCGTTCTCCCGGAGCAGCCCGAGCACGTGGTCGAGGTCGTCCATCGCGGTCCGCCCGACGTCCTCGATGGCGGTGAGCGCCCGCCGGACGAACTCCGGGTCGGTGTCGAGGACCTCGCGGGCGGCCCCGGCCTGGAGGGTGGCCACGGTCAGCGCGTGGCCGACCGAGTCGTGCAGCTCCCGGGCCAGCCGGTTGCGTTCGGCGAGCCGGGCGGCCTGTGCTTCGAGGGCGGCGATCCGTTCCGCCTGAGCCGGGCCGAGCAGCACCGGCGCCATGGACCCGGCGAGCGCGCCGAGCCCGGCGACGGCGTACCCGAGGCCGACCAGCAGGAGCACCCCGGTCAGGGTCAGCCATCCGCTGTCCTGTCCGTCCAGCGGCCCGAACCGTTCCCGACTGGTCAGCTCGGCGCCGACGCCGAACTGTTGGGCGATGAACGCCAGCGCCATCGGCAGGGCGCTGAACAGGGCGAGCATCACCAGCGCGCCGACGATGAGGTGGGTGGCGATCCAGAGGGCGCTGCGCAGCCGGGTCTCCCGGTCGCCGTGGTGCCCGGGCGCGGGTTCGGGCAGGTCGACACCGAGCAGGGCCCGGACGGCGGCGATCTCCAGGGCCCGACTGCCGTCCAGCAGGAGCGGGACGACGGCGATCAGCACCGCGATGACCAGCAGGACGTAGACAAGTGGGCGCGGGATCGCCGAGTCGGCGAGCAGTTGGGCGAAGGTCACCGCGAGGAGCCCGTACGGCAGCGCCAGCACACCGCCGAGCAGCAGGAACACGCCGCGTCGCCAGGTGGTGCCGGCGACCAGCGGGGCCAGCGCCGCTCGGAGGTTCACCTCGCCATTCTGCTGCCCGGATCGGTCCGGGCAACTCCCCCGCGTCGGGGAGATGTCAGCGGTGGTCGGCGACGTACTGCTGCGGGTCCTTGTCGCGGAACGGGAGGTTGCGACCGTTCTTGTGCTCGCCGTAGAACGTCAGCCAGCGTTGGCCCAGCTCGGCGCGGAGTTCGGTGCTGGCGTGCCGGCGGAAGTCGGGCAGCGCCTCGTCCTCCTCCTCGGCCAGGTGTTCGCTGTTCTCCCGGCGGGCCGTGCCGACCGCCTCCCACCACTGGTCCGAGCCGACCGGGTGCAGCTTCGCCTCGGCGATGGCGTCGCGGATCTTGTTGTGGTCGCCGATCGCGTCGGCGGTCTCGTCCTCGCCGTCGTCGCCGTGCTTGACCAGGTGCGGGTAGAGGATCGCCTCCTCGGCCTCGGCGTGGATGTCCAGGTGCAGGGCGAGGGCGTCCCAGATGGCGAGCATCTCCTGCTCGTCGCGGGCGTCGTCGAGGCGGGCGAAGCCACGCCGGAAGGCGGTGTGGTCGTCCAGGATCAGCGCGGTGATGTCGTCCACTGTGCTCACTTTCCCGTTGCGTTGGCGAACCGGGCCCGCAGCATCGCGGGCATCGCGGCCAGTCCGGTGATGGGGCGGAAGCGTTTCGCGGCCTCGGCCAGCGCCGTGTACTCGTCGTCGGCGAGGTCGATGTCCGCGGCGGCGGCGTTGCGTTCCATCTGCTCGACCCCGGAGGCCCCGGGGATGGCGAGCACGTTCGGGTGGCGCAGCAGGTAGGCCAGCGCGATCTGGCTGGGGGTGGCGTCGTGGGCGCCGGCGACCTGGCGCAGGGTGTCGATCAGCGCAGAGCCGCGCTCCAGGTTCTCCGGCAGGAAGTAGGGGTTGGCGCGCCGGACCGCGCCGGTCGGCGGGTTCTTGGCGTCGTAGCGGCCGGAGAGGAAGCCCTGCGCCAGCGGGCTGTACGCGATGACCACCCGACCGGCCTGCCGCGCGTACGGCAACAGGTCCTGCTCGGGCGCGCGGTCCAGCATGCTGTAGCGGACCTGGTTGCTGAGCACGCGCCGGCCGAGCGCCGCCTCGGCGACCTGCCAGCGGCGCAGCCCGTAGTTGCTCACCCCGACCTCGCCGACCAGGCCGACGTCCTGCAGGGTCCGCATCCCGCGCATGGTGGTGTGGTCGGCGACGAGCGGGTTGGGCTGGTGCACCTGGTAGAGGTCGATGCTGGTGACGCCGAGCCGGGCCGCCGAGGCGACCGCCCGCTGCTGCACCACCGCGGCCACCGGCAGCACCGGCAGGATCTTGCTGGCGACCACCACCTTCGGCCGGTCGTCGCCGAGGGCCGCGCCGAGGATGCGTTCGCTGCGCCCGAAGCCGTAGACCTCCGCGCTGTCGAACACCGTCACGCCCAGCTCGACGGCCCGCCGGACGATCTGCGCCGCCTGCCGCTCGAAGTCCGGGCCGTACCCCCATTCCCGGGAGCCGAACTGCCAGGTGCCCAACCCGATCTTGGACAGCGGTTTGGGAGTGTCGAGCGCAATGAAACGCATGGCGTCGAAACTACCCCGATGTGCCGGTTTCCACGCCCGATCCGCCGCACGCTGGGCCGGAGCTAGGCTCATGATCGTGACCTACCTCGCCGCGGATGACCGCTACGACACCATGACCTACCGGCGCAGCGGACGCAGTGGCCTGCGACTGCCCGCCGTCTCGCTCGGGCTGTGGCACAACTTCGGTCCGGACCGCCCGTTCGAACGGCAGCGCGACATCGTGCGCCGCGCCTTCGACCTGGGTGTCACCCACTTCGACCTGGCCAACAACTACGGCCCGCCGCCCGGTTCGGCGGAGGAGAACTTCGGCCGGATGCTCGCCACCGACCTGAGGCCGTACCGGGACGAGTTGGTCATCTCCAGCAAGGCCGGGTATTTGATGTGGCCCGGCCCGTACGGCGAGTGGGGCTCGCGCAAGAACCTGATCTCGTCGCTGGACCAGTCGCTGGGCCGGATGGGGCTGGACTACGTCGACATCTTCTACTCGCACCGGTTCGACCCGGACACCCCGCTTGAGGAGACGATGGGGGCGCTCGACGCCATCGTCCGCTCCGGCAAGGCGCTCTACGTCGGCATCTCGAACTACAACTCGGAGCAGACCACGCGGGCCGCCGCGATCCTGCGCGAGCTGGGTACGCCGCTGCTGATCAACCAGCCGTCGTACTCGATGCTCAACCGCTGGACCGAGTCCGACGGCCTGCTCGACACGCTGGAGCAGGTCGGCGCGGGCTGCATCGCGTACAGCCCGTTGGCCCAGGGCCTGCTGACCGACCGTTACCTGGGCGGCATCCCGGCCGACTCGCGGGTTCGCACAAGCGTCTTCCTCAACGAGAGCGACCTCAGCGAGGAGAAGATGGCCACGATCCGTGGGCTCGGCGCGGTCGCCGAGCGTCGCGGCCAGTCGCTGGCCCAACTCGCGTTGGCCTGGGCGCTGCGTGACCCGCGGATGACCAGCCTGATCATCGGGGCGAGCAGCGTCGAGCAGTTGGAGACGAACATCGCCGCGCTGGACAACCTCGACTTCACGGCCGACGAGTTGGCCGAGATCGAGCGCCACCTCGGCTGAACGCCGCCGGCCCCGGGCGGGTCGGGTCACCAGATCCGACGCCGTCCGGCCCGGTGGTTACGCACCTCGCACTGCCGGCCCACGGGTGCGGCGGCGCTGCGACGTCGCCGCCCGGCGCCGATCAGCAGCGCCAGGACCAGCACGGCGGCGGCACCGGCCAGCACCGGCCA
>NZ_JAKKFF010000549.1 GCF_022229015.1 Micromonospora foliorum
AGCACCGCCTGCGTACCGCGAGCGCCGTGCGCAGCCGGGCGGCGCACGTCTTCGCAGGGCCGCGGGCCGACGACCTGCGCCGCGGCGACCCGGACGCCACCGACGCCGCGATGGCCGCCGCCCTCGACCTCGTCGGCGCCACCGCGTGGGTGCGGACCCTGCCGGACGGTCTCGCCGCCGCGGTGGGGGAGGGTGGGCGGCAGCTCACCTCGGCCCGGGCCCAGCAGCGCGCGCTGGCCCGCCTCGCTCTCGCCGACCCGGCCGTCGCGGTCCTCGACGAGGCCACCGCCGAGGCGGGCAGCGCGGGCGCACGCGACCTCGACCGCGCCGCCGTGGCGGCCACCGAGGGCCGTACCACGCTGATCGTGGCCCACCGACTCAGCCAGGCGGCCACCGCGGACCGCATCGTCGTCCTCGACCAGGGGCGCGTCACCGAGCACGGCACCCACGCCGAGCTGCTCGGCGCCGGGGGCGGGTACAGCCGGCTGTGGCACTCGTGGAGCATGCCCGACCTCATGGTCCCGCGAGAACGCGAGAGCGCGGACCAGCCCGTCCCGAGCTGAGCGGACCCGGTCCCCGATCCCTCGGACATCGGCGAAATCGGTCGAACGTGGGAACCCCGGGAACTTTTCCGGACCGGCCGGCGACCACCAGAGTGCGCGGCCGACCGGCGGCGTTCCGGCGGCGGCATCTCGGCATCAAGGAGCGGCCCGTGGCACAGAGGACGGTGGTCTGTGCGAAACGGCGTCGCTGACGACGACCAGGTGACCCGGTGGGCGCGGGAGGCGGGCCAGGGTGACCGGCAGGCCGCCACGGCGTTCATCCGGGCACTACAGGACCAGGTCTGGCGGTTCCTGTCGCACCTGGCCGGGCCG
>NZ_JAKKFF010000055.1 GCF_022229015.1 Micromonospora foliorum
GAGAAAGCACCGGGAATGGAGTTAAGACGTGGGCGTGTACGGTGTCCGGTGGCGCCGGTGATGGCCGGTCTGCTGCGCCAGGAACCGGCCGCGCGGATGGCCGCCGACGTGGCCGAACAGTTGCTCCGGGCGGCGCTGGCCGGCACCCCCCGGCCGCCCACCGCGGTGACGTGGCGTCCGGCGCCCGCCGCGCCCGCGCCACTGCCGATCACCGCCCATCCGACCGACGCGCCCCACGTACCCCGGTCGTCGGCCCCCGTGGCGGCGGATCGTGCCGGTCGGGAACCGGCCCGCCGACGGAAGACCTGGCTCCTCGGTGGCCTCGCGGGCCTGGTCGCGCTCGGCCTGGCGGCCGGGGTTCCGCTGGCCACCCGCCGTGCGTCACGACCGGCCGGGGGAGGGGCCGAACTGGTGGACGCCGCCGTGCCGGGTGCGCCGGCGACGCCCGGTTCCGCACCCACGACCGCTGCCCTCCAGCCGATCTCGTGGTCGGTCTACCGGGACAGCAGCGGCTTCTCGCTGCCGGCGCCGCGCGACTGGCAGATCGTCCGGCGCGGGCAGCGGGTCGAACTCCACGAGCCGGGTGGCGAACGGATGCTGGTCGTCAGCCAGACCGACTCGCCGCGCAGCGACCCGCTGACCGAGTTGGGCGGCCCGGCCGTCAGTGAGCGGTACCGCGACTACCGCCGGATCGAGCTGCTCGCCGTCAACTACCAGCTCAAGGCCGCCGACCTGGAGTGGGTCTACACCAGCGAGGCGGGCACGGCGATGCGCGGGCGCCAGCGCACCTTCACGACGGCGAAGCGTCAGGGTTACAGCATCGCCTGGCTGACACCCGAGTCCGCCTGGGCCGTGGCCGGGGCGGACGCGTTCCGGGAGGTCACCGCGGGCTTCCGGCCGGCGTCGACGGCGGGCGGGGCCACGCCGTCCGCCACGCCGGACCGTCGAGTGTCGCCGACGCCGAGCGTGCCCCCGGCGCGGTCGGGCAACCGGCTCGTCGGGGTGGCGAGCAACCGCTGCCTGGACGTCAGCACGCCGGACTCACCCGACCCGGTCCGGCTGAGGATCTGGGACTGCCGGGACGACCGCGCCTCCCGCCAGCTCTGGGCGATGCGGTCGGACGGGAGCGTGCAGTTGGGTGGGCGTTGCCTGGACGTGCTCGGCGCGTCCAGCGACGCCGGGGCGGCGATCCAGCTCACCACCTGTAACACGACCCCGGCACAGCAGTTCACCCTGAACGAGGCCCGGCAACTCGTCAACGCGCACAGCGGACTGTGTCTGGGCACGGTCGGCCAGAGCACCGCGAACGGCGCGGTGATCGAGCAGCGCAGCTGTAGCGCCGGCACCAGCCATCTGCAGTGGACCCGGCGATAGCGCCAGCACAGCAAACGAGGGCCGTCCTCCCGGTGGAGCGGAGGACGGCCCTCGTTTGCTGTGGTCCAGGTCAGGCGACCGAGGCGGGGAACCGTTCCCAGACCCGGTGCGCGGCCATCAACTGCTGCACCGCGGTCAGCGCCTCGGCGCCCGAGCCCGCCGCCACGACGCCCGGGGTGCCGGCGACGCCGGCCTGCTCCAGCACCGTGACGCCGGCGCCCCAGGCGCCGATCGCCTTGGCGTGCCGCCAGCACTCCTCGACGAGCAGCAGCACGCGGGGGTCCACGGTGGCCGGGGCGGGACTTCCCGCCTTGGCGTCGCGGGCGGGCAGGGCATCCGGTGCGGGTGCCGGCGCTCCGGCCAGCAGGACCGCGTCGAACTCGACCGACCGGCCGGTGGCGAAGGTGCGCTGCACCGAGAGGTCGCCCACCATGCCGCCGTGCGGGGCGATCAACAGCGGCACCATGCCGGCGGCGAACACGGCCCGGCGGACCTCGTCGACGCCGTCCAGGTCGCCGTCGGGATCGACGACGATCCCGACCATGCGACCGTCGCTCGGCCACTCCCGACCGACCTGCGACAGCGCCGGGCTGGGCGTGACGTCGGGGAGCGGCACGGTCGGCTGCGGCGCGGGCAGGCCCAGGCCGGTGGCGACCTGCTCGCAGAGCACCGGGTCGATGTTGGCGAGGCTCCGCAGCTGACGCTCCTTGATCGACTGGTGGTAGCACTTGCCCAGCTCGAAGGTGTACGCCCGGATGATGTGCTCCTTCTCGACCGGCGACATGCTCAGCCAGAAGAGGCGGACCTGGCTGTAGTGGTCGTCGAACGAGGCCGGGTTGGCGCGTACCTTCGGTGCCTGCGCGACCGTGACCGGCACGTCGACGAAGGCGTGCTCGGCGTCCCCGGCCGGGAACGGGTTGCCCCCGTCGAGCGAGTTCGGTCGGTACGGCGCGACACCCGCGTGCACGGCGTGCTGGTGGAAGCCGTCGCGCAGCATGTCGTTCACGGCGGCGTGCGGGCGGTTGATCGGGATCTGCGTGAAGTTCGGCCCGCCCAGCCGGGTGAGCTGCGTGTCGAGGTACGAGAAGAGCCGGCCCTGCAACAGCGGGTCGTTCGTGACGTCGATGCCCGGGGGCAGGTGACCGAGGTGGAAGGCGACCTGCTCGGTCTCGGCGAAGAAGTTCGTCGGCGTCCGGTTGAGCACGAGCCGCCCGATCGGCTGCACCTCGGCCAGCTCCTCCGGCACGATCTTCGTCGGATCCAGCAGGTCGATGCCGGCGAAGGTCTCCTCGGGAGTGTCCGGGAAGACCTGGATGCCCAGCTCCCACTCGGGGTACGCGCCGGCCTCGATGGCGTCGTAGAGGTCGCGGCGGTGGAAGTCCGGGTCTATGCCGCCGATCAGCTGCGCCTCCTCCCACGTCAGCGAGTGCACGCCCAGCTTCGGCTTCCAGTGGAACTTGGCCAGCACCGTCTCCCCGGCCTCGTTGACGAGGCGGAAGGTGTGCACGCCGAAGCCCTCCATCGTCCGGTACGAACGCGGGATGCCTCGGTCGGACATGTTCCAGATGGTGTGGTGCTGCGCCTCCGTGTGCAGCGACACGAAGTCCCAGAAGGTGTCGTGGGCGCTCTGCGCCTGCGGGATCTCCCGGTCGGGGTGCGGCTTGCCGGCGTGGATGATGTCCGGGAACTTGATCGCGTCCTGGATGAAGAAGACCGGGATGTTGTTGCCGACCAGGTCGAAGGTGCCCTCGTCGGTGTAGAACTTGGTGGCGAAGCCCCGGGTGTCGCGGACCGTGTCGGCCGAACCCCGTGAACCGAGCACGGTGGAGAACCGGACGAAGACCTCGGTCTCACGCCCCTTCTTGAGGAAGCCGGCCCTGGTGACCGCCTCGGCGGTGCCGTACGCGGTGAAGACACCGTGCGCGCCGGCGCCCCGGGCGTGCACCACGCGCTCCGGGATGCGTTCGTGGTCGAAGTGCGTGATCTTCTCGCGTAGGTGGTGGTCCTGCAGGAGCACCGGGCCGCGCGGGCCGGCCTTCAGCGAGTGGTCGGTGTCGCGCAGCCGCGCCCCGTTCGCGGTCGTGAGGTAGGCCCCCTGCTGACCGTTCGCGATCGTCGGCGCACCGGTCTCCGCGCCGGTCGGCGTGCGGGTCTGCGGTGCCCCCTGTTCCGGCTTCGGCGGCAGCGGGTCGTGCGGCGTCGTCGGCTCCTCGAGGGGCGGTGGCGCGCTCCCCGGCGCACCCGGCACGTCCGGGGTGAGGGCGTCGGCGATCTTTCCTGAGGCGGTCTTCACGGCGTTCTTGACCGCCTCGGCGGGCTTGCTGGAATCCACTGGATGAACCTCTCCATGGCGCGTGTGCGGGCCGGCGCCTGCCCTGCTACCCCTGGTCAGAGGGCCGAAACACAACTCGTCTCGGCATCCTGCGTCGGGACTGGTGATTTCGCCGATGCCGGGATCGGCGGAGCAGCCAAAACTGACACACGTCGATATCCCTCGACTTTAGGGAGTGCCCGACGTGTCCTCACCAACCACCACCCGTCCCCGTTCCGTCGCAGCCCGTGCCACCCGGTTCGCGCTGGCCGCCGTCCTGGCCGCCGGCGGCGTCCTGGCCGGATCATCCGGCGCCGCCCAGGCCGCGAGCCCGTACGAGCGGGGCCCCGCCCCGACCACCGCGATCCTGGAAGCGAGCCGCGGCCCGTTCGCGACGTCCTCGCAGAGCGTGTCCTCGCTGAGCGTCACCGGCTTCGGCGGCGGCGTCATCTACTACCCGACCAGCACCAGCGAGGGCACCTTCGGCGCCATCGCCATCTCGCCCGGTTACACCGCCGCCTGGTCCAGCATCAGCTGGCTCGGACCGCGAATCGCCTCGCACGGCTTCGTGGTGATCGGCATCGAGACCAACACCCGGCTGGACCAGCCGGACAGCCGGGGTCGGCAGCTTCTCGCCGCGCTGGACTACCTCACCCAGCGCAGCTCGGTGCGCACCCGGATCGACAGCAGTCGACTCGCGGTGGCCGGCCACTCGATGGGTGGCGGGGGCAGCCTGGAGGCGGCCTCGTCGCGACCGTCGTTGCAGGCCGCGGTGCCGCTGGCGCCGTGGAACACGGACAAGAGCTGGTCCGAACTGCGGGTGCCGACGCTGATCATCGGTGGCGAGAGCGACACCGTCGCGCCGGTCGGGACGCACTCCGTGCCCTTCTACAACAGCATCCCGGCCTCCGCCGAGAAGGCGTACCTGGAGCTGAACGGGGCGAGCCACTTCTTCCCGCAGACCACGAACACGCCGACCGCGCGGCAGATGGTGGCCTGGCTGAAGCGGTTCGTCGACGACGACACCCGCTACGAGCAGTTCCTCTGCCCCGGCCCGAGCGGCTCGCAGATCGAGGAGTACCGCAACACCTGTCCCAGCGCCTGACGGCGGTCACGGGGCGGTCGCCGCTGGCGGCCGCCCCGTCCACGTGCGCGCGGCGGCATTGAAGGTCTTGACGCCAAACCCGAGAAACGTACACTGCGAGTGTAAATAAACACCCGCCACGACAGAGGGATGGGTGATGGAGCGCGGCCTCGAACTGCACCACATCGGCGTCCGTTTCGGCGGCCTCACCGCCCTCGACGACGTCTCCCTGCGGGTGCCACCCAACCAGGTGGTGGGCGTCATCGGGCCCAACGGCGCCGGCAAGACCACGCTCTTCAACGTGATCTGCGGCTTCGTCGCACCGGAGACGGGTTCACTCACCCTCGACGGCCGGCCGCTGCGACCACGGCCGCACCGGCTGACCCGGCTCGGCATCGCCCGGACCCTGCAGGGCACCGGGCTCTTCGCCGGGCTGAGCGTGCTGGAGAACGTGATGACCGGGGCTTCGCACACCGCCCGTGCCGGCTTCGTCCCGGCGCTGCTCGGGCTGCCGGCCAGCGACCGCGACGAGCGCCGGCTCCGCGCGGACGCCCTGGCAATCCTCGACGAGCTGGGCATCGCCGGGCACGCCGAGGCCGCGCCGGCCACCCTGCCCTTCGCCGTACGCCAGCGGGTCGCCCTGGCCCGCGCGCTCGCCGCCCGGCCCCGGCTGCTCCTGCTCGACGAGCCGGCCGGTGGCCTCGGGGCCGACGACATCGCCGAGCTGGCGGAGCTGGTCCGGCAACTGCCCCGGCGGGACACCGACCCCTGTGCCGTGCTCCTGGTCGAGCACCACATGGACCTGGTGATGGCTGTCTGCGACGAGCTCGTGGTGCTCGACTTCGGCCGGGTCATCGCCGCCGGCACCCCGGACGAGATCCGCGACGACCCCGCGGTCACCGACGCGTACCTCGGTGCCACCGTCGAGGAAGAGGTGTCCCCATGAGCGGCACCGACCTGCTCGTGGTGCGGGGGCTGGTCGCCGGTTACGGTGCCGCGCCGGTGCTGCGGGCCATCGACCTCACCGTCCCGGCCGGCACGATCGCTGCGGTCGTCGGCGCCAACGGCGCCGGCAAGACCACCCTCCTGCGCGCGCTCAGCGGCATGATCCGCCCAGCCGCCGGCCAGGTCCTCCTGGCCGGGGAGGACCTTCGCGGCACGCCCGTGGAGCAGCTCGTCCGACGTGGCATGGCGCACGTCCCGGACGGGCGGGGCGTGATCAGCGAGCTGACGGTCGACGAGAACCTGCGACTGGGCGGGTTGTGGCGGCGCGACCGGGCCGACGCGGGTCGGGCCCTCGACGAGGTCTACCAGCTCTTTGAGCCGCTGGCCCGACGCCGCCGGCACCTCGGCCACCAGCTCTCCGGCGGTGAGCGGCAGATGCTCGCGCTCGGTCGGGCCCTGGTCGGCCGACCCCGTCTGCTGCTGCTGGACGAGCCGTCGCTCGGCCTGGCGCCACGGGTGGTCGCCCGGACCATGGCCCTGCTGCGCCAACTGCGCGACCGCACCGGCCTGACCGTCCTGCTGGTCGAGCAGAACGTGCGCAGCGCGCTCGCCGTCGCCGACCAGGGCGTCGTGATGTCTCTCGGTCGGGTGGTGATCGCCGCCCCGGCGGTGCAGCTGCGCGACGACGTCGACCTGCGCCACGCGTACCTCGGTTTCTGACCACCACCTCGTCCCCCGGAGGGAGAACTGTTGGACCGCTTCGTCTTCCTCACCGTCGACGGCCTGTCCCGGGGCGCGGTGTACGCCGCGTTCGCGCTGGCCCTGGTGCTCATCTGGCGGGCGGCGCGGGTCGTCAACTTCGCCCAGGGCGCGATGGCCGTCGCCGCCGCGTACGTCGCCTACACCGTCAGCGCCGCGACGGGCTCCTACTGGCTGGGATTCGTGGTCGCGATCGTCGCCGGCCTGCTGCTCGGTGCGCTGGTGGACCGCGTGGTGATGCGGCACGTCGATCACGCCTCACCGCTCAACCCGGTGATCGTCGCGCTCGGGCTGGTGCTGCTCATCCAGGCCGTGCTGGGCATGGTGTACGGCAGCGAGTTCCGCCCCGCCGAGGCCCCCTTCAGCCGGTCCGCCCTCACCGTCGGCGGGGTCGCCGTGCTGTCCCCGTACGACCTGTTCGTCTTCGCCACGATCGGGGTGGTGGTCAGCGCCCTGGCCTGGATGTTCGCGCGTACCCCGGTGGGGTTGCGGATGCGCGCGGCGGCCTTCGCTCCGGAGGTCTCCCGGCTGCTCGGGGTCAACGTCGGTGGCATGCTGACCCTCGGCTGGGCGCTCGCCTCCGGGGTGGGCGCGCTGGCCGCCATGCTGGTCCTGCCGACCGAGTTGGGCCTGCACCCGCACGCGATGGACCTGGTGTTCGTCTCGGCGTTCACCGCGGCGGTGGTCGGCGGGCTGGACAGTCCACCGGGGGCGGTGGTCGGTGGCCTGGTGGTGGGGTTGCTGCTCTCCTACGTGAGCGGCTACGCCGGCAGTGACCTCACCCCGCTCGCGGTGCTGGTCCTGCTGCTGGCGGTGCTGCTGGTCCGGCCCGGTGGGCTGTTCGCCCCGGTCGCGGCGAGGCGGGTGTGAGCGCCACGAGGGCGGCCCTGCCGCCGACACACCAGCTCGACGACCCGGGCGGCCGACCGGTCGACCGGCGACGCGGCTCCACCCTGCTGCGCCACCTCGCGGTGGTGTTGGCCGCCGGGTTGCTGCTGGTGGCGCTCAGCTACGCCGTCGAGCCGTTCCGCAACTTCCAGCTCGCCACCGTGGCCGCCTACCTCTGCGCGACCGCCGGCCTGACCGTCCTCACCGGGCTCAACGGTCAACTGTCGCTCGGGCACGGCGCGTTGATGGCCACCGGGGCGTACACCGTGGCGCTGTGCCAGACCGCGTTCGCCGACCGGGGGATGACCGGCGGCTGGTTGCTGCCGCTCTCGCTGGGTGCGGCGATCCTCAGCACCGTCGCGGTCGGCGCGGTGGTCGGTGTGGCCGCGGCCCGGCTGCGCGGCCCTTACCTGGCCGGGGTCACCCTCGCGGTGGCCGTGGTGGTGCCGGCGCTGGCCGTCACGTTCGACGGCGTCTTCAACGGTGAGCAGGGGCTGTCGGTGCCGGTGGAGCCGCCGCCGCTGTCGCTCGGCCCGTACTTCCCCTACGAGCGGTGGCAGCTCTGGGTCACCGGCGCGGCCACCCTGCTCGCCCTGCTGCTGCTGGCGAACCTGATCCGCAGCCGGTACGGGCGCACCTTCCGGGCGGTCCGTGACGACGAGGTGGCCGCCCGCCTCGCCGGCATCCACGTGGCCCGCACCCAGGTCCTCGCGTTCGTGGTCAGCGCCGCCACCGCCGGGCTCGGCGGCGCGTTGCTGGCGGTGCTCGCGCAGAGCGTCTCACCCGGGGCGTTCTCGCTGACCCTGTCGCTGTTCCTGCTGATGGCCGTGGTGATCGGTGGTCTGGGCCGACTGACCGGCGCGCTGTGGGGGGCCGTCCTGCTGGTCGCCCTGCCCGATCTGACCCACTCGGTGACCGAGATGCTCACGCTCTCGCCCGCGTTGGCGCAGCGGCTGGAGGGCAACCTCCCCCTGGCGATCTTCGGACTCACCCTGATCGTCGTCATGATCGCCGCACCCGGCGGTGTGCAGGGTCTGCTGTCGCGTCTCGGTCGGGCGTTGCTGGCCAGGCGACCGACCCGGCGTTCCTGAGCTGTCCTCGGTCCGGCCTCGGCCGGGCGCCCCACCACCACACCGTTCCCACAGACAACCGGACCGAGAAAGGTCGGTGTTTCCCATGCACCGTAAAGCGCATCGCGGCCTCGCGATCGCCAGCACCCTTGCCCTGCTCATCACCGCAGCCGGCTGTAGCGGCGACGACGGCCCCGGCTCCGGCGGCGCGTCGGTGCCGGGCGTCACCGACACCGAGATCGTCGTCGGCACCCACATGCCGCTCACCGGGCCGGCCTCGGCCGGCTACTCGAAGATCGCCCCGGCGACGAAGGCGTACTTCGACTACGTCAACGCCAACGGCGGAGTGCACGGCCGGAAGATCACCTACAAGATCATGGACGACGGCTACAACCCGGCGAACACCCAGCAGGTCGTCCGTCAGCTCGTCCTGCAGGACAAGGTCTTCGCCGTCCTCAATGGTCTGGGCACGCCGACGCACACCGGTGTGCTCGACTTCCTCAAGAGCAACCGGGTGCCCGATCTCTTCGTCGCCTCCGGCAGCCGCAGCTGGGACCAGCCGGACAAGTATCCGGGCACGTTCGGGTTCAACCCGGACTACACGGTCGAGGGCAAGATCCTCGCCAACTACGCGAAGCGGGACCTGGCCGGGCAGAAGGTCTGCTTCCTCGGTCAGGACGACGACTTCGGCCGAGACAGCCTGGCCGGCGTGGAGAAGGTGCTCGGCCCCGGCGCCGTGGCGGTCAAGCAGACGTACGTCACCAGCAACACCAACGTGGCGCCGCAGATCGGCGCGTTCAAGGCGGCCGGTTGCCAGGTCGTCGTGCTCGCCACCGTGCCCGGTTTCACCGCGCTCTCCATCGGCACCGCGGCACGGTTGGGCTTCAAGCCGCAGTGGCTGGTCTCCAACGTCGGCGCCGACCACCCGACCCTGGCCAAGCAGCTCGGCGCCGCCGCACCGCTGCTGGAGGGCATGGTCGGCACCAACTACCTGCCGATGCAGAACGACACCGCGAACCCCTGGATCCAGCTCTTCACGAAGGTCAACAAGGAGCACAACGGGGACGCGCCGTTCGACGGCAACACCGTCTACGGCATGTCGGTCGGCTACCTCTTCGTGCAGGTGCTGCTCGCCGCCGGCAAGGACGTCACCCGGGAGAAGGTGCTGGAGGCCGTGCAGAAGGGCGGCTTCCAGGGCCCCGGGCTGGTGCCGCTGCGCTTCTCCGCCAAGGACCACTCCGGGTACGGCGGCCAGCGGTTGAGCCGGGTGAGCGGGGGAGTGCAGAGCTACTTCGGGCCGGCGTACGAGACGGACGAGGCGGACGGGTCGGTCAACGAGTACACGGCCACCCCGGCCGCGCCGCCGGCGAACGGGGTGCCGACCGTCTCCTGAGGCCCCGTAGCCCCGACGTCCGACCGGGTGTGGTCCCGCGTGACCACGCCCGGCCGGACGGCTGCGCGCGTGCTGCTGGCGCGGCCTGCCGGCCGATCGTCGGAGGCGTTGACCGATACCGATCGACGCTCCTACTATCTGCACCGTGAATGCATATTCGGGCCGACTCGCGGACCGGGTCGCCATCGTCACCGGCGCCAGTCGGGGCATCGGTCTGGCCATCGCCCAACGCCTGGTCGCCGAGGGCGCGCGAGTGGGTCTGACCGCCCGCCGCCCCGAGGGGCTGGCCGAGGCGGTCGCCACCCTGGGCGGCCCGGCGCACGCCCTGGCGGTGCCGGGTCGGGCCGACGATCCCGCGCACCAGGCCGCCGCGGTGCGCCAGGTGAGCGCGGCGTTCGGGCCGGTGGACCTGCTGGTCAACAACACCGGCATCAACCCGGTGCACGGCCCGCTGGTCGAGCTGGACCTGGCCGCCGCCCGCAAGATCCTCGACGTGAACGTGATCGCCGCGCTCGGCTGGGTACAGGAGGTCTGCGCCGCCGGCATGACCGGGCGCGGCGGCTGCGTCGTCAACGTCTCGTCGATCGCCGGGCTCGGTCCGTCACCCGGCATCGCCTGCTACGGGGTCAGCAAGGCCGCGCTCAACCACCTCACCGCCAGCCTCGCCGTGGAACTGGGGCCCACGGTCCGGGTCAACGCGGTCGCCCCCGGCGTGGTGAAGACCCGTTTCGCCGCCGCCCTCTACGAGGGGCGTGAGGTCGAGGTCGCCGCGCGCTACCCGCTCGGACGCCTCGGTCTGCCGTCGGACGTGGCTGGCGCGGTCGCCTTCCTGGCCTCCGACGACGCCAGCTGGATCACCGGGCAGACCATCGTCTGTGACGGCGGCGTCTCGCTGACCGGCCGAGCCGGATGACGACCTCGGCGGAGCGTCCGATGCCGCTGATCAACGCCTGTCTAGACTCGGCGGTGCGTCGGCGGACGCCATGGCGGTGAGAGGGCGGGGGCGAATGGACGGGGTCGATGTGGCGGGCCGGGTCGACGGGCGTACCGCCCGCGCCGAACGGACCCGCGCGGCCATCGTCGAGGCGCACCTCGCGCTCATCTCCGAGGGCGACCTCCGCCCGACCGGGGAACGCATCGCCGAGCGGGCCGGCATCTCGCTGCGCACCCTCTGGACCAACTTCAAGGACATGGAGACGCTCTTCGAGGCCAGCGGCGCGGAGGTGCTCCGCCAGCAGGACGCCGCCTACCGGCCGATCTCACCGGGGCTGCCGTTGGCGAAGCGGGTCGACGCGTACTGCCGGCAGCGGGCTCGGCTGCTCCAGCTCATCGCGCCCTCGGCGCGGGCCGCCCAGATGCGTGAGCCGGTCTCGGAGCAGTTGCACCGCAACCGTCTCAAGCACATCGAACGGGTCCGCGACGAGGTGGAGGAGCTCTTCGCCGTCGAGCTGGCCGAGGCCGGGTCGGGGCGGGAGCAGTTGCTCAACGCCCTGGTGGCGGCGAGCACGTGGCAGGCCTGGTCGATGCTGCGCTACGGGCTCGGTCTCGGCGTGGACCAGGCCCGTGCCGTGATGTCCCGGACCGTGGGCGCCCTGCTGGCCGAGGTCGCGCCCGACTGATTCCGGCCCGGCCCGATATCGCCCCCTCTTTCCATTCGGTTTCCGATGGGTAACACTGGCTGGCATGGTTACTGCATCAAGAGTGCAACTAACCGTGCTGCGTGGCCGGGACGACGAGTGCCGGGCTGTCCGGAGCCTGCTCGACGGCATGACCAACGCCGGCGGTGCCCTGCTGGTGCGCGGAGAGCCCGGATCGGGCCGGACGGCGCTGGTCGGCTACGCGCACCGGCACGCCGAGGGCTGCGCCGTGCTCGCCGGCAGCGGGCTCGCCGAGGAGGCGGCCCTGCCGTACGCCGGCCTGCAACGACTGGTCGACCCGGTGCTCGACCGGTCCGCCGCCCTGCCCACCGAGCAGCGCCAGTTGCTGCGACGCGCGCTGGCCGGGGAGGGCTGCCCGGCCGACCGGCAACTGACCCTGTCAATGGCGGTGCTCGGGCTGCTCGCCGCCGCCGCCCGGGACCGGCCGTTGCTCGCCACCATGGACGACATCGACCGGGGTGACCCGCAGACCGCGCAGGTGCTGGCGTTCGTGGCCCGCCGACTGCGGCACCTGCCGCTCGCCGTCCTGCTCACCGCGGACGTCACGGCCAACCTCGACGGGATACCGGCACACCGACTGCGCCCGCTGACCGAGTCCGAGAGCACCGCCGTCCTCACCGACCGGCTCGACCGGCTGATCGAGCGCGAGGGCGTCGACCGGCTCCCCGACCGGCCCGCCGCGTCGGCCCTGACCGCGTTGGCTGCGATCGGCGGCGGCAACCCGCAGGCCCTGGTGGACCTCGCCGAGGTGCTCACCGCGGGGCAGTGGCGGGGGGAGGAGTCGTTGCCCGTCGCGCCGCCGGCGGACGGCGCGCTGGGTCGCGCGTACCGCGCCCGGCTGGACCGGCTGCCACCGGAGACCCGACGGG
>NZ_JAKKFF010000550.1 GCF_022229015.1 Micromonospora foliorum
GGCCGTGTACATTCCGAACCCGGAAGCTAAGCCCTCCAGCGCCGATGGTACTGCACTCGTGAGGGTGTGGGAGAGTAGGACGCCGCCGGACAATCTTTCAGAAAAGGCCACCCCAAACGGGGTGGCCTTTTCTGCGTTCCCCAACCCAGGGGAATGGTGCGACCGCCGCACCGCCGCACCGGCGTGTGCGTCATTGCGGTGGGGCCAGGGCCGGGTTCTGGTCCTGCAATTCGTCAAGGTCACGCTCGAACCAGGATGTAGTGGCATCACCGCCGGGCCGAGGCCACTACAACCAGGATGTTGCGCGATCTTGCGGTCTCGCACGCCGGCAAGCCCGTCGCACGCCGGCAAGCCGTCGCAGGCTGGGAGGCCGTCGCACGCCGGCAAGCCGTCGCAGGCTGGGAGGCCGTCGCACGCCGGCAAGCCCGTCGCACGCCGGGGGCCGTCGCACGCCGGCAGCCCGTCGCACGCCGTCAAAGCCGTCAGAGAGTGGCAGGCGCGCGCCAACGGTCCCAGTGAGCGACGGGCTGGCGAGTGGGCAGCGCGGTAGCGCCGCCGAACTCTCCTGAGAGTGGGTCGACCTCAGGAGGTCTTCGGCCCGCAGACGTAGCGGGGCTCCGCGTCGTAGCGCCAGGTGAACTTCTCCCGCTTGACCACCACGCCGCCCTTCTTGATGACCCGGAAGGCGTCCTGGGTGAAGCCGTTGATGCCGTTGGTCTCGATGCACGAGGGGCCGGGAGCCAGGTGGATCTGCTTCGGCGTCGTGATGTTGCGTCGCGGCCCGTACTCCGTCTTCACGCTGTCGTAGATCTTCGTGCTCCAGATGGAGACGGTGATCGTGCTGGACGTGTACGACGTGTCGATGAGCACGCCGTACTCGGTGTTGTTGCGGAACTTGAAGTCCAGACTCGGCCAGAAGATGGTCGACTCGATGACCGCCGGGTACCTGTCGAACCAGTACGAGTGTGGCTTGTGCTCCACGTCCTCCAGGCCGGCGTAGTAGGTCGCGTTGAACAGCGTGGTGGTGAACTGCGAGGTGCCGCCGCCGACGCCCGGCACCAGCTTGCCGTCGAGGATGACCGGCGCGTCCCGGTAGCCCTGGGCGTACCCCCGCTCGCCGGTGTGACCGTTGAGCGAGAACGTCTTCCCGGGCAGCACGACCGTGCCGTCCACCTTCCTCGCGATGGTCGCGATGTTCTGGCTACGCGACGAGGCCATGCCGCCGGTGAACCGGGTGGTGAAGGTCGACACCCGCTCCTTGATGCCCAGGCCGGCGAGCTTCTCCCCGGTCAGCTGCGGCGGCGTCGGCTTCAACTCGCCGGTCACCTCGCGGCCGTCCGCCTTCGGCAGCACGGCCAGCAGGTCCCGGCTGAGAGCTGCCGTGTCCAGCTGCTGCCCGGATCGCCCCTCCCTGGCCGTGGGCCGGCCACCGGAAATCGTCATCGTGGCGTCCTTCGGCGGCACCTCGATGGCGGCCAGCCTGTCGCCGAGTGCCGTCCGCAGCCGCTTGACGTCCACCGACGGGGTGAGCTTGCCGGTCTTGTCGGCGCTGAACCGGAGGCTCTTCGCGATGGCGGCGGGCGGGATCGTCACGGAACCCTTGTTGGTGCGCAGGGTGACCGGTGCGGCGACCGCCGGCTTCGCCAGCTCGCTGACCATCCGGTCCAACTCCTCCGGGGTGGTCGCCGGGTGGGTCTCCACCAGGGGCACGGTGACCGGGGCGCCGGCCAACCAGCCGGCGCGGACCACCTCGGCGGAGCGCTGCGGGTTCAGCGCCAGCCCGGGCTTGGGCGGTACGACCTTCGGCGTGGTGCCCTGATAGGTGATCGCCGGCATCGTCATGCCCTGAGCCTGGTCGCCGAGCACCTTGCGGAGCGCGTCGTCCAACCGGCCCACGTCGACGGTCACCACGGGTTCGACGGTGCGGGAGCCGACCAACCGGCTGACCGGGTGCGCGTCGGCCTCGGCCGCTGCCGCGACGGTCGCCGGCACGTCGACGGCCAGTCCCACGTCGGCCGGGTTGATCTCGGCGGTACGCCCGTCGACGGTGACCTTCAGCGGTGTGGCGAGCGTCGCCGCCCGCCGGTCCAACTCCGCCCGCAACTGCCGGTCGGCGTCCGCACGGCTCCGGCCGCCCAGCTCGGTGCCGAGCACGCTGGTGCCCCGGGGAACGTCACCGGCGTACGCCCAGGCACCGGCACCCGCCACGGCGGCGAGGACGCCACCGGTGATGCCTGCGGCGAGCAGCATTCGCACCCGACGCGGGCGGCGCCGGCCGCCGTCCAGCTCGCCGGGAGCGGCTGTCGTGACCGGCTCAGATCCGCCGTCCGGCCAGGTGACCGCGGTGACCTGCACGGTGGGCCGGTCGTCGGCGGGTGGACTCTTTTCGCCGTACAGCGTCACTGCAACCTCGATCGCCAGGGTGCCGCGGGAGGTCCTCCCTCCCGGAGGCACCTACGGTAACGAATGCTTGGCCGTCCTCGTGGCTGCGCCCACCAGGCGCTGCTACCGCGTGTCGTTCGGCGTGTCGCATCGACCCGGGGTCGGTGCTGACGGCTGATGACCGACGTGGCACGGTGGCCGGGTGGGCACTGCGGAGCGGGTGTTGGCGTACGGGGGCGGTTGGCTGGACCGGGCGGGCCCGTTGCGCGCCGATCCGACGCGGTTGGGCGGGCTGCTCACCGAGTCGTCCACCGTGTTGCTGCCGATGTGGCGGGACCGCTGTCTCGTCGACGGCCACGGGCCGGTTCGGCTCAGCGCGGAGCGCGCGGCGCTGGTCCGCTCCGCCGCCGGTGAGACCGTCTTCCTGGGGCTCGACGGGGAGGCCGCCGTGTTCGCCGCGGACCTCTCCGCACTCCCTGAACGGTCCGCCGTCGAGATGGCCGGTGCGGTGCGGTCCGTCGACGTGCGGGCACTGGTCGGGCGGCTCGAACCCGGCGACGCGGCCGTCCAGGCGTACGCCAGGGGTTTGCTGCACTGGCACCGGCAGCAGCGGTTCTGCGGGACGTGCGGCGCGCCGGCCGTCGCCGGCGGCGGCGGGCACCTGCGGACCTGCAGCGGCGCGGAGTGCGGGCGTCTGCTGTTCCCCCGGATCGAGCCGGCGATCATCGTGTTGGTCGAGGCGCCCGGTCGGTCGGGGCGCTGCCTGCTGGCCCGGCACGCGGGTGCGGCCGAGGACGCGTACTCGACGCTCGCCGGCTTCGTCGAGGTCGGCGAGAGCCTGGAGGACGCGGTCCGTCGGGAGATGGCCGAGGAGGCGGGCGTGACCGTCACCGACGTGACCTACCAGGGATCGCAGGCGTGGCCTTTCCCGGCCGGCCTGATGGTGGGCTTCCGGGCCACCGCCACCTCAGACGAGGTACGCGTCGACGGCGAGGAGTTGCTGGAGGCGCGCTGGTTCACCCGGGCGGAGCTGCGGGACCGGGCGGCCTCGGGTCGTCCGCTCGGCCGGGTGGACGCGATCGACCACCGCCTCCTGGCGGACTGGCTCGCGGAGGGCTAGTCGGGCCCGGCCGCAGGGGCCGGAGCCGGCCGATGGGCCGTCACCGCCATCAGCGCGGTGGTGACGATGGCCGTGCCCAGGGCCGCGAGGAGAAGACCGGGGACGGTGTGGGGCCGCAGGGTCGCGGTGACGGCCACCAGGCCGGCCACGCCCACCCACAGCGGTGCCGCCGCCCAGCGCGCGCCGGCCGCGAGGCGGTCGTTGAGCAGCACGAACGTCACCGCGTAGAGCGCACCGACCGCGGCGAAGAGGGGCGCGTACCGGCCGAGGTGGTCGTAGTCGGGCCCACCGGCGAGGCGGAAGGCGAGCCCTCCGGCGAGCGTCGAGGCGATGACAAGCACCGCGCCACACCCGCCCGTCACCGCCAACGCGACCGTTCGGCTACGCCGGTCACCGCGTGCCAGCCGCGGCAGGGCGAGGACGGCGGCGACCTGCGGCGCCCAGAGCGCGCCCTTGCTCAGGACGGTGCCGACCGAGTACGCCCCGGAATCCGACGGGGACAGCAGTTGCCGGGCCAGCAGCAGATCGGCGTAGGAGACGACGAGCATCGCCAGGGTCGCACCGCAGCCGGCAACCACCTGCGCGGCGGTCAACCGTGGTGCGGTGGACGGTCGAGCGGGCTCGCGGGCGAGTCGGGCCAGCACCGCCGGGGCGAGCGCGGCGGTCAACGCGCCGACCGCCAGCGCGCCGGTCGGTCCCGCGCCGAGCAGCAGCCCGGCGATCACGCCGCCGTAGCGGCCGGCGGCGAGCAGGGCCATCCCGATGGCGAGTCGCACGAAACGCTGGCCACCCTGCAACTCCCCGAGCGACCGGGAGGAGAGCACGATCGCCGCCGTGGTGACCGCCAGCAGCGCGGGCATCTCCACCGGGAGATCCAGGGCGGTGACCAGCAGTGGCGTCGCCGCGATGAGGGTCCCCGCGCAGACCGCGGCGGTGACCACGGTGAGCCGCCGCGTGTCGGAGGATCCGTGCCGGGCGCGGTGCACGGCGACGGCCAGTTGTAGACCGAGCCCGGGCACACCGGCGATGGCCACCAGACCGAGAGCGGCGGCGAGCGCGCTGAGGTCGGCCGGGTCGAGTCGTCGCGCGGCCAGCACCGGCACCAGGTAGGCCAGGCCGTTGACCAGGACCCCGGCCAGGGTGACGCTGACCCCCGCGGCGCCGAGGCCCGTACTCCATCCGCGTGTCAGCTCGGTCTGGGCCGCCCTCTCCCGGCGGACGGGTCGTCGAAGGCTCACGTGATCTCGGAGAAGGTCGGAAGCTGCCCGTCGGCTGGCCCCGTTGCCCGGCCGGGCCTCGCCGGCTCGGCCGCGTCGTGCTCGGCCGCAACCGGCTCGATCCCGTCCGGCTCGGTCGGGTACGGCGGCGGTCCCTCCGCGCCCAGCGCCGCCGCCGCAATGGCTGAGGTACCGGCGGTTGGCGTGGGCCGGCGTACCGGCCGTCGTCGGGCGGCGGTGGTGAGCCAGAGGGCACCCAGCGCGGCGACGATGGTGAGTTGTACGAGCGCGTCGGTGTTCCGCCGCGTCGAGTCGAGGTACAGCCACCCGGCGAGCAGGACGAGCGCGCCCGGGAGCCAGGTCTCGACGCCCCGGCTGATCGTCCTGGCCCGACGGGGGTCGGCCGGCCAGGGCAGGCGGCGTGGGCCGGGTACGGCCAGCATGAATCCCGCCGCGACCAGCAGGCCGCCGATGAGGCCGCTCCACAGCACCAGCGCGGCGGCCCCGACGGCCAGCAGCGGCAGCGAGCGGGTGACCTGGCGTCGGCCGCGCGGTACGGCGGTTGTCGAGGTCCGTGCGGTGGGTTGCCGGGCGGGCACCACCGCGAGCAGGACCACCACCGCGAGCAGGATGCCGCCGAGGAGAAGCCCCGCCCGGTACGGGGTGTCCGGTGCGAAGCGCAACAGCACCTCTCCGGAGGCGCCGGCGGGAAGGATCCAGCCCTGCTGCCACCCGTCCACCACCAGTGGTTTCAGCGTCCGCCCGCCGAGGGTCGCCTGCCAGCCGGTGTTGGTGTTCTCCCGCACGGCGAGCACCCGGTCGACGGGGTGACCGGCCACCCGTACCCGTCGCTCGGTGGCCGCCCAGGATTCCACCTCGATGGCGCTGGCGGTCGCCGAGGCCGGCGGGGCCGGCGTGGTCGTGCGCGGTACCAGGGCGACCCTGGTGGGCGCGGCCAGCCGGCTCGGGGTGGCGACGATGCGGTGCTCCCCGAGGCCCAGGTCAAGCTGCCGGGGCGTGGCCCGGCCGCACGGCGTCACCGGCATCTCGCGCATCTCCAGCAGGTCGCGGAGCGTGCCGCGCAGCGAGGTGGTCACCCGGGCCGCGCCGACCTGCAGCGTCGGACCCGATCCGCAGGCCAGCGACAGGGGTGTGTCGAGGCGCGGTTCGACGGTGGGCGCTCCGGGCAGCACGGTCACCTCGCCGACCGCGACGGGCAACCGCTCCGGCAACCGCAGTTTGTACGGGTCGGTGCTGGTTGCGGCCGGCTTGTCGAGGAACTGGATGGTGATCTCGTCGGTCCGCATCGGCGGGTCCAGGCGGAGCAACCCGTCGTCGCCGAGCAGGCTGCTGCGGAAGCCGTCGTCGCCGACCACCCGCACACTGCCCAGGCGGGTGGCGGCTGCCTTGTCGTCGACCGAGAAGCGGAGCCCGGTGATGGTCTGCGGCTTGAGCCACTTGAGTCGCAGGATCGGCGCCTCGTCGTCGATCGCCGGTGACCAGCTGGTGGCCGGGTTGCCGTCGAGCGCCGCGCCGGCCCGCCCGGTCGGGTCGGGCACGGCCGTCGAGGAGGCGCTGATCTGCGCCGCGAGGCGCAGCGGCTGTGCGTCGGTCACCAGTTTGTCGAGGGTGTTGTCCAGGTCGGGGCCGGTCGTCGGCCGCGCCCACAGCTTGGCGTCGTACGCGCCGGCCGCCGGAAGGGTCAGGGTCCGGTCGACGGTGGACGCGTCCTCGGAACCACGGATGGCGTCGGTGGAGCAGCGCGGCTGCCCGTCGACGGAGAAGCAGGCCGGCGTGGTGGGTGCCGCGGACACGACGACGGTCGCCGGCCGGTCGGTGACCGGTGCGGTGGGAAGGACCAGGGTGCGGCTGGTCTGGATGCCGGGAATCTTGATCTCGGCGATGCCGACCGATCCGTTTCCGAACGGGCGCAGGTCGTACGCGCTGTCGACCGAGACCCGGACCTCGCGGATGGCGTGGACTCCGGGCAGCTCGAACACCATGTGATCGCTGAACTGTTCGACGGTGCTGCTCTCGTACCCGGCGCTGACGGTCACCGTCGTGGGCAGGGCGTCGGCCTTCAGGTCGAACCACACCTCGACCCGGGTGACAGTCGTCGGGTTGGCGAGGCCCACCTCGACCCACTGCCGCTCGCTGGGCGAGTACGGCGCGGACTGCCAGGAGGTCGCCGGATTGCCGTCCATCGCCGCGTACGGCTGGTGCTCGGGGCGGGCGCCGCCGGGGGAGTCCACCTGCGAGCGGGCGGTGGAGGCGCGGATCGCGGTGATGCCCTCGAAGCGGGCGACGGTGGAGTGCTGTGCCCCCCACTCGGGCAGGTAGTCGTGGGCGGGTGCGGTGACCTCGAAGGGGTCGTCGGCGGTCAGCGTCTGGGAGGTGTTGTCGCGCAGTCCGCCGAACGACACGTCGCGTCTGCGCAGCCCATCGGTCATCGCCACCGGCCCGGCGACGTCGGCGGTCGGCGCGTCGCCGGCCAGGACGGTGGGCGCCGAGCCGAGTTGCCCCGCCGCGGCGAGGTCGAGGAGGGATTCGGGGCCGCCCACCACGGTGGTCACGTCGGCTCTGTCGTAGGCGACCACCGGCTCGACGGGCCGGTCGACGCGGTAGACCTCCAGCGCCCGGACGGGCACGTCGAGCCCCTGGTCGCGGAACTCGTCCGGGGACGCGGGCCCGCCGCGCAGGGGGCCGAAGGACGTGACGCGGGTCAGCCCGGGTGACCGTTCCAGCGACTGGCGGACCACCGCCGGGCGGGCCGTGTCGGAGCGGCCGTGGTCGAGGTCGGCGCGGAACAGGACGTGGCTGATCCCCGATCGGGCCAGCAGGTCCGCCAGGCCGGTCGACCCGGAGCCGGTGGCGAGCGTCGCCTCGATGACGTCCAGCAACCGAATGGTGGTCGGTGGGGTGAAGGGGATGGCGTTGCGTACCGCCCACCGGCTGTTGAGCAGCGGCTGGGTGATCTCGTCGGTGGTGCTGCCCCAGTCGTACGACGGGAAGCGGGCCCCGGGTACGACGAGCACCCGCCCGCGCCCCGTGTTCGCGTCGAGCCAGTCGGCGGCTTCGTGCCAGTAGCCGGGCACCTCCTTGACGCTGCCCGGGGTGGCGAGACCGCCCGCGAGCGCGGGCGTGGCGACGGCCGTGACGGCGACGATGGCGGCGCCGGCGGTCAGCCAGGCGCGGGCGACGGTCCGCGGACGGTGCCGGGTGGGCGCGGTGCGCGCCGCCCGGACGGCCAGGCCGATCAGGTGCGCCATGCCCAGGCACAGGGGTAGGCGGAGCAGGACGTCGAACTTGTGCACGTTGCGCAGGGGTGCGCCGATGCCGTCGAGGAACTCCCGCTGTGGGCCGGCGAGGATGTTCGGCAGGTCGCCGACGTGCCCGAGGCCGACGAGCGCGACGCCGAGGACCAGACCGGTGATGAGGAACCGGCGGTGCGGCATCCCGCGTCGGGACAGCCCGAGCACACCGAGGGCGGCGACCGCCAGGGTGGCGGCGACCAGTACCGCCTCGTTGGCGAGTCTTGCGCCGGACGGGATGGTCGGTCCGAACGGGGAGGCCAGGTAGGCGACCCAGTAGGAGGCGCCGCGCAGCGTGGTCACCGCGTCGGTGACGCTCGTGGTGTTTCGGGCGGTCTCGATGTAGTCCAGGAAGGGCGGGCTGTACCGCCCGAGGACCAGCAGCGGAACCAACCACCACGCGGTGGCCAGGGCCACCGCGCCACACCAGGCGGCGATGGCGGTGACGCGGCGGCGTACGGGCTGGAGGGTGGCGAGCCAGAGCAGGGCCAGTGGCACCACCGCGAACACGGCGGTGGCGTTGACCCCACCGGCGCAGGCGACGGCGAGGGCCGACGCGGCGACGGCGCGCCGCAGTGGGGTGCCGGCGGCGAGACCGACGAGCGGGATGAGCACCCAGGGGGCAACGGCGCTGGGCCAGGCCTCCACCGAGGACCAGCCGAGCTGGGTGAGGATGCGGGGTGACAGCGCGAAGGCGACGCCGGCGATCATGCGTCCGGCGGGTGTGCCGATGCCGAGCCGACCCGCCAGGCGTACGGCGCCCAGGTAGGCGACACAGAAGAGCAGTGCCCACCACAGCCGCTGCACCACCCACGGCGCGAGGCCGGCCTCCGATCCGAGCAGGAAGAACGGACCCATCGGCCAGAGATAGCCGTACGCCTGGTTCTGTAGTTGACCGAACGTGCCGGTGGGGTCCCACAGGTGCAGCGAGCGGAGCAGCCACCCGGCCGGGTTGACGTTCAGGTCGACCTTGGTGTCCGGGACGACCTGACCCGGGGCCTGCTGGAAGGCGAGGGCGGTCAGCGCGATGCAGATGACCAGGTGCCGGAACCGTCGGGCCGTGTGCCGGCTCCGGCTGGACCCCGGAGCGGCGCCACTGGCCACCTCTGCACGCATGTCGGCTCCTGTCTTCACCGGCCGGACGCGCACCTGCAGCCGACGACTGTCGCGCGACGTTATCCGGACCGGGCACGGACGGGCGACCAGGGGCGCTGCGGTGGCGTTATCGGGAGAACGGCCGTCCCCACGGCGTGTAAGCGTGTGGCAGGCTGCCGACCATGTCAATGCCAGAAGCTGAGGCCGAGACGCATCCGGAACGCGTCGCGTCCGATGGCGGCGGGCCGGGGCCGATCGGCCGATGGCTCCGCGCCGACCCCGTCCGCGCCGTGGCGATCGCCCTCATCGCCGTGTCCGTCGCCTGGCGCGCCGGCCTCGCCGCTCGCGGCTGGTTCTCGCAGGACGAGTTCGTCATCGCCGCCCAGGTTCTCGACACCGGGCTGGACGCGGACTATCTCCTGCGTACATTCAACAACCACCTCATGCCCGGCGGCCTACTGGTGGCGTGGGCGATGGTGCGGGCGGCGGGCTTCGCCACCTGGCCGTGGGTGTTGCTGCTGGCGGTTGGCCAGGCGGCGACCGGGGTCGCCGTCTACCGGCTGCTACGCGATCTGCTCCGGCCCGGCTGGGGCCTGCTCATCCCACTGTGCCTGTTCGTGTTCAGCCCGCTGACGCTTGAGGTCTCCTCGCTGTGGTTGGTCGGGCTGCTCGTGCTGCCGATGCAGTTGGCCCTGGTCATGGCGGTGGCAGCCCAGGTCCGGTACGTGCGGACCGGTCGCCTGCGGCACCTCGTGGCGGTCGCGCTCTGGCTGGTTTTCGGCCTGCTCTTCGACACCAAGTCGCTGCTGATCGTGCCGCTGCTGTTCCTGCTGACCGTCTTCCTCTTCACCTCCGGTGGCGTGTGGCGCAGTCTCGCGGCGGCGCTCCGCCGGCACTGGCCGGCGTGGCTGATGCTCTCCGTGCTCTCCGGGGCGTATCTGGCGTTCTACCTGACCCGACCCGGCGCCCGCGAGCTGGACGAACCCTCGTCCGTCGGTCAGGTTCTGGCCTTCCTCGGCGACCTGGTCGGCGAGACCATGACGCCGGGTCTACTCGGTGGTCCCTGGCGCTGGACCTACGCCGGTGACGGCCCCCCGCTCGCCGACCCGTACGACATCGCCAAGTGGTTGTCCTGGGCGGTGCTGGCGACGCTCGTCGTGGTCACCGTCCGGCGGCGGCCGTCGGCCGGGCGGGCCTGGCTGCTGCTCACCTCCTACCTCGGGCTGGTCGCCACGCTCTTCGCCGTCACCCGGCTCGGCGGGCCGCTCGGCCCACTGGTCGGCGTCGTTCCCCGGTACGTCGCCGACGTGGTGCTGGTCGCCGCGATCTGTGTCGGTGCGGCCCTGCTGGGGATCAGGGACACCGACGAGGACGAGGTGTCGGCGTGGCCGGTGCCGACGGTCCTGCGGGAGCCGGGCGCCTTCGCGGTCGGCCTGGTCTCGATGATCGTCGTGCTGGCGACCATCAGCGTGGGCACCCTGTGGAGCACGGCCCGTTTCGGGGACAACTGGAGTACCAAGTACGGGCGGGACTATCTCGCGACGACGCAGGCCGAGCTTGCCGCCGCGCCGCCGGAAACCGTCTTCTTCGACACCGCCGTCCCGGACCGGGTCGTCGCCGGTTACTTCTGGCCGGACAACCTCCAGTCGCACTTCTTCCGCCCGGCCGACCGCCGGCCCACCTTCGTCACGGAAGCCGCGCGACCGTCGACGTTCGATGATCTCGGCCGGATCCGTCCGGTCGTGGTCGAGGGACGGAAGATCGTGTCCGGTCCGGTGGACGGCTGCGGGCACCTGGCGGAGGGCGGTCGGCCCACCCGGATCCCGTTGGACGGGTATCTGGTGGAGTGGCCGTACGTCGTGCACTTCGGCTACCTCAGCTCGGGTGACTCCACCGCGCTGTTCCGGCTCGGGGACGCCACGCGCGAGATCACCCTGCGGCGCGGGCTGAACGACCTGTACTTCCTGCTGGAGGGTGCGGGAGACGCGGTCGAGGTCACCGTGCGGACGCCCGGGGTCGGGGTGTGCACCCAACTGATCACCGTCGGCCGGGCGGTGCCGGCATCGTGAATGGTTGAGCCGACCGACGGCGACGAGGCCGCACCGGTTCGGCGGGCGCGGGACACGCTGCCGCTGTACGCGGTCTCGGCGGCGGTCACGGTGCTGGTGCTGGCCCCGCTGGCGGCGCCCGGGTACGCGCTGCTGTACGACATGGTGTTCGTACCCCGGCAGCCGTTGACCTGGGATCTCGTCGCCCCGGCGCAGAGCCTGCCCCGGGCGGTGCCGATGGACGCACTGGTCTCGCTTGTCACCCAGCTCGTGCCCGGCTGGTTGGTGCAGCGGCTGGCGCTCGCCGGGGCGGTCTTCCTCGCGGCCGTCGGCGCCGGCCGGTTGGTGCCGACCGACCGGCGTTCGGTGCGGCTGTTCGCCGCGGTGGCGTACGCGTGGACGCCGTACCTCGCCGAGCGGCTGCTGATCGGGCAGTGGGGGCTGCTGCTCGCGTACGCCGCGTTGCCCTGGCTGGTGCGGGCGGCGCTGGACCTGCGGGCGGGGCGCGACGGCGCGCTCGCCCGGGTGGTGCTCGCCGCCGCTCCCGCCGCCATCACGCCGACCGGCGGTCTTATCGCGTTGGGCACGGTGCTGGTGCTGACGTCGGACCGGATGCGCGCGCGTCGGTCGCTGCTGGTGTCGGAGCGGATGCATCCGCTCCGGTCCCGGCAGGCGTTGGCCGCGGTCGGGGTGCTCAACGCCCCCTGGGTGGTCGCGGCCCTGGTCACCGGCGCCGGGGGTTCCTCCGACCCAGCGGGGGTGGCGGCGTTCGCGGCGCGGTCGGAGAATTGGGCCGGCCCGCTGGTGGCGCTCGCCGGCACCGGCGGCATCTGGAGCGCACAGGCCACCCCCGCCAGTCGCGCCGCGCCGCTGGTGCCGGTGGCGACAGTGGTGCTGCTGGTCCTGGCCGGTGTCGGGGCGGGCCTGCTGCGGCGCCGGTTGCCCCCGGGTGGGGCGGCGCGGCTGGCGGTGCTCGCCGGGGCCGGTTGTCTTCTCGCCGCGTTCGGGGTGCTTCCCGGCGGGGATGCCCTGCTGCGTTGGGCGGTGGTGCACCTGCCGGGCGCGGGGTTGCTGCGAGATGGCCAGAAGTTCCTGGCTCCGTACGCCCTGCTGCTGGTGGTGTGCGCCGCGTTGGGGGCCGAGCGGTTGGTGGCCCGGGTCGACCGTGAGGTGGCCGGGGTGATCCTGGTCGGGCTGCTGTTCCTGCCGGTGGCGGTCCTGCCGGACCTCGCGTTCGGCGGCGTCGGCCGGCTTCGTCCGGTGAGCTATCCGGCGGAGTGGCAGCGGGTGGCCGAGTACGTCGACGAGGAGCCGGGGGAGGTCCTCGCGTTGCCGCTGAGCGCCTACCGCGCGTACTCGTGGAACCCCGGTCGGGTGGTCCTGGACCCGGCGCCCCGCTACCTGCCGGGGACGGTCCTGACCGACGACACGCTCCGGGTCGGCGACGTCGCCGTGGCCGGTGAGAATCCGCGCGTCCGTGAGCTGCGCCGGGCGTTGGCCGAGGGACGGCCCGTCTCGACCACCGGGGTGCGCTGGGTCCTGGTGCAGCACGAGGTCTCCGGCGAGGTGGACCCTCAGGTGCTCGGTGGCCTGGTGCGCGTCCACGACGGACCGTTCCTGACGCTGTACCGAAACCCAGCGACCGTGCGGGAATCGGGCGGCTCCGGGCCGGCCCGACTGGCGGTGGTGGTGGCCCTCGGCGCTGCCCTTCTGGTGGTCATCGCTGCCGCCGTTTCGGCACTACACCGGCGACCTACCGCGTGGTAACGTCCGCTCGCACGTCTCGCCATTGGAGGATTGGCATGCGTAGAGCTCTGACCCTGGTCGTGTCTGGCCTGGTGGCGGCGTTGCTGGGGATCCTGGCTCTCGGCGGGATCTCGGCCGCCGCGACCGCCACCGACGAGGAGGCCGCAAGCGAGGCCAAGCTCGTCTCGGAGGCGGCCAAGCGGGCCGGAAAGAAGGACCCGTACGCCCCCGCGGTTTACGGCGACAGGTAGGACGGCTCGCCCCGCTGCTGCACTGGGCGGGGCGACTCCACACCCTTGAGGATCGCTTCGAAGCGTCCACCCGCGGCCTGCCAGGTGAAGCTGGCCGCGTGCTCCCGGGCCTGTGCGCCCATCTCCCGCCGCAGCTCATCCCGGTGCAGGAGCGTGCGCACCTTGAGCAGGTAGTCGTCGATGTCGTCGGCCAGCAGGCCGGTACGCCCGTCGACGACCGCCTCGGCGACTCCGCCCGCTCCCCGGAACGCGACAGTCGGGGTGCCCGCCGAACCCGCCTCCACGATCGTGAGCCCCCAGCCCTCCTTGAGCGACGGGGTCAGGGCCACCCAGGCGGAGGCGAGCAGGGCGGCCTTCTCCTCCTCGGTCACGAAGCCCCGGAAGTCCACCCGCTCGGTGATGTCGAGTTCCGCGGCGAGTTCACGTAGGTGCGACTCCCACCAACCCTGGCCGGCGACGACCAGACGTAGTTGCGGCAGCTCGTCGGCGAGGGCCGCGACGGCCCGCAGCGCCACCTCGACCCGCTTGTGTGGCACTAGCCGGTTCAGCGTCACGAGCAGCGGGAACGTCGCCCGCTCGGTGTCGGTGGGGGGCAGCGTCGGGGTGCCGTTGTGCACCACGGAGACCTGCTCCGGCGGCACGCCGAGCTGGGCCAACTCCCGCCGGGTGGCCTCGGAGACGGTGACGTACCGGCACCGCTGGTAGAGGCGTACGGCGAGGGACGACTCGATCCACCAGCCGAACCGGGCCGCCCACTGTGGAAGCACCACCGGCCACTGCTCGCGGTGCACGTGGTGGATCAGCTTGACCACCGGGCGTCGGGCCCAGAGCGGGGCGAGGAACGGCAACCCGTTGCAGACGTCGACCAGGACATCGGGCCGGCCGCCTCGGCGGGCCGCCAGCGGGCCGATGCCCAGCGCGCCCGCGACGTAACAGAGCGCCGCCCAGAGGTAGACGGTGTGTCGGCCGCCGCGCCGTACCAGCCGTACGCCCGCCTCGTTGACCTCGTCGGCGGGAGCCTGGTCGTGGGCGGCGCAGAAGAGAGTGGCGCGGAAACCGCGCACCACCAGCTCGGCGGCGATCCGCTCGACGTACACCTCGGAACCGCCACCTTCGGGGTTGCGGGTGTCTCGCCAGTTGAGGAACAACACGTGTCCGGGCATGCCGAAGCGACGCTCCACGCGAACCCTACTCTCAAGTAATTTAGCGACCCGCGTCACACTAGGGGCTGGTGTGCCGGCCGGCAATGCCCCGATGGGGCAGCGCTGGGCGCTACCCGCCGACCGTCGGCACCGGCGTGCCAGCCGCGAGGCTCGGCGGTGTGGTGGCCGGTGCGGCCACGTCGGTGGCGGGGGTCCCGGATGCCTGCCCGCGCCCGGTCGATCGGCGTCGACGCTGCGACCCGAGCAGTTGCAGGGGTCGCTCGACGCCGTAGTAGCTGACCGTGGCGTACAGCAGACCGAAGGCCATGGTGAGGGCGAAGGTGTTGAGCAGCCCGCCGGAGAACAGCGGTCGGTCGTCGATCAGGTAGATGAGTTCGATGACCATGGGGTGCCACAGGAACAGCCCGTACGAGACCGTGCCGAGCCACCGAGCGGACGAGCTGCCGAAGACCTCCTTGGCCCGGCTCGGCCCGCCGAAGGCCACCGGGATCAGGATCAGCGCCGCGATCACGAGGTACAGGGCCAGCTTGACGCCGAACTCGGCAGCCGTCGGCTCGGTGAGGTCCCGGGGGCCGGCGACGGGCGTCGTCGCGATCGCCATCAGGCCAACGGCGGCAGCCCAGCAGGTGACCGGCGCCGAGGCCAGGTCGTCCAGGACCCGGAAGGCCGTGGGCGCGGTCCCGGTGCGCAGGGCGACGTGCGCCGTCGCCAGTGCCATGCCGATGCCGAACCAGGCGGCGTACGAGGGGAACCACATGGTGTGCAGGGCCGCGTCGAGCCGGCCGAGCCCCATCAGGGTGAGCCACCCCGCGGTCAGTAGCGCACTCCCGCTGAGGATCACGATGGTCCGGACGGGACGCCAGGACCGGCCCACGGCGAGCGCGGCGACCAGCGGCAGGAGCAGGTAGAACACGACTTCGGTGGCGAGACTCCAGGTCTGGCTGAGCCCGGCGCGCAACTGCCCCGGTTGGTAGATCTGGGTGAAGGTGAGGTGGCGGATCCAGTCGCCGACGGACGCCTGCCGGTTCTGTGGCAGGACGACAAGGCAGACCACGACCGCCAACCAGTAGGCGGGCAGGATCCGCAGGGCTCGCCGCCACAGGTAGCGCCTGGCGCCGGGTCGTGCCCGGCCCGTCGCCGCGTTGAGGGCCCACGGCCGGAACAGCAGAAACCCGGAGAGTACGAAGAAGATGGCGACGCCGACGTCCAGCCGAGCCAGCCAGCCGCCCCAGGTGGTGTTCATGGTGACGGCGGTCTGGAACCCGACGTGGTGACCGACGACCGCCACCGCGCCGATTGCTCGCAGCGCGTCGAGGGCGGGAAGTCGGCCGGTTACCGAAGGCTCCGAAACTGTTGGCGCGGCGGCTGTGGACATCTGGACATCCAGGGGGTCGCTTTGAAGGTGACCGGGGAGTAACCTCCCGCCATGTTAAGGATCGGGTGCCCCGGACAACAGGTCGTAGGGCGGCAGGTTACAGGAGGATGAGTGAAGCTTCGCGTGGGCGCCGCGCTCTTCGGGCTTGGCGTCTTATTGCTGGTCTTCGCGGCCGGGCTGCCGTTTTACGTGGCCCCCGCCGTGACCAAGCTCCCCTACGATCTTGAGCCGACGACGTCCGTCGCCGAGGCGAAGAACGCCAGGTTCCTGAAGATCACGGCAACCGGGAGCTCGGTGAGCATCGAGGTTCCGCAGGCCGACCTGGTGTCCAGTGTGGAGGTCATTCCGCAGCCGGACGACACCAAGGATCGGCTGCCCAGGGACCTCAAGGGCGATGCGGTGATCTGGGACGTCTACCAGACGGTCCGGCGCACCGACAACCAGGACGTGGTCAGCCAGTACAGCACCGAACTCGCTCTCTACCGGATCTCCGGCGCGGCCGCCTCGTGGAAGGACCAGTGGCTCAACGAGACCGGGGCGGACGGGACTCCGGTCGGCAACGTGAAGTACTCCGGCCAGATCTACAAGTTCCCGTTCGGCACCGCCAAGCGCGACTACCAGGTCTTCGACCGTGACCTGAAGCGGGCCATCCCGGCGAAGTTCGTCGGCACCGAGAAGGTCAAGGGCGTCGAGGCGTACCGCTTCGAGCAGCGGATCGAGAACGAGGTGCTGGCCACTCCGGAGAGCAGCATCCAGACGCTGGTCGGCAAGTTCGCCCCCGGCGCCACCAGCGGCCAGGTCGTCTACAGCAACATCCGCACGCTCTGGGTCGACCCGGTCACCGGCTCCTACGTGAACGTGCGGGAGCAGCAGCACAAGGAGTTGCGCCCCAACACCGGCACCCCCACGGTGCTGCTGGACGCGGACTTCAACTACACCGATGACACGGTCAGCCGCAGTGTCGAGACGGTCAAGGACAACCGCTTCAAGATCGGCCTGATCAGTTTCTGGGGCCCGATCGTCGCCGGTGTCCTCGGTCTGCTCGCGGTCGTCTTCGGCGTGTGGCTGGTGACCCGACCCGAGGGCGGGACGGCCCGGCACCGCGCCGAGCCGGCGGTCGTCGACCCGACGCCGACCCGGGTGGACCAGGAGCCGGTGCGCGACACGGAGACCGTCGAGCAGCCCAGGCCGCAGCCGGTCGGCGGACCACTGACCGACGAGATCCCGCCGGCCTCGACGAACTGGAAGTCGGACGACCCGACAGTGCCGACCCAGCGTCCGGCTCCGGGCGAGGTGGAGCAGCGCTGACGCGCGTACGACCGGACGTACGACCGAGGGGTGGACCGCGACGCGGTCCACCCCTCGACCATGTGGCAACCCGTGCGACCTGCCTACTTTACATTTGTTATTCGATTGTAATTAGTCAATGTAGAGTCACGCTGTGCTGCTCATCCGGGCTTGATGTGTCCGCTTTGCTGTCATATCAGGGGATCACGACGACGGATGCGTTGACGATCGGTGATGTCGCGCCTCCCGTCGGTCGCCCTACTGTTGCCGCCGGGTAATCAGGGGGTTGTGACCTGTGCCGCAACGGGTGCACCATCAAGCCCGATGGTTACCAGCCGGTAACAGGCTGCGGGCTCCCCGTGCGGGCCGCCCGTTCGGACCGGCCACTCGTGTGCATCGACCCGAGGAGGAGCCCGTGCAGGATCGGTTAGACAGTCAGGGTCGTACCCGATGGTGGCGTTTCGCCGCCATGATGGTGCCCGCCACGGCGGCCGCCGGCGCCATCCTGTTCGGAATGTCGACCGGAGCGATCGCGTCCGACATCACCGTGTCCGGGCAGACGTTCAAAATCGGCGCCGACCGGCTTGAGGGCGACGGCTTCAAGCAGTACGGCGGCATCGTCCGCGAGAAGGGCAAGGACGGGAAGTCCGGCCAGGTCCACCCGATCGCGCTCTCCGAGATCAGCAGTGCCGAGCTGTACAGCCTCTGCCAGTCCGTCCGCGCCGACCTGCCCGGCCTGCCGGTGGTGCTCACCATCAACGCCGGCGAGGGCAAGGAACCCGCCCGCGCCAAGGACCTGCTGATCGCCATGGACTCGTTGAACGGCAACGCCACCTTCACCAACATCAGGATCGGCCGCGACGCCACCGACCTGAACCCCACCGCGCAGGCCGGCTCGTTCGGCCAGAACTCCGACCACGTCACCATCACCAACCTGCAACAGGTGTCCCGCTACACCACGGCGGCCACGTTCAACCTGGTCGGCCTCCGACTCAAGGTCAACGTGGGTGACGACGCCAAGGGCAAGGAGTGCTTCTGAGGTGAGCGCCGGCCCGTGGTGGTCAGCACCGCGGGCCGGGCCCATGCCCCCATCCCCGCTCGGTCCCGTCCCCCGCTCGGCCAGGAGGAGTACGTGACAACCGCGAACCCGTCCCACGCCCGGCCCGGTGGTCCGGCTCAGGCGTGGCGGCTCTTCCGCCGCTGGCAGCGCAGCCGGCCGTTCTGGGGCGGACTGCTCATCGCCCTGGCCGGACTGGAGATGTTCGCCTCCACCCGGATGACCCTCAACGGCCTCAGCTTCCACAGTGGCGCGACCGGCCTGCTCTCACTGTTGATCCCGATCATCCTGGTGACCTGTGGGCTGCTGCTCTGGTTCACTCCGGCACAGCGGCTGTTCTACTCGATCGTCGCGGCGGTCACCGCGGTGTACTCGCTGATCGGGCTCAACCTCGGCGGCTTCTTCGTCGGTCTGCTGCTCGGCATCGTCGGCAGCGCGCTCGCCTTCGCCTGGACGCCGATCCGCCCCGCACCACCCACCCCGCAACAGGCCGAGACCGAGCAGGACGACGATGATCTGGACGGTGTTGGTCTGGCAGGTGTTGGCCGGGGCGGAGCTGACCGCGGCGGCGTTGACCAGGACGATGTCGAGCCGGCTGGTGGTGGCCAGGACGACCTTGACCGGGGCGGTGTTGGCCAGGACGGTGTTGGTCTGAGCGGTGACGGGCAGGCTGGCGTCGAGCGGGTCGATCATCCGACGGTCCGGGCGGCCGACGAGGGTTCGCCGCCCGAGTGGCCGGGACGTTCCGTGGATCCCCGCGCCTTCGCCGTCGCTCTCGTGGTCCTCGGCCTGGCGGCCGTCGGCCTGGCCAGCCAGCCCCGAGCGGTGCAGGCCGCGCCGAGCCGACCAGCCTCGACCGGCTGCCCCACCCCGCCCCGGGCCGTCATCCCGTCGCCCAGCCGCAGCGCGGCCACGCCGACGCCCACCCCG
>NZ_JAKKFF010000551.1 GCF_022229015.1 Micromonospora foliorum
ACAGCACCCAGGTGGTCGGCGCCCCGACCACGGTCGCCTCGGCCAACGCGGTGTCGATCACCTTGCGGAACGAGTCGGCCGACCAGGTGGCGTCGAGGAAGTCGAAGCTGAACGCCTGGTGCAGCTCGTCCGGACCGATGTAGCGGGCCAGGCGCTGCGGCGTCTCGGCCCACGCCTCGGCGACGGCCATCCGACCGCCCGGGTAGCTGTCCAGGATGGGCCGCCAGGCCCGGTAGATCTCGTGCACCTCGTCCTGGTCGAAGTACGGCAGCCGGCCCTTGCCGAGCAGTTCGACCTGGCGCTGGCCGGTGGTGGCCGAGCTGAAGCCGACGTCCGGCAGCCCCTCCGCCTTGATCATGCCGTGCGCCACGTCGACGCGGAATCCGTCCACGCCCCGGTCCAGCCAGAACCGCAGCACGTCCTCGAACTCGGCGCGGACCTCCGGGTGGCGCCAGTTCAGGTCCGGCTGGGACGGGTCGAACAGGTGCAGATACCACTGACCGTCCGCGATCCGGGTCCAGGCGGGACCGCCGAAGATGCTCTCCCAGTCGTTCGGGGGCAACTCGCCGTGCGCCCCCTGACCGTCGGCGAAGAGGTAACGGGCCCGCTCCGGTGAGCCGGGGCCGGCGGCGAGCGCGGCGGTGAACCAGTGGTGCGCGCTGGAGGTGTGGTTGGGCACCAGATCGACGATGATCCGCAGGCCGAGGGCGTGCGCGTCGGTGATCATCGCATCGAAGTCGTCGAGGGTGCCGAACATCGGGTCGACGTCCCGGTAGTCGGCCACGTCGTACCCGCCGTCGATCATCGGCGAGGTGTAGAAGGGGGTCAGCCAGAGTGCGTCCACCCCGAGGTCGTGCAGGTACGGCAGGCGCTGCCGGATGCCCTGGAGGTCGCCGGTGCCGTCGCCGTCGCTGTCGGCGAAGCTGCGGACGTACACCTGATAGACGACCGCGGAGCGCCACCAGTCGTCGTCGGTGGCGTGCGGCGGGGTGGCGGTGCTGATCATCTCAGCAATATGCCGGCCCGCCGCTGCAAGAGTCAAGCAGATCTTGCGTAAGAAAGGCGGGCGGAACTCGGCGCGACCGCGGTGGAGCCGCGCACCACCAGCTCCGGGCGGAACAGGTACTCCGAGTGCGGGGCCCCGTGCCCGTTGATCTCGTCCACCAGGGCGCGGACGGCGGCCACCGCCATCGCGGTGACCGGCTGCCGCATGGTGGTCAGCGGCGGATCGGTGAAGGCCATCAGTGGGGAGTCGTCGTAACCGACCACGGAGAGGCCGTCTGGCACGTTGAGGCCACGTTGGCGGGCGGCCCGGACCGCGCCGAGCGCCATCAGGTCGGAGCCGCAGACCACCCCGGTGACGCCGCGGTCCAGCAGTCGGCCGGCCGCCGCCTCGCCACCCTCCACTCCGAACAGTGACAGCTCGGCCAGGGGCCCCAGGTCGGCTTCGGCGACGCCGGCCAGCCGGGTCATCGCGGAGCGCCAGCCGGCCACCTTGCGCTGCACCGGGACGAACCGGTCCGGGCCGGTGATCAGGCCGATCCTCCGGTGCCCGAGCGCGACCAGGTGGGCGACGGCCAGCTCGGCCGCCTCCCGGTCGTCGCAGGAGACGAAGGGCGCGCCGATGCCGGGCACGTACCCGTTGATCATCACGACCGGCAGTGGCCGGGCGAGCAGCGCCCGGTAGCGGTCGTGGTTGGCGGCGGTGTCGGCGTGCAGGCCGGACACGAAGACGATCCCGGAGACCTGCCGGTCCAACAGCATCTCCACGTACTCGTCCTCGGTCACGCCGCCGGCGGTCTGGGTGCAGAGCACCGGGGTGAACCCGCTCTGCGCCAGGGTGGACTCGATGACCTGGGCGAAGGCGGGGAAGATCGGGTTGTCCAGCTCCGGCACCACCAGGCCGACCAGCCCCGCGCTGCGCTTGCGCAGCCGGGCCGGGCGCTCGTACCCGAGAACGTCGAGAGCGGTGAGGACGGCCTGCCGGGTCTCCGGGGCCACGCCGGGGCGGTCGTTGAGCACCCGCGACACCGTGGCCTCGCTGACTTCGGCCTGCTGGGCGATGTCGGACAGTCGAGCGCGCATGGCGGCACTTTAGCCCACCGGCAAGTTCTTGCGGGGTGCTCTGCAAGCCCTTCCATTACTTGCAACGTCTTGCTAACGTCCCCGCAACATGCGAGAGCAGCGGCGCACGTCCATGCGCCGGTTGGCAAGAACTTCCAGAGGTTTCCACTGGCGGGCCGCCCTTCCCCCGGCGGACCCGCAATGACGACAGGAGCACCGATGCGCATCCGTACCGCGGGTGTGGTCGCCCTTTTCACCCTGGCGCTCGCCGCCTCGGGCTGCGGTGGCGACAGCGACGAGCCGGCCGCGAAGGACACCCCCAAGGCCGCCGGCGGCAAACTGGTGATCTGGGCGGACGACAAGCGGACCGCCGCCCTCAAGCCGTTCGCCGAGAAGTTCGGCCAGGAGAACGGCGTCAGCGTCGAGGTCCAGGCCGTCAGCAAGGACCTCCAGACCAACTTCGTCACCGCGTCGCAGCAGGGCAGCGGCCCGGACGTGGTGGTCGGCGCACACGACTGGATCGGCAACCTGGTGCAGAACGGCGCCATCGACCCGGTGCAGCTCGCCGCCGAGCAGAAGAGCGCCTTCAACCCGACCGCCATCAAGGCGGTCACCTTCAACGGTCAGCTCTACGGCGTGCCGTACGCGCAGGAGAACCTGGCGCTGATCCGCAACACCGAGCTGGCCCCGGAGGCGCCGAAGACCATCGAGGACCTGGTCGCCAACGGCCGGGCGCTCAAGGCGTCGAAGAAGGCCACCGAGACGCTCTGCCTCCAGGTCGGCCAGAACGGCGACGCGTACCACATCTACCCGCTGTACACCTCGGCCGGCGGTTACCTCTTCGGGACCGGCGCCAACGGCGACTACGACCCGAAGGACCTGGGCGTGGGCAAGCCCGAGTCGGTCGAAGCCTTCAAGAAGATCGGCGCGCTCGGCGAGAAGGGCGCGGGGGTGCTCAAGCGCTCCATCGCGGACACCAACTCGATCGCCACCTTCACCGGCAAGAAGTGCGCGTACCTGGTCTCCGGACCGTGGGCGGTGGCCGACGTCAAGAAGGCCAACATCAAGTACGACATCTCGGCGATCCCCGGCTTCGCCGGCGGCAAGGAAGCCCAGCCGTTCGTGGGCGTACAGGCGTTCTACGTCGCCGCCAAGGGCAAGAACAAGGCGCTGGCCCAGGAGTTCGTGGCCAACTACACCACCACGCCCGAGCTGGCCGTCGCGCTGTACAACGCCGAGCCCCGGCCGCCGGCGCTCACCGCCGCCCTCGACCAGGTCAAGGGCACCGACCCGGACCTGGCCAAGTTCCAGGAGGCGGGCCGGAACGGGCAGGTGCTCCCGGCCATCCCGGCGATGGCCGCGATCTGGGACCCGTTCGGCAAGGCCGAGGCCGCCGTCATCGGTGGGGCAGACCCGACCAGCACCATCACCGCGGCCGGCAAGACCATCTCCGGCCAGATCAAGTAATGAGTACGCCGCTGTCCGGCCCGGGGTCTGCCACGCAGGCGCCGGGCCGGGAGCCCGCCGGCTCCCGCCCTCCGCGCTCCCGTCCGTCGCGTACGCGCGCCACCCGCGACGACGCGCCGATCACCCTGACCGGGCTCGCCGGCAAGGTGCTCCTGCTCGGCCTGACCGCCGGTGTCGCGGTCTGGGCGGCGTTCCCGCTCGTCGCCGCCGGAATGTGGGCCGGGCTGGCACTGCTGGCGGCGTCCACCGCCGGGCTGTTCTACCTGTACCTCACCCGTCGACACATCCCGGCCAAGTACCTGGTCCCGGGAACCCTGTTCCTGATCGCCTTCCAGGTCTTCCCGGTGCTCTACACCGCCAGCACCGCCTTCACCAACTTCGGCGACGGGCACCGGGGCAGCAAGGACGACGCGGTCGTCGCCATCCAGTCCTCGTCGGTCACCCAGGTGCCCGGGTCCGCCGAATACGCCCTGTCCATCGCCACGACTGGCGACCCGGCCACCGGTGCGCTGGTCTTCCTGGTCACCGACCCGGGCACCGGCGCGGTCTCCGTCGGCGACACCGACGGGCTGCGCCGACTCGATCCCGCCGACGTCACCGTCGCCACCGGTGGCCGGGTCACCGCCGCCGACGGGTACACCGTGCTGACCGTCGGCCAGGCCAGCTCCCGCAGCAGGGAGATCACCGACCTGGTGGTGCCCACCCCCGGCGGCGCGGTGCGCTCCAGCGGCCTGTCCCGCGCGTACGAGGGCAAGGCGGTGCGGGCGTACGAGGCCGGCTGCGACTGTGTCCGGGACGCCGAGACCGGGCGGACCTGGACCGCCGACGACGAGGCGGGCGCCTTCGTCGCCGCCGACGGCGAGCGGTTGGCCCAGGGCTGGAAGGTCAACGTCGGGCTGACCAACTTCACCCGGGTGCTCACCGACGAGAACATCTCCGGCCCGTTCCTGGGCAGTCTCATCTGGAACTTCGCCTTCGCCATCGGCTCCACCGGCGGAACGTTCCTGCTCGGCATGCTGATCGCCCTGGTCCTGCACTCGCCCCGGATGCGCGGCACCAACCTGTACCGGGTGGTGCTCGTGCTGCCGTACGCCATGCCGTCGTTCGCGATGCTGCTGGCCTGGCGGGACATGTTCAACGCCGACTTCGGACTAATCAACAACCTGTTCGGGGTGAATGTGGACTGGTTCGGGCAGGCGTGGACCGCCCGCTTCGCGGTCATCCTGGTGCAGCTCTGGCTCGGCTACCCGTACATGTTCCTGGTCGCCACCGGCGCGTTGCAGGCCATCCCGCGCGAGTTGACCGAGGCGACCGCTGTCGACGGGGCCTCGCCCTGGCAGTCCTTCCGGGCGGTCACCCTGCCGCTGCTGCTGGTCGCGCTCTCGCCGCTGCTGATCTCGTCGTTCGCGTTCAACTTCAACAACTTCAACGCGATCTACCTGACCACCGAGGGTGCGCCCTTCCCGGCCGACAACCCGGCCAACGGCGCCACCGACCTGCTCATCACGTACACCTATCTGCTGGCCTTCGGCGGGCAGGGCGCGCAGTTCGGCTTCGCCGCCGCGATCTCGCTGTTCATCTTCGCCATCGTCGCGGTGGTCTCCGCGATCAGCTTCCGGCGGACCCGCAAACAGGAAGAGGTGTACGCGTGAGCGCGGTGCGGCGTAACCGCTGGTTCGCCCAGGTCGGCTGGCGGCATCTGGTGGCCCTGCTCGGGGTGCTGTTCAGCCTGTTCCCGATCGTGTTCGTGCTCTCCGCCGCGCTCAACCCGCTCGGCACGTTGTCCACCACCGAGCTGGTGCCGACCGGCGGGGTGTCCCTCGGCAACTTCGGTGGGCTGTTCGAGCGAACCGCCTTCGGGCGGTGGTTCCTCAACTCGCTGCTGATCGCCGGGGTGGCGTCGTTCGCGTCGGTGTTCCTCTCGGCGCTCGCCGCGTACGCGTTCTCCCGGATGCGGTTCCGCGGTCGCCGGGTCGGGCTGCTCTCGCTGCTCCTGATCCAGATGTTTCCGCAGTTCCTGGCGATCGTGGCGATCTACCTGATCTTCGGCACGATCACCGACCTGTGGCCGTCGATCGGCTTCAACACGCCCTGGGGTCTGCTGCTGCTCTATCTGGGTGGCGCGCTCGGCGTGAACACCTGGTTGATGAAGGGTTTCTTCGACACGCTGCCACGGGAGTTGGACGAGTCGGCGACCATGGACGGCGCCTCGCACGCCCAGGTCTTCTTCCGGATCATGCTGCCGCTGGTGGCGCCGATCCTGGCGGTCGCCGGGCTGTTGGCCTTCATCGGCACCATCAACGAGTTCCTGATGGCCAACGTCTTCCTCACCAGTACCGACTCCAAAACCCTGGCGGTGGGGATGTACGGCCTGTTGGAAGGCAACGAGCGCAACAACAACTTCGGCATCTTCGCGGCCGGGACCCTGCTGACCGCGATCCCGACGGTGCTGGTCTTCCAGTTCCTCCAGCGCTACATCGTCTCCGGGCTGACCTCGGGAGCCGTCAAGGGCTGAGACCGGGGTGCGGCCGGTCTCCGGTGGCGCGAGGTAGGGTGCTTCGGCACCGCGCTGACGCTGCTCGGCGAGAGCGGGTCAGCGAACGTGTGGCGGGCCTGCTTCACTAGCCGCTGGTGGCCCGCCGCCCTTCATCCGCCGTCCGGTGCTGTTCCCGGGGAGACTTTCGTGCAACTGTCGATCTTGATGCCGGTCTACAACGAAGCGGAACGCGTCGCGGAGGCCCTGAAGCAGGCCCTCGCCGTGCACTACCCGTGTGAGATCGAGATCGTGGTGGTCGACGACGGTAGTACGGACGAGACCGCGGAGATCCTCGGTCGAATGGATGACGCGCGGCTGCGGGTCGTGACGCACCAGCGCAACGCGGGCAAGGGCGCGGCGATCAAGACGGCCGTGGACAACGCCCGGGGCGAGTACATGGTGATCCTGGACGCCGACCTGGAGTACGACCCACAGGACATTCCGAAGCTGTTGGCGCCGGTGCTGGAGGGGAACGCGACAGTCGTCTACGGCAACCGCACCTTCGGCAGCCACAGCGCCTACAGCTTCTGGTACGTGGTCGGAAACCGGGGAGTCACCACGGCGGCGAACGTTTTGTTCAACTCCTACATCGGCGACCTGGAGACGTGCTTCAAACTGATGCCGGTGGAGCTGTACCGATCGCTGGACATCCGGTCCCGCGGGTTCGGCATGGAGGCCGAGGTGACGGGCAAACTGCTGCGGCGGCGGATCCGCCCCTACGACGTGCCGATCGCCTACCGGGCGCGGGGCCGTGCCGAGGGTAAGAAGATCACCTGGCGGGACGGGGTGGAGGCGTTGTGGATCCTGGGCCGGGAACGGGCCCGGCGTCGTCCCGGCGTCGTTCCCGCCACGACGCTCGCTGACCGATGACGACCACGAGGCACCCGGACAAGACCACCATCGTCCGGATCGTCGTGGCCCTCGTCGGGGTGGGCTGCCTGCTCCTGACCGTTCAGGGCGCCGTGCGGGCGACCGGCCGCGGCATCGCCCTGATGAGTGACCGGGAACACGACCTACCGGCAACCCAGCACCAGGTGGACCTGGAGACGCTCTGGCGTCAGTTCGTCGAACAGGTGCCGCCGGGCAGCCGGATCTCGCTCGCTCCGGCCCGCACCAACAAGGACCTGTGGCACCAGCGGTTGAGTGAGCTCGCCGCGCTGCGCGGATGTGTGGTCGTCCAGGGGACGCCGTGGGACTACTCGGTGAGCGTCGCCGCGGTGCAGCGGAAGCGGCCGACCAGCGCCGGCGTGCGGCTGGTCGTCCGGAAGGTCGACTGACGACATGGATGTCAGCCCGGTCCTCGCCGTACTCGCCCTCCTCGTCGCCGGTTTCCCGCTGGCCTTCGCGATCCTGCGCAGTCCCTTCCTCGCCCTGCTCCTCGCGCCCCTGGTGGCGGCGCTGCTGAGCACGGTCGCGGTGCTGCTGATGCTTGTCGTCGGCGGTCCGCTGCCGCTCTGGATCGCCGTGGTGCTGGCCGCCGCAGCGGGCTGCGCCTGGTGGCTGTCGCGCCGCCCCGGCGAGCCGGTGCCGTACGGAGGGTGGTCGCACGCGCTGCTGATCGCGCTACCACTGCTCCCGCCCTGCTTCATGATCTTCGAACCGCCCTACCAGTGGGACGCGCACTCCATCTGGTGGCTGCACGCCGGCTACTTTGCCCACGGGAGCGAGTACGCGCGGGCGACGATCGGCAGCCCCGCCTTCGTCTTCTCGCACACCGACTACCCGCCCTTCGCCTCCGCGCCCATCGCTGCCGTGTGGAGCGTCGTCGAGCCGGACTTCCGCACCGCCCAGCTCGTTGGCGCGCTGGTCACCGTCTCCGCGATCGCGATGCTGGTCTACCTGGTCCGGCGGGCGCTGGGTCGGGTGTCCGCGCGGGTGGCCTGGGCGCTGGCCATCGCGGTGGGCCTGGCCACCTGGTCGAACGTCCCGTACGCGGTGACCGGCGGGCTCGCCGACGCGCTCTGGTCCGCCGCGTTCGCCGGTGCGGTGGTGGCCCTGCTGCTCGGCGCGGATCCGCTGCGCCGGCCCGTGTTGCCGCTCTTGCTGCTGACCGTCGCGGCGCTCAGCAAGAACGAGGGGCTGATCGCCGTCGTGGGCCTCGCCCTGCTGGTCACCGTGCGGGCCCGTGCCGACCTGCGGCGAGCCGCGCTGGTCTGGCTGCCGGTGCTGGCCGGGGGCGCCTGGGCGGTGCTGGCCCGCCTGCTGGATGCCCAGTCGGACATCACCGAAGGCACCACGGGTGACCGGACCGCGCAGGTGGTGGAGCGGTTCCAGCTCACCATCGCGGCGTTGTGGGACGTGGTCGGTCTGTTGCTGGTGGGTGCCGCGGTGGTGGCCCTGCTCGGCGCCCTGTTCCTGCGCGGGCGACGCCGTGCGACAGGGCTGGCGGCGGACGGCTGGCTGTGGGCGGCCAACGGCTACTACCTGGCTGTTCTGGTCGGGACCTACCTGTCCGGCCCGAACGACATCGAGTGGTGGTTGGCGACCTCGGTGCAACGGGTGACGCTGCCGGTGACGCTCCTGTCGGCGGTGAGTCTCGCCGGCTGGGTCGCCGTCGCGTTCGGCGGCGACAGTCGGGCGGAGTCGCGACCGGTGCTCGACCAGCCGCGCGAGCCGGCCCTGTCGGGCGCCGCCCCGACAGCGACACGTTGATCGACTGATCCGCGCCCGTCGGCGGTTCCCACTACTACGATCCGTCGTTAATAGGGAAGTATGGCGAACGTGGAAGCTCTCAGACTCATCCTTCTCTACGTCCATCTGATCGGGTTCGCCCTGCTGCTCGGTGGCTCGATCGCCCAGTACGCCAGCGGCCGGCTGCGGATCAACCCGGCCATGCTGTGGGGCTCGGTGATCCAGGTGCTGACCGGGCTGGGCCTGTCCGCGCCCCTGCGTGACGGCGACGAGCCGGCCCCGGCAAAACTTGTGACGAAGTTGGTGATCGGGCTGCTGATCTTCGTCATGGTCTTCTTCTCCCGGAAGCGGGATGTGGTCAACCGTGGTCATTTCCTCGCGATCGTCGGTCTGACCCTGGTCAACGCGGCGGTCGCGGTCTTTTGGCGGTAACGTCCGAGGAGGAAAACGCCTCCAGAAAACGGACGTTGCGGACGCCTGGGCGCTTGCCTACCAGCACGAAGAGTGACGTGCCCCACGCAAGGGTTACACCCGGGTAACAGGCGCTCAACAGTCGTGCACGATTGTCGGCCGGTGGGTGGGCGCGGGCGTACGCTCCCGTCCGTAACGTGGGACAGCCGGCGGCATACCGCAGGTCGGCTGATGGGCTGCCACCGCATTAGGCGCGGTGTGCAATGGGAAGGAGACGTCTTGCGCTCGGTGCGTGGGATGCGGATCGCCTCGATCTTCGCGGTGGGTGGGCTCGCGCTCACCGCCGCCGCTTGTGGCGAGGCCCCCAAGGATGACAACAACGCCGGCAGTGGCGCCAAGAAGTTCAGCGCCTGCATGGTGACCGACGTCGGCGGCATCGACGACAAGTCGTTCAACACCTCGGCCTGGAAGGGTCTGCAGGAGGCCAAGGCCGCCAACGACAACATCGACATCAAGTTCGTCGCGTCGAAGGCGGAGGCCGACTACGAGCCGAACCTGACGCAGTACGTCAACCAGAAGTGCGACTTCATCCTCGCGGTCGGTGGCCTGATGGCCAACGCCACCTCGAAGATCGCCAAGGCGAACCCGAACCAGGAGTTCGGCATCGTCGACGCGAACCCGGGTGACGCGAACGTCTACCCGATGCAGTTCGACACCGCCCAGGCCGCGTTCCAGGCCGGCTACCTGGCCGCCGGATTGAGCAAGACCGGCAAGGTGGGCACCTACGGTGGTCTGCCGATCCCGCCGGTCACCATCTTCATGGACGGCTTCGTCGACGGTGTGAAGTACTTCAACACCACCAAGGGCAAGAACGTCCAGGCGCTGGGTTGGAACAAGGAGACCCAGAAGGGTTCCTTCACCAACGACTTCGCCAAGCAGGACGAGGGCAAGAAGGTCTCCGACGCGCTGGTCGCCCAGGGCGCGGACATCATCATGCCGGTCGCCGGCGGCTCCGGCCTCGGCACCACGGCCGCGGCGAAGGCCTCGGGCGGCAAGTACAGCACCATCTGGGTGGACGTCGACGGCTGCGAGAGCACCCCGGACTGCGCGGCGATCGTGACCACCGTGGTCAAGAACATCCCGGACGCCGTCAAGGAGGCCGTGGTGAAGGCCGCCGCCGGTGACAAGCTGCCGGCCAAGCCGGGCTTCGTCGGCACCCTGGCCAACAACGGTGTCTCGATCGCCCCGTACCACGACTTCGACAGCAAGGTCCCGGCCGAGCTGAAGGCCGAGGTCGACAAGATCAAGGCGGACATCGCCGCTGGCACCATCACCGTCACCTCGAAGGCCCAGCCGACCAAGTGACGACCGCCCGTCCCCTCCGGTGAGATCATCGGGGGGTCGGCGGGGGACAGGTACGACCGATCGGCCGCTCCGGCTCCGCGGATACCCCGTGGGGTCGGAGCGGCCGATCGCGCACCACGGCGGCCGGTCCGGTCCGGTCGGTTCCACGGCAGCTACGCTGCACCATCGCTCGCACTCCAGGAGGTTGCGCTGAGACTCGAACTGCGCGGCATCACCAAGCGGTTCGGTGATCTGGTCGCCAACGATCACATCGACCTGACGGTGGAGCCTGGAGAGATTCACGCCCTCCTCGGCGAGAACGGCGCGGGCAAGTCGACCCTGATGAACGTGCTCTACGGGCTCTACCAGCCCGACGAGGGCGAGATCCTGGTCGACGGCAAGCCGCTGAAGCTGAAGGGCCCGTCCGACGCGATCGGGGCCGGGATCGGCATGGTGCACCAGCACTTCATGCTGGTGCCGGTCTTCACCGTCGCCGAAAACATCATGCTCGGCGCCGAGCAGGTCCGGGGCGGCATCGCCGGCTTCCTGGACCGACGGCGGGCCCGGCGCGAGGTCACCGAGGTGTCCGAGCGCTACAACCTGCGGGTCGACCCGGACGCGGTGATCGAGGACCTGCCGGTCGGCGTCCAGCAACGAGTCGAGATCGTCAAGGCGCTCACCCGCGACGTCGACCTGCTCATCCTGGACGAGCCGACCGCGGTGCTCACCCCCCAGGAGACCGAGGAGTTGCTGACGGTCATGCGGTCGCTCAAGGCGGCCGGCAAGTCGATCGTCTTCATCACCCACAAGCTCGGCGAGGTCAAGGCCATCGCCGACCGGATCACCGTGATCCGACGCGGAAAGACCGTCGGCACCGCCTCGCCGGAGGCCAGCCGGGACGAGCTGGCCGCGTTGATGGTCGGGCGCAACGTCCGGCTCACCGTGGACAAGTCCCCGGCCACGCCGGGCGACCCGGTGCTGGAGGTGGCCGGGCTGGTCGTTGACGACGACCGGCAGATCCGCGCGGTCGACGGTGTCGACCTGACCGTCCGCGCGGGCGAGGTGCTCGGCGTGGCGGGCGTGCAGGGCAACGGTCAGACCGAACTGATCGAGGCGATCATGGGGCTGCGCCCGGTGCTCGCCGGCACGGTCAGCCTGGCCGGCGAGCGGATCGACGGCTGGAAGCCCAAGAAGGTGCTCCGGGCGGGCGTCGGCTACGTGCCCGAGGACCGCAGCGTGGACGGCCTGGTCAAGGAGTTCAGCGTCGCGGAGAACCTGGTGCTGGACATCTACGACCGGCCGCCGTTCGGTGCCGGGCTCGCCCTGAAGCCGAACGCGATCGCCGCCTCGGCGAAGGAACGGATCGAGCAGTTCGACGTCCGTACCTCATCGGCCGACGCGGCGGTGGGCACCCTTTCCGGCGGCAACCAGCAGAAGGTGATCGTGGCCCGGGAGCTGTCCCGGCCGCTGAAGCTCTTCATCGCCGCCCAGCCGACCCGTGGCGTCGACGTCGGGTCGATCGAGTTCATCCACAGTCAGATCATCCGCGAACGGGACATCGGCACCGCCGTCATGGTCGTCTCCAGCGAACTCGACGAGGTGATCGGGTTGGCCGACCGGATCGCGGTGATGTACCGCGGCCGGATCATCGGCATCGTCGGCCCGGACACCCCCCGTGAGGAGATCGGTCTGCTGATGGCCGGCATCAGCCCGGACGTGGCCCACGACGCCGTCACGGCACCCGCCGCCGATCAGCCCGACGCGGCACCCGCCGCCGAGAAGCCCGGCGTGGCAGACGGGAGCCCGGCGAGCGCCGACGGTTCCGCGAGCGAGGACGAGGCATGACCAACCCCAACCCGCAGTCCGGCTCGCCGGACAAGGAGCCGGTGAGCGAGGCGCAGGCCGCGCAGAACGCGCTCGGCAACACCGAACGGGCCGAGGTGGCGACCGAGCCGGACCGCTCGGCGGCAACGGCGAAGCCGGGCCCGGAGCCGGAGGCGAAGCCGAGCCTGGGCCGGTTGTTCCTGGACAACCTCTGGGCGGCCAACACCTTCACGGTGACCCTGCTGTCGCTGGTGCTGGCGATCGTGGTCGGCGCGGTGCTGATGATCATTTCTGATCCCGAGGTTCTCTCCACCTACTCGTACATCACCTCCCGCCCGTCGGACGCGATCAACTCCAGCTGGACGCTCGTCAGCGAGGCGTACGCGAACCTGTTCAAGGGGTCGGTCTTCGACCCCGAGGCGTTCTCCGGCTGGCTGGACGGCGCCAACGGCTGGCAGGCAGTGCTCGCGCCGATCTCCGAGACGCTCACCTACGCGGCGCCGCTGGTCTTCACCGGTCTGTCGGTGGCGCTGGCCTTCCGGGGCGGCCTGTTCAACATCGGCGCCCAGGGCCAGGCCACCATCGGCGTGATCATGGCGGCGCTGGCCGGCTTCCTGCTGCCGCTGCCGCCCGGCCTGCACCTGCTGGTGGCGGTGCTGGCCGGCGCGCTGGGTGGAGCGATCTGGGGCTTCATCCCCGGCATCCTCAAGGCCCGGGCCGGCGCGCACGAGGTGATCAACACGATCATGCTCAACTACGTCGCCACGTACTTCCTCACCTGGTTGATCGTTCAGAACGGCGTGCAGGACCCGACCCGTACCGACGCGATCAGCAAGGCGGTGGACAGCTCCGCCCAGCTGCCCCGACTGCTCGGCGACAACCTGCGGGTGCACGCCGGCATCCTGCTCGCGGTGCTGGCCACCTGGGCGGTCGCCTGGCTGCTCAACCGCTCGACGCTCGGCTTCGAGCTGCGCGCGGTCGGCGCCAACCCGGACGCCGCCCGGACCGCCGGCATCAGCGTCACCCGGACGTACATCCTGATCATGGTGTTTGCCGGCATCCTGGCCGGCCTCGGCGGCTCGAACATGGTGCTCGGCTCCACAGCCAGCGCGTTGACCCCGTTGGTGGTCGCGCAGATCGGCTTCGACGGCATCCTGGTGGCGCTGCTGGGGCGGGTGAAGCCCTGGGGGGTGCTGCTCGCCGCGTTGCTGTTCGGGGCGCTGCAGGCCGGTGGTAACCGGATGCAGTCGTACTCCGGGATCTCGCTGGAGCTGGTGACCGTGCTCCAGGCGCTGATCGTCATCTTCATCGCCGCGCCGGCCCTGGTGAAGGCGATCTTCCAGCTCCGGGCCGCACGCGCCGCCCGGTTGCAGACGAGCCTGGCGAAGGGCTGGTAACTCGTGTCCACCATGGCTGTCCCCGACATCGCCGTCGCCCCGGTCGACGAGGGCTTCTGGACCCGCAGCCGCAAGGTCGGCCTCACGCTGCTGGGGCTCGGCCTGCTGTCCGCGGTGCTCTTCGGCGCGCTCGCCACCGACCAGCAGGCCCGGTTCACGCTCAGCGACGACGCGGCCGGCGCCGCACTGGAGATCAACGGCACGATCGGGGCGATCCTGTTCGGGATCATCACGATCGCCGCCGGCGCGGCGCTGCTCGCCGGGGTGCCGAAGCGGTGGTTCCTTCCCGTGCTCGGCGTCGGGCTGGTCGCCTTCGTGCTGTCGTTCCTCTGCTGGCAGGTCTCCGCGGCGCCGACCGGGCAGAACTTCATGCCGCTGGTCAACATCATCCGGGGCACGTTCATCCTGGCCCTGCCGCTGATCTTCGGCGCGCTCGCCGGGGTGCTCTGCGAACGCTCCGGTGTGGTCAACGTGGCCATCGAGGGCCAGCTGCTGATGGGCGCGTTCAGCGGGGCTCTCTTCGGCAGCATCTCCGGCAGCGTCTGGGTGGGCCTGGTCGCCGCCGCCATCGGCGGCGCGTTCATCTCGCTGCTGCTGGCCGTCTTCGCCATCCGCTACCTGGTCGACCAGGTCGTCATGGGCATCGTGCTGAACCTGCTGGCCGTCGGCGTCACCGGCTTCCTCTACGAGCGGCTGATGCAGACCGACGCCGAGAAGTACAACAGCGCGCCCCGCTTCAGCAACTGGGAGATCCCGCTGCTGAAGGACATTCCGGTGCTCGGGCCGGCGCTGTTCCGCGGCAACATCTTCCTCTACCTCGGGCTGCTCCTGGTGCTGGTGATCCACATCGGGCTGTTCCGCACCCGGTGGGGGTTGCGGACCCGCTCGGTCGGCGAGCACCCGATCGCCGCCGACACGCTCGGCGTCAAGGTGCTGCGGGTCCGCTACCGCAACGTGCTGCTGGCCGGAGTGGTCGCCGGCATCGGTGGCGCGTCCTACACGCTGGCGCTCTACTCGTTCACCAAGAACATGATCGGCGGTAAGGGCTTCATCGCCCTGGCCGCGCTGATCTTCGGCCGGTGGAACCCGACCGGCGCGCTGCTCGCCGCGCTCTTCTTCGGTTTCGCCGACCAGCTCGCCACCTACCTGGGCGCGATCAGCAGCTCGATCCCCAGCCAGTTCCTGGCCATGCTGCCCTACCTGGCGACCATCCTGGCCGTCGCCGGGCTGGTCGGTCGGGTCCGGGCACCGGCCGCCGACGGCAAGCCGTACATCAAGGGCTGACCGACCACTGGAAGCGGCGGGCCGGCGCGCCTCCCCGGGAGCCGCAGTACCCTGACGGCTTCTGACCTGGGCTACTTGGGCAGGATGATGGCATGACCGACATTGACTGGGCGCAGTTGCGCGCCGCCGCCACCGAGGCGATGCGGCACGCGTACGCGCCGTACTCGACGTTCCCGGTCGGCGCGGCCGCGCTTGTCGACGACGGCCGGGTGGTGGTCGGCTGCAACGTGGAGAACGCCGCGTACGGGGTGACGCTCTGCGCCGAGTGCGGGGTGGTGTCCAGCCTGCACGCAACCGGTGGCGGTCGGCTCGTCGCGCTCTCCTGCGTCGACGCGACCGGCGAGCCGTTGATGCCGTGCGGCCGCTGCCGGCAGCTGCTCTGGGAACACGGCGGGCCGGAGTGCCTGATCGAGAGCAGGACCCGGCCCCTGCGGATGGCCGAGCTGCTGCCGCACGCCTTCGGCGTGGAAGACCTGGAGGCGGTCACCGGTGAGACGCCGGTGCCGGTGGTCCCGGAGCGGCTCGCCGCCTGGCGCGGGCGCGGCACCGTCTTCGTGCACCCGGACATGTCCGCGGGTCAGCAGGTCTGGACGGCGTACTGGGAGCGGTCGGCCGGAGACGACGCCGGCGCCGAGACCGGGGTGCTGGAGGAGGCGCCGAGCTGGGACGACCCGGCAGAGGCGATCACCTGGGGCCTGGCCCGGACGCCCCGGGTGGTCGTGGTGGACGCCACCGGCACCATCTTCTGGGCCGGTGAGGGTGAGCCGCCGGCTGAGATCCCGATGCGGTGGGCTGCTGGTTGAGCTGGGGATTGGTTGCGGTTGAGGGCCGGGGCCGACCGT
>NZ_JAKKFF010000552.1 GCF_022229015.1 Micromonospora foliorum
CTGGCCCTGGCCGACCCGGCGCCCGCCGCGGTCCTGGCCGGCCTGGACCGGCTGGTGACCAGCCTCGGCGCGGAGGCCGGCACCCACGAGCTGTTCGTCACCGTGGCGTTCGGGGTGATCGACGCGGAGCGGCGGGAGCTGACCCTGTCCAGCGCGGGTCATCCCGCGCCGCTGATCCGCCGGGGCGACCCGGAGGGCCGGTTCCACGCCGAGTACGTCGACATCTCGGCCGGACCGCCGCTGGGGCTGGGCGGTCGGCCGGGCACCACGACCGTCGCGTTCCGTCCCGGTGACACCCTGCTGCTGTTCAGCGACGGGGTGGTGGAACGCCGCCGGCAGAGTCTGAGCGCCGGGCTGGCCGGGCTGAGCGACGCCGTCGCCAAGGCCGGCAGCGGCGACCCGCGCGCGCTCTGCGCGGTGGCCACCGCGGCGGTTCCGGGCGGCACCGAGGACGACGTGGCCGTGCTGGCGGTCGAGCACGCGCTCAAACCGAGTCGTTCGGCGAGCATGGAGGTGCCCGCGGAGCCGACCGCGCCCAGCCGGGTCCGGCACTGGCTGACCGGGCAGCTCACCGAGTGGCAGGTGCCCGAGTCGGTGATCGGGGCGGCGGTGCTCTGCACCAGCGAGCTGACCACCAACGCGTTGCTGCACGCCGGCACGGCCGCCCGGGTGGAGATCGACCTCAGCGCCGAGCGGCTGCTCGTCTCGGTCGCGGATTCCGGCACCCGCGGCACCGTGACCCGGGCCCGCACCGACACGTTGAGCAGTCGCGGGCGTGGCCTCGGCCTGATCGAGGAGCTCAGCGACGCCTGGGGTACCGACCCGTCGGTGCGCGGCTCCACGGTCTGGTTCGAGATCCTCACGCCGCCGGCCGCGCATTCCTGAGACTTTCCCGGGGTAGGAGGACGTCCATGCGTACCGACCGGCCCGCCGGGGTCCTCTTCGACGTCGACGGAACCCTTGTCGACACCACCTACCTGCACACCGTGAGCTGGTGGGAGGCGCTACGCCAGACCGATCAGCCGGTGCCGATGGCGGTGGTGCACCGCTCGATCGGGATGGGGTCGGACAAACTCCTTGACCACCTCCTCGGCCCGGAACGGGACCGCGACGCCGACTCGAAGCTGCGCGACGCGCACGACACCCTCTACGCCGAGTACTGGGAACGACTCACGCCGCTACCCCGGGCGGCCGACCTGTTGCGCGCCTGCGCCGAGCGGGGGATGCGGGTGGTGCTGGCCACCTCCGCCTCGGAACCCGAGGTGGCCGCGCTGCGCCGGGCGCTGGCCGCGGACGACGTGATCGACACGGTCACCTCCTCCGCGGACGCCCAGCAGAGCAAGCCGGCACCGGACATCCTGGTCGCCGCGCTCGATCAGTCCGGGTTGGCCGCCGAGCGGGTGGTCTTCGTCGGCGACTCGGTGTGGGACGTCGCCGCGGCCGGGAAGTTGGACATTCCGTGTGTGGGCCTGACCTGCGGTGGCACCAGCCGCGGCGAGCTCGCCGGCGCGGGTGCCGTGGCGGTGTACGACGACCCGGCCGCGCTGCTGAACGAACTGGCCGACTCGCCACTCACCCGGCCCCGGTGAGGATCACTCGGGTTCACCGGCGCGTACGCGCATAGCCGGAGCCCTTGCGGGGCAAGGTCTGTCACCACCTGCCCGCGCCTCGCGGGTGCGGCGGAAGGGTGGTGCCGTGGAGCCGGTAGATGTGGCGTTCGCGCTGGTTGGCCTGGGCGCTCTGCTCGCGGGCATCCTGCCGCGGGTGCTGGAGCGGCGCCCGCTGTCCATGCCGATCGCCTTTCTCGCCCTCGGCATGCTGGTGTTCCTGCTGCCGGTCGGGCTGCCGTCACCGGACCCCCTGGCCCACCCGGAGCTGACCACCCATCTCACCGAGATCGGGGTGATCGTCGCGCTGATGGGCGCCGGGCTGAAGATCGACCGGCCGTTGAGTTGGCGGCGGTGGTCGTCCACCTGGCGCCTGCTGGCGATCGCGATGCCCGTGTGCATCGCGGCGGTGGCCCTGCTCGGCTGGTGGTGGGCGGGGCTGGTGCCGGCCGCCGCGCTGTTGTTGGGCGCCGCGCTGGCGCCCACCGATCCGGTGCTCGCCGCCGACGTGCAGGTTGGCGAACCGACCGACGTGGAGGACTCCGAGGACGAGGTCCGATTCGCGTTGACCTCCGAGGCCGGCCTCAACGACGGGCTGGCGTTCCCGTTCGTCTACGCGGCCATCGCCATCGCCTCGACCAGCCTCGCCCCGAGCGACTGGTTGGCCGAGTGGTTCACCGTGGACGTGCTCTGGAAGATCAGCGTCGGCGTCGGCGGTGGCCTGCTCATCGGCTGGTTGCTCGGCAAGCTGTTCTTCCGCGCGCCCAGCGAGCTGCGGCTGGCCCGGCACGCCGAGGGCTTCCTGGCGCTGGCCGCCACGTTCCTGGCGTACGGGCTGGTGGAGGTGGTCGGCGGGTACGGCTTCCTGGCGGTGTTCGTGGCCGCCCGGGCCATCCGGGCCGCCGAGCGAACCCACGAGTTCCACTCGGTGCTGCACGACTTCGCCGAGCAGGTCGAACGGCTACTCACCCTGGTGCTGTTGCTGCTGCTCGGCGGCGCGATCGTGGGTGGCCTGCTGGGCCCGCTGACCTGGCCGGCGGCCGCCGTCGGGCTGGCGCTGGTGTTCCTGGTACGGCCGCTGGTCGGCTGGTTGTCGTTGCGCGGCGCGCCGGGGCGTCCGGCCGAGCACTGGGTCATCTCGTTGTTCGGCATTCGCGGCGTCGGCTCGTTCTACTACCTCGCGTACGCCACCACCAAGGCCGACTTCCCGCAGGCCGAGCTGCTCTGGGCGACCGTCGGGCTGGTGGTGCTCGTCTCCGTCGTGGTGCACGGCATCACGGCGACGCCGGTGATGCAGCTGCTGGACCGGGAGGGAGAGCGGACCTCCGACCCGGCCGAGCGGGACGCCGACGCTCGACCCGTCGCGGCAGCCGGCCACGCCTGAGCGCATCTCTCACGCCGGACGGGCACGCCTGAGCGCGTGTCTCAGGCCAGGCGGGCGGCCAGCGCGCGGCCCAGGTCCCGGCCGGAGCGCCAGGCGCTCTGCACCCGGGGCTTGCCGAACGCGTCGCCGGCCAGGCCGATGTTGTCGGTGTCGAGGTGGTGGGTGGTGCCGGCGGCGTCGCTTGTCGGCTTCGCGTACGTCCAGCGGTGCACGTGCACGTCGACGGCCTTTTCGGGCAGCCCCAGCAGGTCCCGGACGGCCTGCTCGATCGCCGGGCCGGCCCCGGTGGGCTGGGCCAGGTGCCCGGCCGCGAACTCCGGCACGGTGTGCGCGACCAGCACCGGCGCGCCGTCACCGCGCCGGTCCCCGTCGTCGCAGACGAGGTTGAGGACCGGGTGCTCGTTGACGAACGCGCCCCGGAAGTCCGGCCAGCGCCGGGTCGGGAAGCGCAGCACCGCGGCCAGCGACGGCGACCATTGTTGCTCCTGCACGACCCGGGTGGCGTCGGTCAGGGCCGGGTCGAGCAGCAGGGCGGCCTGCGGGCCCGGCATGGCCAGGGCGACCGCCGCGCACGACTGTCCGTCCACGATCGGGCCGGGCTCCACGGTGAGCACCAGCCGGTCGACGGTCACCGGCACCGCGCCGGCCAGGTGTTCGACCAACGAGCGCAGCCCTCGGGGGGCGGCGAAGCGCATCGGCCCGGGCACCTCGTGGTTCCCGCTCCGGTCGTACGCCTGGAAGGTGTCGGTCCACTCGCGGACCAGCCCGGCGGCACGCCACTGCTCGACAAGTGCGGCGAAGTCCGGGTCGGTGGCGGTGAAGTAGGCGGCGCCGATGTCCGCCGGCCGGCCCTGGAAGCGTTTGCTGGCCATCCGGCCACCGCAGACGTGCCCCCGCTCCCGGACCTGCACCGGCACACCGGCCCGGGTCAGCTCGACCGCACAGGCCACCCCGGCGATGCCCGCCCCGACCACCACGACACCCGACCGGTCCACCGTCATCCGATGATCGTAGGTGGCGGCGTTCCGGCATGAACCACCGGCGATCGGGGTACTGGCACACCTGTTCGAAAAGAAAGGGTGATGATGATGACGGACCGCCGCACCGAGCAGGCCGACCAGAACGCCGCGATCAAGGACCCGGACGAGTGGGTCACCGGCGACGAGCCGCCGACCGCCGCTCAGGAATCCTACCTGAGCACGCTGGCCCGGGAAGCCCATGCCGACCTCCCGGACGACCTGACCAAGGCCGAGGCGTCCAAGCGCATCGACGAGCTCCAGGCCGAGACGGGCCGAGGCCAGCAACCCCGCTCCCTTTGACCCGCGATCTTGCACTTTCTGTCGCGACAAAAGGCCACGCAAGGCACGAATCGTCGACAGCAAGTGCAAGATCGCGGGTGACGGGTGGGGTCAGGGGCGGGTCGGGCGGGGTAGGCGGTGCAGCCGCACCTCGCTCAGGCTGCCCGCGTGCACCTCGGCTGTGAGGTAGGTGGCGTGGGGTTGGGAGCGGCGGTCGGTGGGTGAGCCGGGGTTGAGCAGGCGCAGCCCACCGGGCGCCTCGGTGTCCCAGGGGATGTGCGAGTGCCCGAAGACCAGCAGGTCGACGTCGGGGAACCGGGCCGCGCACCGTTTCTCGCGACCGGTCCGTTGACCGGTCTCGTGCACCACCGCGACCCGCAGGCCGTCGAGTTCGACCCGGGCCACCTCCGGCAGCCGGGCGCGCAGCGCCGGGCCGTCGTTGTTGCCGTACACACCGATCAGTCGGCGCGATCGCGCGGTCATGGCGTCGAGCAGCGCCTCGTCCACCCAGTCGCCGGCGTGCACCACCACGTCGGCCGCCTCGATGGCCGCCCAGAGCGGCCCGGGTAGGTCCCGGGCCCGCTTCGGTACGTGGGTGTCCGCCGTGAGCACCAGCCGCATACCGGCATTGTCCCCCGAGTCCCGGCCGTCCACCCGGGGGACGTGGGTGGACGGCCGGGCTCCGCCTCCGCCGCCCGGCCCCGTGCGTCAGCGACGCTCGGGTACGGGGCCGAGCCGGTCAGGGGGCGGTCACGGCAGGGTCCAGCGTTGCGCCCCGGTGCCGTTGCAGGTCCAGATCCGCAGTTGCCGGCCGTCGGTGAGGTCCGAGTTGGGGATGTCGAGGCATCGGCCGGACTGGGGGTTGCGCAGGCTGCCGTCCGGTTGGGCGGCCCACTGCTGGGCCCCGCTGCCGTTGCAGTCGTAGAGCTGCACGAGGGTGCCGTCGGTGGTGCCGCTCGCCTTCACGTCCAGGCACTTGGCGAGCCCCCGCACCGTACCGTCGCCGGGTAGGGTCCAGCGCTGCGCGGCGGTGCCGTTGCAGGTCCAGGTCTGCACCTTGGTGCCGTTCGCGGTCTGGCTGGAGGCGATGTCGGCGCACTTGCCGAGGGCCTTGATCTCACCGGTGCGCGCACCGCCGGTGCCGACGCCCGGGCCGGTGAAGGTGTAGCTGTCCACGTCCAGCAACGCCCCGCTGCCGCCGGTGACGACCAGGTACAGGTCGTGGGTGCCGTCGTCGGGCCTGGTCACCGTGGCGCTCAGCTCGGTGTAGTTGTCCCAGCCACCGGTGTTCGGCACCGCGATCCGGGCGACCTCGGTGCCGGTCGGTGAGTCGTACCGGAAGGAGAGGGTGCCCCCGGGGCCGCCGGAGGAGACGCGCGCCCGGACGCCGGTGATCCCCTTGAGGCTCACCGCGTGGTGCCGGACGCTCTCGCCGTTCTGGACGTCACCCAGCCGCTTGCCACCCTCGGCCGCCGCCTGGTCGATCACCTTGGGGCCGTTGAGCTGGACGAAGTGCTCGGCCTGCCACTGTTTCGGGTAGAGGCTGATCTCCTGCTCGCCGGTGAGCGCGGCCGAGCCGGTCGCGCCGCGATCGGTGTAGCTGCCCCGCAGGACGAAGAACAGCACCGAGTCGGGGCCGGCGTGCACCGGGCCGGTGTTGAAGGTCGCGCCGCAGCCAGTCCCCTCCCCCTCCTCGTGGGCGTGCTCCTGGTGGCCCAGCGCGGCCCGGACGACCACCGCCGAGCAGGCCGGCGTGCCGTCCTGCGGGTCGCTGGCCGAGGCGCCCACCGCCAGGTCCTGCCCCCAGTCGAAGAGCCCGCCGGCGGGCAGTCCGGTGAGGGTGACCGTGGGCCGGTTGTTGCCGACCACCACCGACACCACGGTGGTCGCGCTGCGGCCGGTGCCGTCGTTGACGGTGAGCCGGGCGCTGTAGCTCCCGTTCGCGGAGTACGTGAAGGACGGGTTCGCGGCGGTCGAGTCGGTGCTGCCGTTGTTGGTGAAGTCCCAGGCGTACGTCAGCGGGTCGCCGTCCGGGTCCGAGCTGCCGGCGCTGGAGAAGGTCACCGAGAGCGGGGCCAGGCCGTTGTCCCGGTTGACGGTGGCCTTGGCGACCGGCGACCGGCCACCCTGGACGTAGTTGATTTTGTAGAGACCGGCGTCGACCGCGCCGGAGAAGTAGCCGCTGCCGTACTCCAGCAGGTAGAGCGAGCCGTCCGGGCCGAACTGCCAGTCGATCGGGTGGACGAGCTTCATGCCGGCGAGCACCGGCTCGATCACGGTCGGCGCCCCGGTGGAGGGGTTGCCGTTGTCGAACTGGACCTCCTTGATCCAGTTGCGGCAGTACTCGGAGATCAGCCACTTGTTGTCGTAGTAGGCCGGCCACTTCACGTCCGAGACGAGGTTCGGGTCGTAGTGGTAGACCTCGACGTGGTTGGGCGACCCGCACCCGCCAGGGTTGTCCAGCGCCGGCCAGTCCTCGCTGCCGCCGTGCTGCTCCCAGACCAGTGCCGGTTTCGTCGGTGGAAGCTGCTGGACGCCCGTGTTGCGGGGTGAGTTGTTGACCGGGCCGGTCGACCCGCCGCAGGGGAACCAGCCGCGCGGCGTGGCGGTGGCGAAGTCCCAGTCGTTGTAGGCGACGTTCGGACCGCCGCAGTACGGCCAGCCGTAGTTGCCGGGCCCGTTGGCCCGGTTGAACTCGTCGTACGCCGCCGGGCCACGGTTGGCGAGGTCGACGCCGGCATCCGGGCCGACCTCACCCCAGTAGAGGGTGTTGTTGGCCTTGCGGTCCACCCAGATCCGGTACGGGTTGCGCACGCCCATCACGTAGATCTCCGGGCGCGTGCGCGCGGTGCCGGCGGCGAAGAGGTTGCCGGCGGGGACGGTGTAGCTGCCGTCGTTCTCCGGGTGGATCCGGTTGATCTTGCCGCGCAGGTCGTTGGTGTTGCCGGAGGTGCGCTGGGCGTCGTACTGGGCGTTGCGGCTCGTCCGCTCGTCGATCGGGGCCATCCCGGCGGAGTCGCCGCCGGAGTTGGTGTTGTCGCCGACGGCGAAGTACAGGTTGCCGGCGGTGTCCCAGCTCATCGAGCCGGCCGAGTGACAACACAGATCGCGTTCGGTGGGCCACTCGATGAGCACGTCCTCACTGCCCGGGTCGAGCAGCAGGGTGGACGGGTTGAAGGTGAACCGACTGATCCGGTTGACCAGTGGGGTGACCTTCGGCGAGTAGAAGAGGTAGACCCAGCGGTTGGTCGCGAAGCTCGGGTGCAGGGTGATGCCGATCAGGCCGTCCTCGAAGCGGGCGTCCAACGCCAGGGTCAGGGCGACAGTGGTGGACCTCGTCGCCGGGTTGTAGAGGCGGACCTGACCACCGGCGCTGCTGGTGCCCCGGTTGATGTAGAAGACCTTGCCGTCGGGGGCGACTGCCAGTTCGATCGGTTCGCCCATGGAGAGACCGCCGTCGAGGGCGACCTTCTCGAAACCGACGGTGGCGGGCGGGGCGAGGGCGGCGGCCCGGGCCGGGGACGCGGCGGCCGGGCGAACGGTCGCCTGCGGGACGAGGCAGAGGGCGACCAGGACGGTGAGCAGGGTGGTGGCGCTGACGAGACGTCGGCGCGGTGTGCGGGACACGAGACCTCCAGCTGTCCGGGATCTCGGTGCCGCTCCCGCCGACTGGAGGAGCACCGCAGGGTGTCCCGGACATTAACGCCTTTCCCTGGAAAGCGATAGAACTTCGCGTCAACAGATAGAAAGTTGTCACGATCTCCGCGAAAGTCCGGCTCAGCGGCGCACCGGGGAGAAGTACGCCGGGGGCATTCCGCACTGCCGCAGCGTCGGGTCCCGCTCGACGTCGGTCAGCACACCGGCGGCGTTGATCAGGCCGATGTGGGAGAACGCCTGGGGGAAGTTGCCCAGCTGCTCCCCGGTCAGCGGGTCGATCTGCTCGGCGAACAGGCCGAGGTCGTTGACCCGCTCCGCCAACCCCCGGAACAACTCGTGTGCCCGGTCCCGCTCACCGGCCAGCGCCAGGCAACACACCAGCCAGAACGAGCAGATGACAAACCCCGCCGGGTCGCCGTCCCAGCGCCGCAGCAGGCCGTCGTGGGAGAGCCGCTGCTCCACCGCAGTCATCGTCGAGCGCATCCGCGGGTCGTCGGCCCGCAGAAATCCGACCAGCGGCATCACCAACACCGAGGAGTCCAGGTCGTCGGATTCGAAACTCCCGACGTACGACTGGAGCCGCTCGCTCCAGCCCTGCTCGAGCACCTCCTCGCGCACCGCGTCGCGGGCGGCCGCCCAGCGGGCCACGTCCTGCGGCTCGCCGAGCTTGTCACCGAAGCGGACCGCCCGATCCAGGGCCACCCAGCACTGCACCTTCGAGGACACGTGGTGGTGCTGGGTGCCGCGCTCCTCCCACATGCCCGCGTCGGGCAACGCCCAGTCCCGCTCGGCCTGGTCGGCGAGCACCCGAAGAACGTGCTGCACCTCCGGGCCCAGCGGCTCCAGCTTGTCGCGCATCAACCAGGCGGCATCCATCGCCTCGCCGAAGATGTCGGTCTGCCGCTGCTGCCACGCATCGTTGCCGATCACCACCGGTGGGCTGTCGCGGTAGCCGCCGAGCTGTTCCAGCCGATGCTCGGTGAGGTCCCGTTCCCCCAGCACCCCGTACATGATGGGCACCGGCCTGTCGTCGACGCGGCCCATCGCCCGACCCAACCAGGCGAACTGCCGCTGCACCTCGTCCAGGCACGCCGACCGCCACAGCGCCCGCAGGGTCAGGCTGAAGTCGCGCACCCAGACGTAGCGGTAGTCGTAGTTGCGGTCCCCGCCGAGTTCCTCCGGCAGCGAGGTGGTCACCGAGGCCACCACCGCACCGCTGGGCCGGTACGTCATGCCCTGCACCACCAGCCGGCTGCGCCGCACCTGCTCGGCGTAGAGCCCGTCGTACGGGTGCTCGGCCGCCCAGGAACGCCAGCCGGCGACGGTGTCGGCGATGGTCTGGTCGGCGTCCGGCACCTCGGGCAGCGGAGCGTCGTAGGTCGGGGCGTACCCCAGGGTGAAGTTGTGTCTGGTGCCGGCGCGGGCGGTGAACGTCCCGGTGGCCTCGCCGTCGCCGGCGGTCAACCGCATGCTGCCGCGCAGGGTGAGTCGGGCGGCCCCGGCGATGGCCTCCAGCATGTCCTCCCGCTCGATCAGGTAGGCGATGGTGCGGCCGTACTCGAAGCGCGGTCGGTAGTGCACCCGCATCGGCACCGAACCGGACAGCCCCTCCACCGAACGGACCAGCACCTGCGGCGAGTGCAGGCCGATGTCGTGGCCACGCGAGCCGGGCTCGAAGGCGAGCGCGTCGGTCAGCGCGACCTTCCCCTGCGTGGTGTGGAAGACCGTCCGCAGCACCAGGGTGTCGTCGAGGTAAGAGCGTTCGACCCGGTAGTCGCCCTCCGGCCGGATCGACCAGTGCCCGGCGTTGTCGTCGAGCAGCCGCCCGAACACGGACGGGGCGTCGAACCGGCCCGGGCACCACCAGTTCACCGAGCCCGAGGCGTCCACCAGCGCCGCGCTGCGGCTGTCGGCGAGGAACCCGTAGTCGCTGATCTGTCCGCTCTCCACCTGACTGGCTACCCGGGCAGTCCGCTCCCATGCCCCTCCGGCCCGGCGGTGGACACCGCGTTACCGCTCGGCCTGGAGGGGAACCCCGGCAGCTGACGAGGGAGGATGCTCATGACGTCAGCTTCGGGGCCGACCGCCGCCTGGCGGCCCGGCACACAGGGTGGCGACCTGCTTCCATCCGGGCCGGCCGGCCGCCTGTCGACACCGGCCGGGGACGGCCACGGGCCGGAGAGCGGCCCGCCGACCGTGACGATCGGCTCGTACCCGGACTATCCGACCGCGCAGCGGGTCGTCGACTACCTGGCCGACAACCGCTTTCCGGTGGAGCACAGCGCCATCGTCGGCACCAACCTCACCCTGGTGGAGACGGTGCTCGGGCGCATGACCACCGGCCGAGCCGGCCTGCTCGGCGCCGGGACCGGCGCCTGGTTCGGGCTCTTCATCGGCCTGTTGTTCGGCATCTTCACCGTCGGCAACTGGCTGGCGGTGATCCTGGTCGGACTGGTCATCGGTGCGATCTGGGGTGCCGTGTTCGGCGCGGTCGCGCACGCGATGACGGGCGGCCAGCGCGACTTCACCTCGGCCAGCTCACTGCGCGCCGGCCAGTACGCGGTGACCGTCGACGCACAGCTCGCCGACCAGGCGCGACAGCTGCTCGGTCGGATGCAGATGCCCAGCTCGGCGACGAACGCCCGCTGAGCGACGACCGACCGGCCGTCCCGGCGACACGCCGGGGCGGCCGTTTCGTCGTTCAGTCGGGCTGAGCCTCGAACAGTTCGCCGTACCGCGTGGCGCCGCGCACCGAGTCCACCGCGAACGTGACGTGCCCGACCGGCACCCGCCCACCGATGGCCTCGGCCACCCGTGCCGCTGCCGGCAGCGCGAAACCGCCGCACAGCTCGATCAGCGCGACTCCCTCGGCCAGCAGGTCCACCGCCACGGCGGGGGCCAGCACCGGGTCCGGCACGGGCACGAGGTAGGTGCGTTGGCCGTCGCGGTCCAGCACGACCCGGTCGGCAACGGGGTCGCTGCCCGGGTGCTCATAGATGTACGCCCAGCTGACCGTCATCAGACCACTCCCCCTCGCGGATCGGTGACGTCGACCGTAGGCGTTGAACGCGACTTGAGGTCAAGCCGCGCGACGCCACGGGGATCGAGCCGATCAATAGGTCTTGTACGCCAGCTCGCCGGCGGGCAGCGGCACGTCGACCCGGTTCTCGGGTGGCGCCAGCGGGCAGGCCCAGCGGTCGTCGTAGGCGCAGCTCGGGTTGTAGAGGTAGTTGGCGTCCAACCGGACCCGGTCGCCGGGCAGCAACTGCACACCCCGGCCGAAGGTGCCCTTGACCGTGTCGGTGAGGTACCGGCCTCCCCCGTAGCTCTCCCGCCCGCAGGTGCCGTCGCGCAGCGGCACGAACAGCCCGCCCCCGTACGCCTCGATCCACCACAGGGTCAGCGGCCCCCATGACGTCTCGGCAACCGCCACCCGCCGGTACGCGATCACCCCGTCCGGCCCGCCGGTGTCGATGCGCAGCTCACCGCTGGCCGGCCGCAGGGGCGCCTCGACCACGGCCTCGGGGTTGGGCGGGAAGTAGCGCACTCCGGCGAAGTCGGGTCGCTCCGCCACGGGGATCGGGCTCTGCGGGTGGGTGGCGAAGAGTTCGTCGCGGCCGGCGCGGAAGCCGGCCAGGTCGACGTCGGACAGGTACAGCCGGGCGACCCGCTCACGCCAGTCGGCCAGCTTGAGATCATCCACGCCACCGAGCCTATGCCGTGGCGCTGCGGCACCTCAGCGCGACGGCCAGTTGGTGAGGACGGCGTCGAGGGCGTCCAGGGTGCGCGACCACGAGTCGTCGGTGGGGCGTGGGGTGTGCCGGAAGCCGCCGGTCTGCTCCAGGCTGACGAACCCGTGGAACGTGCTGTGCATCATCCGCACCGCGTCGGTCTGGTCGGGCTCGGAGAGCCGGTAGCCGCGCAGGATCGCCCGGGTCATCTCGGCGTGCCGCACGCCCGCGCTCGCCGCGGCGGTCTCCGGGTCAAGGTCGATCTGCATGGCGGCGTAGCGGCCCGGGTGCTCCCGCGCGTAGTCGCGGTACGCGTTGGCGAAGGCCACCAGCGCGTCCTTGCCGGCCCGGCCGGCGAGCGCGGCGGCGACCCGGTCGGCCAGCTCGGCCAACGCCAGCAGGGCGATCCTGACCCGCAGGTCGTGTGCGTTCCTGAGGTGGAAGTACAGACTCGCGTCCTTCACCCCGAACCGGCGCGCGAGCGCGGCAACCGTCACGTTCTCCACACCCACCTCGTCGGCCAGCTCGGCTCCGGCCAGCGTCAGGCGCTCCACGGTCACCCCGGCGCGTGCCATCCACCACACTCCAAACCTAGCCACGTTAATGGTTTGCCTAGTAGGGCTAGGCTACTACCTATGTTAGTCCTGACCGAATCCGCCATCCGCGCATCCTTCGTCAACTGCAGCCGGGGCGAGGCGAAGCGGCTGGCCGTACCCAACGATCTTGAAATGCGACCCTGGGACGACCTCGACTTTCTCGGCTGGCGGGATCCCTCCGCGCCCCAGCGGGCCTACCTGGTCGCCGAGACCGACGGCAAGCTGGCCGGGGTGGTGCTGCGGGCCGCGACGCACCAGACGGGGCGCGTGCGGCACGGCATGTGCTCGTTCTGTCTGACCACGCACCTCGGCGGTGGCGTCTCGTTGATGACCGCCCCCAAGGCCGGTCCGAGCGGACGGCAGGGCGATTCCGTCGGCACGTACCTCTGCTCCGACCTGGCCTGCTCGCTCTACCTGCGGGGGAAGAAGCACGCCGGGCCCCCCGCGCCCGAGCCGCTGCCCCTGCCGGAGCGGATCGACCGCGTCAGGACCGCCCTCGCGACCTTCCTCCGCAAGGTCACCGAGTGACGGTCCGAGGCGACCGGGTGCGGCCGGGGCCGAAGCGTGTGCGGACCCCGGCCCGCCCCGGCCCTAGCGGTCGGTGGCCAGACGGGCGTGCAGGTGCTCGTCGTAGCGACGGCCGTCGCCGTACCAGTACGACTCGCGCAGGGTCCCCTCGGCCGGGTAGCCGGCCCGGTCGGCGACCCGGCAGGACGCCGGGTTGGCCACCGCGTGACACAGCTCCACCCGGTGCAGCCCGAGATCCGCGAACGCCCAGTCGGTGAGCCGGACGACGGCGCGTACCGCCACCTGACGCCCCCGTGCCGCGGGCACCGTCCAGTAGCCGATGGACGCGTCGCCGTCGTGGATGTGGTGCAGCGACACCGAGCCCAGCAGTTTGCCGTCGGCCGCCGAGGTGACCGCCATCGAGGCGTGGTCACCGGCTGACCAGTCGGCCCGGCGGCGGACCCAGCGCAGCGCGACCTCGTCGTCGATCGGGCCGCCGCCCTGCGGGTTCCATTGGGCGATCGCCGGGTCGCACAGCGCGTCGCGCACCGCCAGGGCGTCCTCGTCCCGCCACGGGCGCAGCAACAGGTCGGCGGCGGCGAGTTGCACGTGTTCCACGAGGCCGGAGTCTGACACAACCCGCCACCCTCGCACCGCCGGATTACCGGCGGCTTTCTTCAAAGCTGCACAATCTGGCCCTCAGGGCACGCAGGAGTGACCCAGGCAACGCCCAACAGCAGTAGTTAAATTTTGAAAGAATGCTATCGTCATGGCATGACCGAGAGCCTGGACAGCACCCGAGAGGCCGCCTGGCGCGCCTACATCGAGGCCAGCCAGCGTCTCTACACGCAGTTGGAGGAGGACCTGCGGGTCGACAGCGGCCTCAGCTTCGCCGACTACCACGTGCTGGTCCTGCTCTCCGAGGCACCGGGGCAGCGGCTGCGGATGGGCGAGCTGGCCAGCCGGCTGATCTTCTCGCCCAGCCGCCTCACGTACCAGGTCTCCTCCATGCAGCGCCGCGGCCTGGTCAGCAAGGAGCCCTGCCCGGACGACCGGCGCGGCAGCGAGGCGGTGCTCACCGCCGCCGGGCTGCTCGCCCTACGGGAAGCCGCACCCCACCATCTGGCGTCGGTGCGTACCCACCTGATGGACGACCTCGACGATGCCGAGGTCGCCTGCCTCACCCGGGTCTTCGACCGGCTCGGCGAGCGCCTGCGGGCATCGCGGGTCAGCTCGACCACCCCTGCCCCCCGTTAGGAGCCCTCGACATGCCCGCGATCACCGTCGACAACGTTCTCGTCCTGCCCCGCCTGCCTCGACTCGACGAGGCCACCACGATCCGCCCGGTCCGCACGGTGACCACGGCGCCCAGCGGCTTCGAGGGTGAGGGCTTCCCGGTCCGTCGCGCCTTCGCCGGGGTGTCGACCACCGACCTGGACCCGTTCATCCACCTCGACCAGATGGGCGAGGTCGACTACGCGCCGGGCGAGCCCAAGGGCACCCCGTGGCACCCGCACCGCGGCTTCGAGACCGTCACGTACATCATCGACGGCGTCTTCGACCACCAGGACTCCAACGGCGGTGGAGGCACCATCACCGACGGCGACACCCAGTGGATGACGGCGGGCAGCGGCCTGCTGCACATCGAGGCGCCGCCCGAGCACCTGGTGGTGAGCGGCGGGCTCTTCCACGGCACCCAACTGTGGGTCAACCTGCCCCGCTCGGCCAAGATGAACCCGCCCCGCTACCAGGACATCCGGGGTCGGGAGTCGGCGCTGCTCACCACGCCCGACGGCGGCGCCCTGATCCGGGTCATCGCCGGCGAGGTCGCCGGGCACCGCGGCCCGGGCTCGACCTTCACGCCGATCACCATCACGCACGTCACGGTGCAGCCGGGCGCACAGGTCGACCTGCCCTGGCGGCCCGACTTCAACGCCCTGGTGTACGTGCTCGGCGGTCGCGGGACGGTCGGCAGCGACCGGCGGCCGGTGCGTACCGGTCAACTCGCGGTGCACGGCCCGGGCGACGCGCTGCGGTTCAGCGCCGACACGGCGCAGGACAGCAACACCCCGGCGCTGGACCTCTACATCATGGGTGGTCAGCCGATCCGGGAGCCGGTGGCACAGTACGGCCCGTTCGTGATGAACACCCGGGACGAGCTGCTCAAGGCATTCGAGGACTTCCAGGCCGGCCGCCTCGGCGTGATCCCCACCGAGCGGCTCCCGCACACCGGCGGCCAGGGCACCCGGCCCTGACCACCGTCGACCGCTGAGATCGGCGCCGACGCCTCCGGTTCACCCCGGGGCGTCGGCGCCGCCTCAGGAGACCGCAAAAATCCCGGCAACTCCCAGAATCACCATCACCAACACCGCTACCAGCGCACCCCGTTCGCTCTCCACCGCCGGCTCGCGGTGCTCGGTCACGGGATTCGTCGTGTCGCGGGGCATGGTGTGGCCTCCTCGGCTGTTGTCGCGTCGCTTCCAATGGCGTTGGCCAGGTCACCGGACTGTCGGCCTGGCGTGCGGACCCGCGTCGGGGGTCCTACCGTGAGGACGTTGCCGACCTCCAGGGGGGCTGGACGGTGCCATTGCAGGACTGGTTTCTCACCGCAGAGGAACGCGCCAACCCGGTGTCTGGCATACCCGTCTGGACCACGGGAAACCTCGCCGAGCCGTTGATTCACGGTGCCGCGTACTTCGACCGGCTGGTCGACGAGGTCGAGGCCCTGGGCCCCGGGGACCACCTGTTCTTCACCGACTGGCGGGGCGACCCGGACCAGCGGCTGCGCCCGGACGGTCCGACCGTGGCCCAACTCTTCGCGCAGGCCGCTCAGCGCGGTGTCGTGGTCAAGGGGCTGATCTGGCGCTCGCACCTCGACGTCCTGGCGTACAGCGAGGCGGAGAACCGCGACCTCAGCGAGACGATCTCGGCCGCCGGTGGCGAGGTGCTGCTGGACCAACGGGTCCGGCGCGGCGGCTCGCATCATCAGAAGCTCGTGGTGCTGCGGCACCCGGGCGCACCCGAGCGGGACGTCGCCTTCGCCGGTGGGATCGACCTGTGCCACAGCCGCCGCGATGACGCCGCGCACCACGGCGACCCGCAGCCGGTGCAGATGTCCCCCCGGTACGGACCGAATCCGCCCTGGCACGACGTGCAGCTCGCGGTGCGCGGTCCGGTGGTCGGCGCGTTGGACACCCTGTTCCGGGAACGCTGGACCGACCCGATGCCGCTGGACTCGGAGAACCCGATGGCCTACCTGCGGGATCGGCTGCGCGGCTCGGACCTGCGCCCCGACCCGCTGCCCGAGCAACCGGCCGACCCGCCGCCCTGCGGTCCGCACCAGATCCAGGTGCTGCGCACCTACCCCGCCGTCCGGCCCCGGTACTCGTTCGCACCGGACGGGGAGCGGACCGTGGCCCGGGGCTACACCAAGGCGGTACGCCGGGCCCGCCGGCTCATCTACATCGAGGACCAGTACCTCTGGTCGGCCGAGGTCGCGGACCTGTTCGCGCACGCGCTGCGGGACAACCCGGACCTGCACCTGATCGCCGTCGTCCCCCGCCACCCGGACGTGGACGGCAGGCTGGCGTTGCCGCCGAACATGGTCGGGCGCGAGCAGGCGCTGTCACTGTGTGAGCGGGCCGCACCGGACCGGGTGCACGTGTTCGACGTGGAGAACCACGCCGGCGACCCGGTCTACGTGCACGCCAAGGTCTGCGTGGTCGACGACGTCTGGGCCAGCGTGGGCAGCGACAACTTCAACCGGCGGTCCTGGACCCACGACAGCGAGTTGTCCTGCGCGTTGCTCGACGACACCCGGGACCAGCGGGAGCCCACCGACCCCGCCGGGCGGGGCGACGGCGCGCGGACCTTCGCCCGGGACCTGCGACTGCGGCTGTGGCGCGAGCACCTGGACCGTGACCCGGACGGCGCGGACGACGCCGGCCTGCTCGACCCGGCGGACGCCGTAACGGCTGTCACGGCCGCCGCCGACGCGCTCCAGCAGTGGTACGACGACGGCCAGGTGGGGGAACGGCCGCCCGGGCGGCTGCGCCCGCACCGCCCCGAGCGGCTGCCGTGGTACACCCGGGCCTGGGCGCTGCCGGTGTACCGGTTGGTCTACGACCCGGACGGCAGGCCGCTGCGGGCGAGACTGGCCGGCACCTGGTGAACCGGCCGGGCCGGCTCTGGCGTGGCGACCGCGTGCACGCTCAGCCCGCCGGGGTAGGCGAACGACGAGCGCGGTGAGTAGTAGCCGAAGCCGATGGTCAGCGGGTTGGCCGGGCGCAACGCGTACATCGGGTGGCCGGGCTGGAGGAACTCCACCGACTCGATCTCGAACGGGGCGACCGGCTCGGCGACGAACGGGTAGGCCGAACTGAGCAGCTGGCCGTCGCGCCTGGTGAAGTAACGGTGGTGCCCGCTGCTGATCACGTGCCCGGTCTCCCCCACGCGGCACCGCGCCCGGATCAACGGCGTGCCGTCGATCTCCGTCTCGGAGAGCAGGTCCTCGCCGGTCACGTCGATGCGGGTGCGCCCGGCGAGCACCGGTGCGCCGCGGGCGACAGCGTACTCACGGACCCGCCGGCTGGAGGCCACGTAGTGGGTCCACCAGCCACCCGCGTTGAGGCCGCCGGGCGCGTCGACGCCCAGGAGCGAGACGCCGAGGTAGGTCAGCGAGTACGCGCCGAAGCCGGAGGTCTGCGTCTCGTCGTCGACGACGTACTGGTTGAGGAAGACCTGCCGGTCGGGGCGGGGGGAGAGCCCCGGAGGGACCAGCGCGGCGACCGCGTCGGGATCCGCCGGCAGCCAGCTGAAGTAGAGGGTGCGACTGTTCACGACGAGCTGGGGAGCGGCTGGATCGAGCACGGTGCCTCCGAACCGGGTGTGTACACGCGACGCTACGGCCGGTCCCGCCAGCGGGACAAGGACGGATAGTCGACACTCCTGGCGACTTGTCGGATTTCATGTTGACCACTCGACGTGACTCGTGGACCGATCGGCCGAACCGGTCCTCCGACCGGGTAGCGACCTACGGCCGGAACAACGGGTAAGGATCCTCACAGCCACCCCAACTTCCGCGCCACTTGCCCCTTTTGTGGTTGAACACGCCTTAAGTACATCAACCTTTCGGCTAGATTTCTGGGAGACGATCAGGTTAAGGTGACTCCCGAACGGCCCATTGGAAGCTAAACCAAAGCGTCACGTCTTTTTGTCCGCGGACGAGGTGCAGGGAGGACCACCCATGACCGCGCCAACGATCACCGAGCAGCCGAGCGCCGCCGTGAAGACGAGCACCAAGCTCGACCCGCGCGCTCTCACCGACAGCGCCGCCGACCTGCTCAACGCGATGGCGGCGCTGCCCGCCAACCACCCGTCGCGCGCCGCGCTGCGGGACCGGGCGATCGAGGCCTGGCTGCCCCTCGCCAACCACCTCGCCCACCGCTACAGCGGGCGTGGCGAGCCGAACGACGACCTGGCGCAGACCGCCGCGATCGGCCTGATCAAGGCCATCGACAAGTTCGACCCCGAGCGTGGCGTCGACTTCGCCGGTTACGCGATCCCTACCATCATCGGCGAGCTCAAGCGGCACTTCCGGGACCGCACCTGGGACATCCGGGTGCCCCGTCGGCTCCAGGAGCTGCGGCTGGCCATCTCCGACGCCAACAGCTCGCTCCTGCAGACCCTCGGCCGTTCCCCGACGGTCGCCGACATCGCCGCGCACCTCAAGCTCACCGAGGAAGAGGTGCTGGAGGGCCTGGAGGGCGCCCGCGCGTACAACGCGGTGTCGCTGTCCACCCCGACCGGCGACGGCGAGCGCGCCACCGAGCTGGGCGACATGCTCGGCGGCGAGGACGGCGAGTTCGAGCTGGCCGAGCTGCGGGTCGCCCTCGGCCCGGCGCTGGCCACCCTCGACGAGCGCGAGCAGAAGATCCTCACGCTGCGCTTCTACGGCAACCTGACCCAGTCGCAGATCGCCGACCAGATCGGCGTCTCGCAGATGCACGTCTCGCGGCTGCTGACCCGGGCGCTGACCAAGCTGCGCGGCCAGCTCGACGGCACGTACTGACCAGTTCACACGGAGGAGGGCCGGGTCCGTGGACCCGGCCCTCCTCCGTGTCCGCGTTGTCACGTCAACGTGACAACGCGACCACTCGACGTAGCGGTGAGGGCGCGTCAGTGGCCGGCCGGCTCCCGCCACATGGGCCAGAACGGCGTGCCGTCGGGCACCCGGAACGGCTCGCCGGCCAGGTAGCCGTGCTTCGCGTACAGGTCCCGGCTGCGCGGGCTGCTCGCCTCCAGGTACGCCGGCATCCCGTTGGCGTCCAGCCAGGCGTGGTGGTGCCGCATCAGCGCGCTACCCAAACCCTGCCCCTGCCGGTCGGGCCGGGTCGCCAGGAACGCGAGGTGGTGGTGATCCGGATGCGGGTGGTTCGCCGCGAACAGCTCGTCGAGGTGCTGGAACCGGTCGGTCCACTCACCGCAGGCGGCGGCCAGTCGGGCGTCGTAGTCCGCCGGCGGCGGCGCCGGCTCGCCGACCGACGGAAACCAGACCGCGACCGAGGCCCGGTCCGCGGTGGCGTGGACCAGGCCGTGCCGCATCGCGTGCCCGACCAGGATCTCGAAGTCACCGGCCAGCACGGCCTCCCGCTTGCTCGGGTCGGGGACCAGCCAGTACGTCACCTCCAGGGCGGTGAACGCCTCTGCGATCCGACCGGCCACGAGGGCGGTCTCCTCCGGCCCGAGCCGCTCGATGACCACGCTCATCGGGTCACCTCCACGGCGGCCGGCGCGTCCGGCTTGATCGCGGCGGCGGCGCTCGCCGCCCCCAGGCCGATCCGGGCGTACGTGTCCGGGCGGTTGCTGCGCAGCAGCAGGGCCCAGCCGATGCCCAGCAGGGCGGCCACCGGGTACGCGGTGGGCAGCGCCCAACGCAGCGTGGAGTCCGGCGCGACGCCGAGCAGGTTGGCGAAGTTCGACACGGCCAACCAGATGATCACGAAGAGCGCGATGGTGGCCAGGCCGGGCGCGATGGCCCGCCGCCAGAGGTTCTCGCCGCCGGCGGAGCGGGCGAAGTAGGCGATCACCGCCACCGAGGTGGTGGCGATCAGCAGCAGGACGCCGAAGCCGCCGGTGGTGCCCACCCAGAAGAACAGCTGGACCACCGGGTCCCAGCCGTTGACCGCGTACAGCAGGATGACCAGCAGCCCGAGGGCGCTCTGCGCCACCGAGGCGGCCCGCGGCGCCCCGGTACGGGCCGAGGTCTGCCCGAACACCGCCGGCAGCACCCGCTCCCGACCGAGCGCGAAGGTGTAGCGGGCCGTGGTGTTGTGGAACGAGATCATCGCGGCGAGCACCGAGGTCAGGAAGAGCACCTGCCCGATGGTGACCGCGGTGTCGCCGAGCTGCGCGGCGGCCAGGTTGAAGATCAGCCCGACGCTCTGCTCGCCGGACTCGGCGACGATCCGGTCCTGCCCGACGGCGACCGTCATGGTCCAGGACGACAGCGCGTACAGCCCGGCGATGATCGCCACCGAGAGGTAGGTGGCCAGCGGCACGGTCCGCTTCGGGTCCTTGCTCTCCTCACTGAAGACCACCGCCGACTCGAAGCCGACGAAGCCGAGGACGGCCAGCACCAGCACCGCGCCGACACCCGGCACGAAGAGGTTGTCCGGCGAGAACGAGGCGAAGCTGACCCGACCGTCGGCCGGGTTGCCGAGCTGTCCCAGGTCGAAGACGAGGACCACCACGATCTCGGCGACCAGCAGCGCGGCCAGGACCAGGCCGTTGAGGTCGACCCGGAGCAGGCCGAGCAGGCCGACCAGTGCCCACGCCACCAACGCCACCACGGCCCAGTGCGGGTGCCCGCCGAAGAGCCGGTCGAGCACCGGCTCGGCCGCGACACCGATGGTGCCGTACAGCCCGACCTGCAGCGCGTTGTACGCGATCAGCGCGACCCAGGCGGCGCCCACGCCGGCCGGTCGGCCGAGACCGCGGGAGATGTAGGCGTAGAAGGCGCCGGCGTTCTCCACCCGGCGGGACATCGCCACGTAGCCCACCGAGAACAGGGCGAGCACCGCGGCGATCAGCAGGAAGGCCAGCGGGATGCCGGTCACCCCGATGACGCCGTAGCCGGTGGTGACGACGCCGGCCACCACGGTCAGCGGCGCGGCGGCGGAGAGGACGAAGAAGATCACCGAGGGGATGCCGAGACGGCCCCGGGCCAGGGCTTCGGAGACGTTGCTGGGTCGGTCGACTGTCGATGTCGGGGGCATACGACTACTCCGATTGTCGAGGGGAGGGTTGGGGGTTGCCGGAGGGGATCAGGGGATGCCGCGCAGCACGGCGGCGCCGACGGCGGCCTCGGTGTGCCCGACGAGTTCCTTGAGGGGGGCCGGCAGCGCGGGGATGAGGACGTTCAGCCGGTGGTGCGCGCGGGGGCCGGCGCTCCACAGCACCTCGCGGGTCAGCCCCGCGGCCACGACCAGGCCGAGCAGCAGGGCGTCCGGCACGCCGGGCGGGTCCGGGCGGTCCAGCAGGGCCCGCAGCCGGGTGGCCGGCCAGGCCACCGCGTTGAGGTCGATCGGCAGGTAGCTGACCGTGGTACGCAGCAGCCGGCGACTCTCCTGGCGACGCAGCACCCCGGCACGAGCCAGCCGCTCCCCCACCGAGGCGGTCGCGCTCTGCGCCAGGAAGCTCAGCCAGGTGCGCAATTCCCGGTGCTGGGACTCGCCGACCAACTGGTCCAGCACGGTGTGCGCCAGGGCGTCGGCCGGCGGGCGTCGGTCGATGACAGTGATCTGCCCGGCCATGACGGTGATGTGTCCATAAAGGATCAGCTCGCCGAGGAGCCCGCCGGCCAGCCCGAGCCCGGTCGCCGCCGGGTGCAGTTTGGCCTTGCCACGACTGTCGTTGTGTGCGATCAGGAAGAACTCGTCGGCGATGAGCAACGGTCCTCCCGCACAGGTGTGTCCACAGTGATCGCGACCGGGAAAGGATGCACCGACAGCTACTGCAACGCAACTCCCAGATTTGAAAGTTGCACTCCGTGCAGGCGCGACCTGCGGATCTTGTCGTGGCAGACTCGGACGGTGACCGCCACTCCCACCATCCGACCCGCCGCCAGCCCGACCGTGCGGCGACGCCGCATCGCGCGGGAGCTCCGCCAACTTCGGGAACGCGCGGGCATGACCCTCGATGTGGCCGCGCGCCAGCTCGACATGTCGAAGAGCAACCTCTCCCGGATCGAGACCGCGCAGATCGGCATCAAACCGCGCGACGTCCGGGCCGCCCTCGCGCTGTACGAGGTGACCGGTTCGGATGCCGAAGCGTTGATCGAGATCGCCCGGGGGGCACAGCAGCGCGGCTGGTGGCAGAACTACAGCGACGTGCTCCCCGAGTGGTTCGAGTTCTACGTCGGGCTGGAGGCCGAGGCGGCGGCACTGCGGACGTACGAGGCCGAGTCGGTACCCGGGCTGCTGCAGACCGAGGCGTACGCCCGGGAGATCTTCCGGCGCACCGCCGGCGAGGACGGCCTGGAGCGCAAGATCGCCGCCCGACTGCGCCGACAGGAGGTGCTGCGCCGCGAGGACCCGGTCGACCTGTCGGTGATCCTCAACGAGGCGGTGCTGCTGCGCCCGGTTGGCGGCACCGCGGTGATGGCCGAACAACTGGTCCACATGAGCCGAATCGCGCAACTACCCAACGTAACAATTCAGGTACTTCCATTCGCGGCCGGCGGGCATCCGGCCATGAGCACCCCGTACGTGATCCTCAACTTCGCCGATGCCGCCGACGCGTCCGTGGTTTACCTGGATAACCTCACGATGGGACTGGCTCTGGAGGATGCCGATCATGTGCTCGGGTATAGCCTTCTGCACGAGGAGCTGTGCCGGATGGCGCTCGATCCGACGGCGTCGATGACCCGTCTTGAGCAGGCTTCTCGTAACTTTGCGTGACCGCTCTGCGGCACGCCGACGCAGACGAGAGGTACCGCGGATGACGGCGTACGACCTGACCCGAGCGGACTGGCGCACCAGCACGCGCAGCAGTGGCAACGGCAACTGCGTGGAGGTCGCGACAGTCGACGGTCAGGTCGCCGTCCGGGACAGCAAGGACCGCTCCGGCCCGGTGCTCGCCTTCGGCGTAACGGCCTGGCGGGCCTTCGTGCTCGGCGTCGGCGAGGTCCGTCGCTCCTGACGCACCCGTCCCGGTGCGAGACTGGGCCGTGCTCTCCGACGTAACCCTTGACCTGCCGGTCCGTCCGGTGCTGCCGGCGTTGGTCGCGGCACTCGACGCGGCCGGCGCCGGTGTGCTGGTGGCCCCGCCGGGCACCGGCAAGACCACCCTCGCGCCGCTGGCCGTGGCCGACCGGGTGACCGGTCGGGTGGTGATCGCCCAACCCCGCCGGGTGGCGGCTCGTGCCGCGGCCCGGCGGATGGCCGAGCTGCTCGGCGAACGGGTCGGTGAACGGGTCGGCTATGCGGTGCGCGGTGAGCGCCGGGTCGGCCCGGCCACCCGGATCGAGGTGGTCACCACCGGCCTGCTGGTCCGGCGGCTGCACCACGACCCGGAGCTTCCGGGCACGGGTGCCGTGCTGCTCGACGAGTGCCACGAACGCCAACTCGACGCCGACCTCGCGCTGGCCTTCACCGTGGAGGCGCGCGCCACCCTCCGGCCCGACCTGTGGCTGCTGGCCATGTCGGCGACCCCCGACACCGACCGGTTCGCCGCGCTGCTGGGTGGACCCACTCCCGCCCCGGTGGTACGGGCCGACTCGGCGTTGCATCCGGTGCAGCGGATCTGGGTGCCCCCGGCCCGCCCGATCGCCCCGCCCGGGGCCGGGCCGGTGGACCGGGCCCTGCTCGACCACGTGGCCGCCACCGTCCGGCGGGCGCTGCGTGAGCACGACGGCGACGTGCTCGTCTTCCTGCCCGGGGCCGGCGAGATCGCGGCGGTCACCGGCCGCCTGAGCGACCTGCGGGACGCGGTCGCGCTGCTGCCGCTGCACGGCCGTCAACGGGGCGCCGAGCAGGATGCCGCCCTGCGTCGCGCGGACCGACGGCGGGTGGTGCTGGCCACCGCGCTGGCC
>NZ_JAKKFF010000553.1 GCF_022229015.1 Micromonospora foliorum
ACCGGCAGGCCGCGGCGTCACCGAGGCACGGCCCGGGGTTGCCGCGCCGCCCTCCGAGGCTGACCAGCCGCCCCCGCCGGAAACACCGCCGGGCCGGCGGTACGCGTCGTCCGCGCCCGGCCCGGGGTCACCGTCTGGACCCGATTGCTGGGCCCGTCCGCGCGCAGAACTGGGATCGCCGTACGAGTTCATTCCTCACACCCTGCCGGTCGCGGTGGGGCGCGGCTGCGCCGCCACCGGGTTGCCGTGAGTTGCTTCACCCGGGACGCCGGCACGAGGGTGCCAGGCGACCGGGGGCATTGCCGTATCAATGGGGTCAATCGGACCAACAAGCGGTCGACCGTCCCGGGTTTCGTCTACGGCCCCGGGGCCGGTCCAACCAGCTGAGATCACCGTTGCGCCTCTCGCCTCCGCCGACCGCCGCCTTCGGCGCCCGCTGCGTCCTGCTCGCTGGTGCCGTCGCTGTCGCCGGTCAGGCCGTCCCGGCCGAGCAGGTACTGCTCGACGAGATGGTTCCAGTCACAGCCGAGGCACACCTCCACCACGAAGACCTGGAACTCACGCAGCGTCATCGCCAGCACGGGCAACTCGGTCAGTGTCCGGGCCTGCCCGGCGGACTGCTTGAGTTCGTCACCGTAAATGTAGTGGACGAGGGTCAGGTTTTCGCTGCGGCAGATCGGGCAGCGCCGGTCGGTCGGCTCACCGTGGAACCGAGCGGCGTTCTTCAGGTACGGCGACGCGTCGCAGACGTCGTATGTGCCGACCCGGCCGGCCAGGAGCTCACGCAGCACTGCTCGCTTCTGTAGCGAGTAGTCGACGACCTGGCGCTGCGTACGCATGCGAAGAAGGGTACGCGGTCCGGCCCGAGCAGGCGACCACGCTCACAATCCGTGACGGCAGCATCTCGGAACGGGGGTTTGCCCTGGCCGGCGTGAGCCGCTAACGTGCGATGTATCGGTCCGATACATCGCGGCGGTTACCACTCCACGCCGGAGGGTAAAGAGAGGGTGGCCAGTGCTTGAGTTCGCCATCCTCGGCCTCCTGCAGGAGTCTCCGATGCACGGCTATGAGCTGCGCAAGGAGCTGACCGCCAAACTCGGCGCGATCCGGGCGGCGATCAGCTACGGCTCGCTCTACCCGACGCTACGCAGGCTGCAGGCGGCGGGATGGATCACCGAAGCTGCTGAGACGCCCGCCACTGCCGAGGAGGTTCCCGCGCTGACCAGCCGACGAGGTCGGGTGGTCTACAAAATCACCGCGGAAGGCAAGGAACGCTTCGCCCAGCTGATCGCACAGGCGGGGCCCGAGACGTACGACGACACGGGCTTCGGGGTGCACTTCGCGTTCTTCGCCCGGACCGACCAGGCGACCCGACTACGCATTCTGGAGGGTCGCCGCCGCAAGATCGAGGAGCGTCGCGAAGGGCTTCGCGACGTGCTGGGCCGGGCGGCCGAGCGCCTCGACGCTTACACGCTGGAACTGCAGCGCCACGGCCTTGATGCCTGTGAGCGCGAGGTCCGCTGGCTGGAGGAGCTCATCGCCAACGAGCGCTCCGGCCGAGCCCCGACAGTCCCGAACCCCGGGGCAGCCGGCGGCCGACGAGAAGACAACAGCCCGCCTCCGCCTGGAGAGACCAGGAATGAGCGGCCGTGACAGAAAAGAAGGAGGCAGACGCTATGGGCTCCGTCCGCGTCGCCATCGTCGGTGTGGGTAACTGCGCCTCGTCCCTGGTTCAGGGCGTCGAGTACTACCGGAACGCCAACCCGAACGACCGCGTCCCGGGTCTCATGCACGTCGCCTTCGGCGACTACCACGTCAACGCCGTGGAGTTCGTCGCGGCATTCGACGTGGACGCCAAGAAGGTGGGCATGGACCTCGCGGAGGCGATCGTCGCCAGCGAGAACAACACCATCAAGCTCTGCGACGTGCCGCCGACCGGCGTGAGCGTGCAGCGCGGTCCGACCTTCGACGGTCTGGGCCAGTACTACCGCGAGATCGTCGAGGAGTCGGACGCCACCCCGGTCGACGTGGCGCAGGCGCTGCGCGACGCGCAGGTCGACGTCGTCGTCTGCTACCTGCCGGTCGGCTCCGAGCAGGCCGCCAAGTTCTACGCCCAGGCGGCGATCGACGCCGGCTGCGCGTTCGTCAACGCCCTGCCGGTCTTCATCGCCTCCGACCCCGAGTGGGCCAAGAAGTTCGAGGACGCTGGCCTGCCGATCGTCGGTGACGACATCAAGAGCCAGGTCGGCGCCACCATCGTGCACCGCGCCCTCGCGAAGCTCTTCGAGGACCGCGGCGTCGAGCTGCTGCGCACCTACCAGCTCAACTTCGGCGGCAACATGGACTTCATGAACATGCTGGAGCGCAAGCGGCTGGTCTCGAAGAAGATCTCGAAGACCCAGTCGGTCACCTCGCAGATCCCGCACGAGATGAGCAAGAGCGACGTGCACATCGGCCCGTCGGACCACGTGCCGTGGCTGGACGACCGCAAGTGGGCGTACATCCGCCTGGAGGGCCGCTCGTTCGGTGACACTCCCCTCAACGCCGAGCTCAAGCTCGAGGTGTGGGACTCTCCGAACTCGGCCGGCGTCATCATCGACGCGGTCCGGGCCGCGAAGATCGCCCTGGACCGGAAGATCGGCGGCCCGATCCTGTCGGCCTCGTCGTACTTCATGAAGTCCCCGCCGGTGCAGTACGCCGACCACGACGCCCACCAGGCCGTCGAGGAGTTCATCGCCGGTGAGGTCACGCGCTGACGCGCTGAATCATCAAGCAGGTCGAAGGGCCGGGTCCGCACGGACCCGGCCCTTCCACGCGAGCGGACGGCCGCCACCGCGGGACGGCTCAGGACCAGGCGTGTCGCAGCGCGACCCCGGCCTCCAACTCCAACAACTTGACCTTGCGGGGCAGGCCCCCACCGAAGCCGACCAGCTTGCCGCCCGCGCCGACGATCCGGTGACACGGCACGATCACCGGGACCGGGTTGCGGTTGCAGGCCACCCCCACCGCCCGTGCCGCTCCGGGGTCGCCGACCAGTCGCGCCACCTCGCCGTACGTCAGCGTCTCCCCGTACGGAATCCGCGTCATCTCCCGCCACACGGCGCGTTCGAAGTCGGAGCCGCGCGGCACCGACACCGGGACCGTGAACGCGGTCAGCTCACCGGCGAAGTACGCCCGCAGCTCGTCGACGGCCTGCCGGGACAGCGCCTGGTCGGGCTCCTCGGTGGCCGCCGCGACCCGGCCGAAGTGCGCCCCGCAGACGCTCGTGCCGTCGGTGGCGACGGAGAACTCGCCGATCGGTGAGTCGAGCACAGCCCAGCGCATCCACCCATTCTCCCCGCTGCGGACTCCTTCGCCGGCCCGGCTACCACCGTCGGGCTGAACGCCACTCCTCGGCGGCCCGGATCGCCTCCGCCGCCGCGGCTCGCTCGGCGCGGGTCCGATCGCGGTCACGGAAGCCCAGGTAGAGCTTGCGGCCGGCGTAGAAGGGGAGCAGCAGAGCCGCGTAGAAGATCGTGACGTATTCGTCGTTGGAGCTGAGCAGGTAGTAGGCGTAGTAGCCGGCGAGGGCACCACCGATACCGGCCAGTACGCGGTCGACCCGGGAGGTGGTCGCGAACGAGGTGATCGCGACGCCCAGCAGCACGACTGCGGTCAATGCCAGGCTGACGATGTAGAAGACGACCACGATGTTCGGGATGATCGGGACGGTCACGGGCAGGTCCTCTCGATGCGTGCTGACCGGGACGATCTGCCGGCGGCGCAGAAGATAACGCGTCCGAGACAGCGGGCGCTGCCTGTTTTCGATCAACACCAGCTGAAGATCATCCCCACGTCGAGCGGCACCGCTCAACGTTGCGTCATATCGATACCGTGCAGGTCGTGGCAACGGGGACGCTCATCTTTCTGATCATCGGCGGGGCGGGCATCGGCGTGCTCGCGCTCGCCCTGCTCGGCACCGAGCTGCTCCACTTCGGGCACGCCGACGTGGACGGGCCGATCTCGGTCGAGACGGTCGCCGGCTTCGCCGGGGCGTTCGGGTTCGGCGCGGCCATCGTCAACGAACTGCTCGGTGCGCGTACACCCGGCATGGTCGTCGCGGCGGTGGCCGGCGGCGTGCTCGCGGCCGTGCCCACCGGTTGGTTGGCGTCCCGGCTGAGCCGGGCGGCGCGGAACATGCGCACCGACCCCACCCCCACCCGTGACGACCTGGTCGGCGCGCTCGGCCTGGTCGTCACCCCGGTGCCGGCCAACGGGTACGGCGAGGTCCGCATTCGCCTCGCCGGCCAACCGGTCAAGCTCAGCGCCCGCGCGGACCAGCCGATCCCGATCGGCGCCCAGGTCTTCGTCGTGCAGGCGCTCAGCGAGACCAGCGTGCACGTAGAGACCTACTGATCCTCCCCCTCGTAGACGGGACTCCTTATATGGCCCTACTCATCGCCATCGGTGGCGCGGTCCTCCTCGCGCTCGTCCTGGTGCTCTTCGTGCTCTCCCGGATCAAGGTCGCCGGCCCGAACGAGGCGTTCATCGTCACCGGTCGCAAGGGCCGCACCACGCAGACCGCCGACGGTGGGCGGTCCACCGACAACTCCGGGCAGAAGGTCGTGCTGGGCGCCTCGGTGTTCGTGCTGCCGGTGGTGCAGAAGCTCCAGTCGCTCGACCTGTCCAGCCGGCGGATCGACGTCGGCATCCGGGGCGCCGTCAGCAAGCAGGGCATCCGCGCCGACCTGCACGGCGTGGCGATCGTCAAGGTCGGCGGCACCGAGGACGCGATCCGGGCCGCCGCGCAACGGTTCCTGCACCAGCAGGACGAGATCGACAACTTCACCCGGGAGGTGCTGGCCGGCGCGCTGCGCTCCATCGTCGGCCGGCTCACCGTCGAGGAGGTCATCCGGGACCGGGCGGCGTTCGCCAGCGCGGTCGCCGAGGAGGCCGAGCACTCGATGACCAACCAGGGTCTGGTGCTGGACACCTTCCAGCTCCAGGACATCCTCGCCGAAGGCTCCTACCTGCAGGACCTGGGTCGACCCGAGGCCGCCCGGGTGCTCAAGGACGCGGCGATCGCCGAGGCGCGGGCCCGGCAGCAGGCCGAGCAGGAGCGGCTGCTCGCCGAGGAGGCCATCGCCGAGGCGAACCGCAACCTGGCCCTCAAGCAGGCCGGCATCCAGGCCGAGATCGACGCGGCGAAGGCGAAGTCCGCTGCGGCCGGGCCGCTCGCCCAGGCCGAGCGCGACCAGGCAATCCTCTCCGAGCAGCAGAAGGTTGCCGAGCGCAACGCCGAGCTCAAGCAGCGCCAGCTCGACACCGAGGTTCGCAAGCCGGCCGACGCGGCCCGGTACAAGGTGGAGCAGGAGGCCGAGGCGGCCCGCAACGCGGCGGTGCTGCACGCCGACGCGCAGCGTCAGGCCGTCATCGCCGCCGCACAGGCCTCCGCCGAGCAGGCCCGCCTCACCGGTGAGGGTGAGCGGGCCCGACGGGCCGCGCTCGCCGAGGCGAACGCCATCGAGGGCGCCAAGGAGGGTGAGGCCGAGCAGCGGCGGCGCTCCGCCATCGCCGAGGCGGTCGAGCGGGAAGGTAAGGCCGACGCCGCGGCCATCCTGGCGAAGGGTGAGGCCGAGGCGGACGCGATGGCCCGCAAGGCCGAGGCGTTCGCCGCGTACGGCGAGGCGGCCGTGCTGGACCTGCTGGTAAAGGTGCTGCCGCAGGTCGTCGAGGCGGCCAGTGCGCCGATCGGGGCGATCGACAAGATGACGGTGATCTCCACCGACGGCGCGTCGTCACTCACCAAGTCGGTGGCCGGCAACGTGGCCCAGGGCCTCCAACTCGGCAGCGACCTCACCGGGATCGACCTGCCCGGGCTGCTGGCGCGGCTCGCCGCCGGCCGGACAGACGCCGCCACGCCGAGCAGCGCCAACACGGTCGACGGAAACGCTGTCACGCGCTGAACTGACGAAAGACGCGTAACGAGCGGCGCCCGCCGGCACCCTCCCTAAGGAGAGGTGCCGGCGGGCGCCGGGGGTTGCGAACCGGGTCAGGCAGGGTCGACGACGAACTGCTCGCCGATGCCGAGGCCCAGGGTCTCGCTCTCCCAGTCGATCGTCTGGTTGGGGATCAGCTGAGCGCGGCCTTCACTGCCAGCACTGACCGCCTCCCCGTCGACGTAGGCACGCAGGTAGACCGATCCGTTGGCGTTGTAGTCAAGGAAGTCGAAGACCTCCCAGTCGCCGATCGCCAGACCGCTGGCCCGCATCGGCGTGGTGCCGGCGCCCTCAGCCGAGACGTACTTGCCGTTGACAAGCGCGCGGAAGCCGAAGAACCCGCCCTCCAGGTTGACGACCTCGAACTTCTCCCAGGTGCTGACCACGGTGGCCATCGGGGTCAGCGGGTCTCTGCCGGCAGCGGCCGCCGAGACGTACTTGCCACTCGCCACCGACTTGATGCTGACCACCGGGGCCGGTGCGTCGACGAAGAACTTCTCCCAGGTGTTGATCGACGGCGCGCTCGCGGTCAACGCCGCACCGCTGTTCGGCGCCGAGACGTACCTTCCGTTGATCCTCGCCCTGAGGCTCACCGTGCCATCGGTGTTGTTGATCAGATGGAACTGCTCCCACGTGCTGACCGCCGGGCCCTCGGCCACCAACGGCTTGGTGCCCGCGGCGGTGGCGGAGACGTACTTGCCGTTGACCTTGGCGCGAAGCGCGACCATTCCGCTGCCGGCATCGACGATGTCGTACTTCTCCCAGGCCCCGAGTGCCGGGCCGATGGCGGCGAGCGGCTTGGTGCCCGCGGCGTCGGCGGAGACGTACTTGCCGTTGGAGCGAGCCCGCAGGCCGTGCGAGCTGCGCGCCGGGGAGGTGCTGCGCACGTTGAGCAGCCGATCGGTCGCCCCCGCCGGGTCGTGCACCGCGCCAGCGACACCGCCGGTGACGATCTGGTCGCGAACCTGCTGCGGCGTCAGGCTCGGGTTGTTCTCAAGCAGCAGTGCCGCGGCACCCGCCACGTGCGGCGAGGCCATCGACGTGCCGCTGATCGACAGCGTGCCGTCGCCGGTGCCGGCAGCAGCGGAGACGATGCTCACGCCGGGAGCGAAGGTGTCCACGCAGCTGCCGTAGTTCGAGAACCAGGCCCGGAAGTCGATCTTGTCGGTAGCGCCCACGGTGATCGCGGCCGGCACGCTGGCCGGCGAGACGTTACAGGCGTCCTGCATGCTGTTGCCCGCGGCCACGGCGTAGGTGATGCCGGTGTCGATCGACCGGCTGATCGCGTCGTTGACGGCCTGGTTGTTGCTGTTGAACCCGAGGCTCATGTTGGCCACGGCGGGCTTCACCGCGTTGGCCGTGACCCAGTCGATGCCCGAGAGGACCTGCTCGCTGGTGCCGCTGCCCGCACAGTTCAGCACACGGACGGCGACGAGCTGGACGGCCTTCGCCACGCCGAAGGTGGTGCCGCCCACGGTGCCGGCGACGTGCGTGCCGTGCCCGTCGCAGTCCTGGGCGACGTCGTCCTGGTCGACAGCGTCCCACCCGTATCGAGCTCGCCCACCGAAGTCCTGGTGAGCGATGTCGATGCCGCTGTCCAGAACGTAGGCGGTGACACCGCTGCCGGTCGTCGGATAGGTGTAGCTGTTGTCGCGCTTCGAGCCGCTCTGGTCGATCCGGTCGAGGCCCCACGATGGAGGGTTGGGCTGGGTGTCAGTGGCCGAGAAGACCTGGACCTGCTCCACGTAGGACACGGCCGGGTCGGCGGCCAGTCGCTCCGCCTGCCGCCGGTTCATGGCCGCCGAGTATCCGCTCAGGGCGTTACTGAAGACCCGGCGAACGGTTCCGCCGTTGGCCGCGGCGAGCGTCGATGCCGCTGCCTTGACCTCCTTCGGACTGGCCTTCTTGTCCTTCAGGACCACGATGTACCGGTCCGGCACCGCCTGCGGGGTGCTGGCGCCACGCACCTCCGGCCGCTGGCTGGAGGACGGGCCTGCCGGCGCGGCGCCAGCGGTACCGGCACTGACGATGAGGGTTGCGGATGCGAGAGCAAGGCTCGCCACCGCCGAGCGGCGTATCACGCCACGACGATTCACTTGATGATCTCCCCGTTGGTCGTCGCCCGTCCGACCCGAAAGTCGGGCGGGCGGAAATTCGGCGGCGGTGGTGGTCACCGACTGCCGACGGACGTCTGGACATCATGGATGAATGTCGAAGCGGCTTACCTCAGCCGTTCGGTCGATACGAGCCCGTTTCGTCGTAACGATGGACGCCTGAGACGACGGCGACCGTCAATTGATGAGGCCCTCGGCGCGGGCCCAACGCAGCAGCTCCGCCTCGGCGGCGTCGCGGTCCAGCGGGCCCTGCTCAAGGCGCTGCTCCTTGAGGTGCTTCCACGCCCGCCCGACCACCGGCCCCGGCGGTACGCCGAGCAACTCCATGATCGCGTTGCCGTCCAGGTCGGGTCTGACCCGCGCCAGGTCCTCCTCGGCCGCGATCCGGGCGATCCGATCCTCCAACGCGTCGTAGTCGGCCGCGAGCTGGGCGGCCTTGCGCCGGTTGCGGGTCGTGCAGTCGGAGCGGGTCAACTTGTGCAGCCGGGGCAGCAGGTCACCGGCATCGGCGACGTAACGGCGCACCGCCGAGTCGGTCCACTCGCCCCGCCCGTACCCGTAGAAGCGCAGGTGCAGCGCGACCAGCGCGGTCACCTTCGCGGTGACCTCCTTCGGGTACCGCATCGCCTTCATCCGGGCCTTGGTCAGTCGGGCGCCGACCACCTCGTGGTGGTGGAAGCTGACCCGACCGTCGGACCCGACCGCCTTCGTCGCCGGCTTGCCCACGTCGTGCAGGAGGGCGGCCATCCGAAGGATGAAGTCGCAGCCCTCCTCCTCGTAGGAGACGGCGTTCTCGACGACCGTCAACGTGTGCTCGTAGACGTCCTTGTGCTGGGCGTGCTCGTCGATCTCCAGCCTCAGCCCGGTCAGCTCCGGCAGGAACCGCTCGGCCAGCCCGGTGTCGACCAACAGCCGCAGCCCGGTGATCGGGTCGGCGCCGCAGAGCAGCTTGGTGAACTCGTCGCGGATCCGCTCGGCGGTGATCCGGTCCAGGTCGGCGGCCATCTCGGTCATCGCCACGTGCACGTCGGGGTGCACAGCGAACCGCAGCTGCGCGGCGAACCGGGCGGCCCGCAGCATCCGCAGCGGGTCGTCGCCGAACGACTCACCCGGCGTGCTCGGGGTACGGATCACCTTGGCCGAGATGTCTTCCAGCCCGCCGTGCGGGTCGGTGAACCGGTGGTCGGGCAGGCTGACCGCCATCGCGTTGATCGTGAAGTCGCGCCGCTTCAGGTCCTCGTCGAGGCTGGTGCCGTACACCACCACCGGGTTGCGGCTGACCTGGTCGTACGACTCCGCGCGGAAGGTGGTGATCTCCAGTCGGAGGCCATCGCGCTGAGCGCCGATGGTGCCGAACTCCCGACCGGTCTCCCAGATCGACTCGGCCCAGCCCTTGATGATCCGCAGGGTCTCGTCGGGGTGCGCGTCGGTGCAGAAGTCGAGGTCGTCGCCGAGTCGACCGAGCAGGGCATCCCGTACCGAACCGCCCACCAGGTGCAGCTCGTGACCGGCGCGGACGAAGCGGCGGCCCAACTCGTCGGCGACCGGGGACACCCGGAGCAGTTCGGCGACGGCGTTGCGCTGCGCGGCGGTGAGTTCGCGGCGGTCGGCGGCGTGAGGAGCGGAGGCTTCGGACATGGGATCGCCAGCTTATCGGGCCGGGGTGTGATCCGATCCGCCGGGCGCGGGGTACCGGGTGGGGGTTGACTATGGTCTGTGGCGTGCGGGTCGGTGTCCGACTCGACGTACCCCTGGGAGGCTGGAGATGAGCGGCGGGCTCTACCGCAGCGCCAACGCCGCGAACGATGGCGGCGCCGGCGCCCGTCCCGGGGACGGCGCCACGTTCATCTCCGCCGAGCCGCTGAACCAGCCGGCCATGGAGTCGACCGCGCCACCGCAGGAGCAGGTGGGCGAGGCGAGCGCCGCGGCCAACAGCGCGGTGATGGCGATCGGCAGCCTGGTCAGCCGGGGCACCGGCTTCCTACGCACGCTGGCGTTGACCGCCGCGCTGGGTGGGGCGCTGGTCGGTGACGCGTACACCACCGCGCAGATCCTGCCCGGCATGGTCTACGAGTTCCTGCTCGGCGGCATCCTCACCAGCGTGTTGATCCCGGTGCTGGTCCGTCGGCGCAGAGTCGACACCGACGGCGGACAGGCGTACGCCCAGCGGCTGCTGACCCTCGCGGTGCTGACCCTGGCGGGAGCGGCCCTGCTGGCCGTGCTGTCGGCCGGGCTGCTGACCAAGCTCTACGCTGGCGAAGACACCGGAGAAGACTTCCGGGGCCTGGTCAAGGCACTGTCGTACCTGATGTTGCCGATGATCTTTTTCACCGGTCTCAGTGCGCTGATCAGCGCGGTGCTCAACACCCGGGGGCACTTCGCCGCGCCGATGTGGGCGCCGATCCTCAACAACATCGTGGTGATCGCCACCGCGGGCCTGTACATCGCGATCTTCGGCGCGGAGATCGTCAAGCCGGACGACATGACCACCGGCCGGATTCTGCTGATCGGTGGCGGCACCCTGCTCGGCGTCGCGATCCAGGCCGCCGGCCTCCTGCCGGCGCTGCGCAAGGTGGGATTCCGGTGGAAGTTCCGGTTCGACTTCCGCACCCTCGGGCTGAAGGAGCTGGGGCGTCTCGGCGGCTGGATGTTCTGCTACGTCGCGGTGAGCCAGGTCGGCCTGATCGTGCTGTTCAACCTGCTGAACCGGGCAGGCAGGGAGAACGCCGCCGGCCCACTGATCTACAACAACGTGTTCCTGCTGCTGATGATGGCGCACGGCATCATCGCCGTATCGATCATCACTGCGCTGATGCCCCGGATGAGCGCGGCCGCCGCCGACGGCCGGTACTCCGACGTCGCCGCCGACCTGTCCCGGGGCACGCGCACCGTCTCGGCGGTGCTCGCCCCGATCGCGGTCTGCTACGCGGTACTGGCGACTCCGCTGGCCGTGACGCTGTTCCGCTACGGCGCGTTCACCGACGAGAACGCGGCGGACACCTCGCTGGTGCTGCTCCTGGCGGCGCTGGCACTGGTGCCGTTCGCGATCAGCCAGCTCTTCACCTTCGCCTTCTACGCCCTGCCGGACACCCGTACCCCGGCGCTGATCAACATCCCGGTGGTCGCCCTGCGGATCGGCGTGCAGGTGGTGCTCTACGTCGCCTTCGCCGCCCACTTCGCCGCGGCCGGGATGATGATCGGCAACGCCGTGTCCTACCTGGCGGCCGCCTTCGCCTCCGCGTGGCTGCTGCGGCCACGCGTGGGCCGGATCGGGATGGGTGCCATCCTGCGCACGCTCGGCCGAGTGGCGGTCGCCGCGTTGGGGGCCGCCCTGGTCGGTCTCCTCGTCGTGAGTCTTCTGCCCGGCGGCGACAGGCCAAGTTGGATGCAGGCCGTCGTGCAGCTCGTGATCGGCGGCGTGGTGATCGGCGGGACGTACCTGGGTCTGGCCATGCTTCTGCGGATCGGGGAGATCACCGAGGTGGTCGGGATGGTTCGCCGCCGCCTTGGTCGCTGAACGTCCGCATCTGATTACAACAAGTTCGCATTGATACGGACCGTGACCACGGATCACCAGGCTGGGGATGCACCTGTGGATAACTCCGCGATTCGCCGGTCAACCACCCCTTCAGCCTGTGGATAACCAACCGTACGGCTGAGGGTGGCAACCCGATCGGTGGGAACGTACGAGGCAGCGCGAGCGCCACGCCAGCCCAGCCCCGGCGTCGGTCACTTGCGGTGAAGCCGTAGATTAGCTAGTACATGTGCCAGCAACGTGGCTGACAACGGTCGTAACCGGACGAGGTCGCCGACTGCCGGAACCCCGCCAGGTACGGCGGGAAGATGACATGTCGGAGAGACGGGCAACCCGGGTAAGGTCGCTCTCGACGGGTACGGCAGGGGCCGACGCTGGGCGTCGACACCGGTCGGCCGGTTCCTTCAACGGCAGAGCGGGAAGCCACATGCCCAGCAGTTCGGGTTCATCGATCGACACGATCACCGAGGGAGGACGGGTGACCCAGGTCGGCGAGGGTCAGGAGGCGGACGAAAGCGCTCCTCCGGTCATGACCTTCGGTGCTCCCACGGCCGGTGAAGTCCTCGCCGAGCGGTACGAACTGGTTGAGCACATCAACAACGACAGTGCGGGTCGGCTGGTCTGGCGCGGGGTCGACGTCATCCTGCGCCGTCCCGTCGCCGTGGTGCTGCGTTACCCGGGTGGCGACTCCGCCACCGAGATGCTTCAGGCCGCCGTCGCGGCCAGCCGGGTCATCCACCCCAACCTGGTCGGCGTCTACGACGCGATCGACGAGGCCGACCGGGCGTACGTGGTGCGCGAGTGGGTCGACGGGCAGTCCCTGCGGGACCTGGCGACCGACGGCCCGCTGGACCCGGCTCGGGCCACCGCCATCGGCAACGCCGTCGCGAGCGCGCTCGCCGCGGTGCACGCCACCGGCATGGTGCACGGCAACGTCCACCCCGGCACCGTCATGATCAGTGACGAGGGCCGAGTGGTCCTGGCCGACGCCCGCACCGACGGCGCCGACAGCCAGGAGAACGACATCCGGGCGGTCGGCGGGGTCCTCTACTTCGCACTGACCGGCTCCTGGCCGCACGCCGAGGCACCGTTGCGCGGCGCCACCGCCGGCCACGGCCGCGCCGCCATTCCGGACGCTGTCCGGGACGCCGCGGGCGCCATCGCCGCACCGCGCCAGGTTCGGGCGGGCGTTCCCGCGTACCTGGACGACCTGACCATGGATCTGCTCGACGCCGAGATCGCGCCGCCGTCGTCCGACGTGCTCGCCGCCGAGCTGGCGCGACTGGACGTGCCGGCCGAGGAGGAGCACTACCTCGACAACACCGGGCCGCTGCGGTTCGCCGCCGACACCGGGGAAGAGCCGTCGCCGCTGGCCGCGGCCGGGGGTCGCAAGGTCGCCGTCGGTATCGCCGGTCTGCTGGCCGTCGCCCTGGTCGGTCTGCTGATCGGGATCATCGCGTTGGGCGGCGACGACAAGGACCCGCAGTCCAACCCGGTGGCCGCGCCGACCTCGAGTGCCCCGGCCGGTGACGCCACCCCGGCCGCCGCGACGGCGCGCAAGTTGACCGTGAAGGACGTCCGGATCATCGACCCGGACAGCAAGAACCGCAGCGAGGTCGACGGCGCCGAGAAGGTCATCGACGGCGACGAGGACAAGGGCTGGGAGACCGAGACCTACCGGGACCGGCCCAACTTCGGCAACCTGAAGAAGGGCATGGGCGTCTGGATCGACCTCGGCGAGCCGCACACCGTCAAGTCGGTGCAGGCAGTGCTGTCGGCCACCAACGCGTCCGCCCAGCTGCTCGCCGGCACGACCAACCCGCCGTCCAGCTCCAACGGCGACAAGCAGTTGGTCGCGAGCTACAAGACGGCCATCGGCCAGCCGTTCGAGGACCACGACGGCACCACCATGACGTTCAACGGCTTCGACGCCGACCAGAAATACCAGTACCTGCTGTTCTGGATCACCGAGTTGGCTCCGGCCGAGGGTGGGTTCAAGCTGGGGGTGCAGGAGATTACGGTCCAGGGGTCGTGAGCCGGGCACCACGATCCGGGCACCGCACTCGCTGGACGCGGTGATGGACGGGCGTGCCGCCGCACGTGACCTGGAGCTGCTGCGCGCGCACGTCGCCGGAGACCGGGACGCCTTCGCCGAGCTGTTCCACCGGCACCGTGACCGGTTGTGGGCGGTGGCCCTGCGGACGCTCGGCGACCGCGAGGAGGCAGCCGACGCACTCCAGGACGCCCTGCTGTCGGCGCATCGGGCGGCGGCCCGGTTCCGCGGCGACTCCGCCGTCACCACCTGGCTGCACCGGATCGTGGTCAACGCCTGCCTGGACCGGATCCGGCGCCGGCAGGCGCACCCCACCGTGCCGCTGCCGGACGGCAACCGGTCCGAGGACGGGTCGGGCACCGGCGGGCTGGAGCCGGCGGCACCGACAGCGGACCACGACACCGTGCTGGTGGTTCGCGAGGCGCTCGCCGCGCTGCCCCTTGAGCAACGCGCCGCGCTGGTCCTGGTCGACGTACAGGGCTACCCGGTCGCCGAGGTGGCCCGCATCCTCGGCGTCGCCGAGGGAACGGTGAAGAGCCGGTGTGCCCGGGGCCGGGCGCGGCTGGCCGTGCTTCTCGGGCACCTCCGCCCCACCGCCGTCGCGACGCCTTCGGCCCGACCGGACCCGGCGGCCCCGATCACCGGCGTGCCGGGCGTCACGCTGGGGAACCCCGGCCCGGTGGAGGGCGTCGGATCGGGGTCAGGCCGGTACCGGCGGGACGCCAACCAGGAGGACACGTGACGACCGAGGGGTTCCGGGAGGTCGACGCCGACCTCCTCGCTGACTACCTCGGCGGGGCGTTGGACGGCACCCCGCAGCAGGACGAGGTCGCCCAACTGGTCTCCGCGGACCCGTCCTGGGCCGAGGCGTACGCGCTGCTGGCCCCCGCCCTGGCCGAGGTCCGGACGGACCTGACCCGTTGGGCCGAGCCGTCCCCGGAGATGCCGTCGGCGATCACCGACCGCCTCCTGACCGCGTTGGCCTCGGCGGAGCCGACGAACGACACCTCGATGCAGGAGGCATCCGCCGTCGATCCGGACGGCGACGCGGCGACGCCGTTGGTCGTACCGGCGCAGGGCGGGGCCGATCGCCGGCCGCCCGTCCGCACGCCCGTCGGGTCGGGGCGCTGGGCGTCCACCG
>NZ_JAKKFF010000554.1 GCF_022229015.1 Micromonospora foliorum
CTGGCGGGCCAACGGCATCGCCATCTACGGCGGCTACGACAACTCGATCGAGAACAACCTGATCTACGACACCGCCAACTACCCGGGCATCATGCTGGCGACCGACCACGACCCGCTGCCGTTCTCCGGCACGACGTTGATCGCCAACAACGGCCTCTACCGCACCGGCGGCGCCTTCTGGAACGAGGACCAGGAGTTCGGTGCCATCACCCTCTTCCCGGCCACCAGGGACATCGTCGGGGTCACGATCCGCGACACCGACATCATCGACTCCACGTTCGACGGCATCCAGTTCAAGAACGGCGGCGGCAACATGCCGAACGTCGCCATCACCAACGTGCGGATCGACAAGTCCAACAATGGTGCCGGCATCCTCGCGATGAGCGGCGCGCGCGGCAACGCCAACCTGACCAACGTGACCATCACCAACTCGGCCGACGGCAACATCGTCATCCAGCCGGGCTCGCAGTTCGTCATCAACGGCGGCTGACGCTGGCCGGGGGGCCGCTCCGGCGGCCCCCCCGGTCGACGATCACGCTTGATCGACACGATTTCAATGAAGTCGGGGTGTCCGCATGCCGTGGACACCCCGACTTCCGTAAACCCGAGTTGATCATCGCGGTGCGTCCGCCGCGCAGGGTCCGTCGTGAGCGTCGGGCCGTCGGCAGCGATCGGCACCGCCGAGCCGGGCATCACAAAACACTCGAGTACGCAGAAACTGCGCGTCTCCTTGCTGAGCGTGGTCTCGCCGAAGTCGATGACGCTGAGATGGCCGAGCGAGTCGCGCAGCGCCACGACCAGGGCGGTGGCCTCGTCGAGGCTGGTCAGCGTGGTCGGCAGGTGGATGATCCACCGCGGCGCGGTCATCGCGGCCCTCGGTTGTCGGGTGTGGTCGGGCCACATCGGCGGCTGATGTGTCGAGCCTGCCACTGGCGCATGCAGTCTCGCCTGGAGCGCGAAAACGCGCTCGTGCTCGACACGGTGCAGGCTGCACTCGGCCTGATCTCCGTCCCCATGCGCGCCATCTCGGTGCAGGTGACTCCGGAGAGAGTCATCCTGCACTTCGCCCTGCGTGAGCGGAACGCCGACGTCGACGAGGACATCGTCGACGTGCTCGCTGACCTTGAGGCTCTGCAGGACGGCCCGATGCGGATGGAAGCCACAGTTCATGTGGGGGCACCAGATAGTTCCTGGGCGGGCCGGGCAGGCCGGTTCGTCTACTGGGCCAAAGAGGCCGATTCGGCTAGCTGAGCGCAGTGCCGCGAAGATCACTTGATGCTGAGTAGTCAGACAGAGGTCCTTGCAACTACTCAGCATCAAGTGATCAAGCCACACCTCATGTCCGTTGGTCATGAGCCGGGCCCTGCCATTGTTGGACGTAATTGACCGGCCCTCGGAGTACGCCGCTGTCGGGGTGCCGTTCTTCCTCCGGGTGGACCTGCGCAACCGGGTGCTGACCATCGCACTGTTGGAGCTGGTCGACGGGGAGTACCGCCCGTTGGCCGCCGCTGCGGCGGGGAGCACCTTCGCAATGCGGGAGCCGTTCGAATTCGCCATCGACCCGGTCGAACTGCTCGACGAGGAGGGGTCGCCGGGCGCGACTACCAGCGACTCGGCTGACGGCATGGCCTGATCGACACGGTTTTGTTGAAGTCGGGGTATCCGGGTGCCGGGGAGACCCCGACTTCCTTGAACCCGAGTTGATCATGACCGTCGGGCGCCGGGCGGGGGAGGCTGAGGCTCCCAGCGGGCGTGCAGCGGGGGTGGGGAAGAATGGCCGGGTGACTTCCCCCCGCGACCTCGTCCTGCTCGGGTCCACCGGCTCGATCGGCACCCAGGCCATCGACATCGTCCGGCGTAACCCGGACCGGTTCCGGGTGGTCGCCGTGGGTGCCGGCGGCGGCAACGTCGAGCTGCTCGCCGCGCAGGCCCTCGAACTGGGTGTCGAGGCCGTCGGGGTGGCCAAGGCGTCCGCCGCGCAGGACCTGCAACTCGCGTTCTACGCCGAGGCGAGCCGGCGCGGGTGGGCCACCGGAGACTTCAAGCTTCCCAAGATCGTGGCCGGCCCGGACGCCATGACCGAGCTGGCCCAGTGGCCGTGCGACATCGTGCTCAACGGGGTGGTCGGCTCGCTGGGCCTCGCTCCTACGCTGGCCGCGCTGCGCGGTGGTCGTACTCTCGCGTTGGCCAACAAGGAGTCGCTCGTGGCCGGCGGCCCGTTGGTCAAGGCCGCGGTGACGCGGCCGGGGCAGATCGTCCCGGTCGACTCGGAGCACTCGGCGCTGGCCCAGTGTCTGCGCTCGGGGACGCGCGGTGAGGTGCGCCGGCTGATCGTCACGGCCAGCGGCGGCCCGTTCCGGGGTCGGCAACGCGACGAGTTGACGCAGGTCACACCCGAGCAGGCGCTCGCCCACCCGACCTGGAACATGGGGCCGGTCGTCACGATCAACTCCGCCACCATGGTCAACAAGGCGCTGGAGGTGATCGAGGCGCACGAGCTGTTCGATGTGCCCTACGCCGACATCACCGTGATGGTGCACCCACAGTCGGTGATCCACTCGATGGTCGAGTTCGTCGACGGCTCCACGATCGCCCAGGCCAGCCCACCGGACATGCGGCTGCCGATCGCCCTCGGCATGGGCTGGCCGGACCGGGTGCCCGAGGCCGCCACCGCCGTCGACTGGACGGCCGCGCACACCTGGGAGTTCGCGCCGCTCGACGACGAGGCGTTCCCGGCCGTCGCCCTGGCCAAGGCCGCCGGGGAGACCGGGCGCTGCCGGCCGGCGATCTACAACGCGGCGAACGAGGAGTGCGTGGCCGCGTTCGTGGCGGGCCGGCTGCCGTTCCTCGGCATCGTCGGCACCCTCGAACGCGTGTTGGAGGAGGCTCCGGACTTCGACGAACCAGGTACCGTCGAGGACGTGCTCGCGGCCGAGTCGTGGGCACGCGCGCACGCGCAGGAGATCATCGCGGGTTCGGTGGAAGGAGCTTGATGTCGTACCTGCTCGGGGTGGTCCTCTTCGCCCTGGCCATTCTCATCTCGGTGAGCCTGCACGAGGCGGGTCACATGGTGACCGCCAAGGCGTTCGGGATGAAGGTCACGAGGTTCTTCGTCGGTTTCGGCCCCACCATCTGGTCGTTCAAGCGGGGTGAGACCGAGTACGGCCTCAAGGGCATCCCCCTCGGCGGCTTCTGCAAGATCGTCGGGATGACGCCGCAGGACGACGACGTCGAACCGGGCGACGAGTCGCGGGTGATGTGGCGCTACCCGGTCTGGAAGCGGACGATCGTGATGGCCGCCGGGTCGATCACGCACTTCGCGCTCGCCCTGATCACGATCTGGATCCTCGCCGTCTCCGCCGGCCTGCCCAACCCCGACTTCCCGACCACCGACGCGCAGGCCCGCCAGGAGCCCGCCGTCATCCAGCTCAGCGAGTGCGTGGTTCCGGAGAACGCGGTGCGGGCGTGCACCCCCGCCGACGCGGCCAGCCCGGCCGCCCAGGCCCAACTGCGCAACGGGGACCGGATCACCTCGGTCAACGGCACCCCGATCAACTCCTACGGCGACCTGCTCACCACGCTGCGCGGGCTCAAGCCGGGCGACACCGCGCAGATCGCGTACGTCCGGGACGGGCAGCCGGGCACCACCAGCACGGTGCTCGCGCAGACCCAGCGTCCGCCGCTGAACGACCCCGACGGTGCCGCCGCGCCGGTGGCCGCGCTCGGCGTCGGGCTCGTCCCGAGCACGCCCACCCGCGTGACGTACGGCCCGGTCGGCGCCTTCGGCGCTACCGCCGACTTCACCGGTCAACTGGCCGTCGGCACCGCCCAGGCGCTCCAGCGTCTCCCGCAGAAGGTCCCCGCCCTGTGGACCGCCCTCACCGGCGGCGAGCGGGACGTCGACACCCCGATCAGCGTGGTCGGCGCCAGCCGACTCGGCGGCGAGGCGGTGGAGAACAACGCCTGGCTGGTCTTCTTCATGCTCTTCGTGTCGCTGAACTTCTTCATCGGTGTGTTCAACCTGCTGCCGCTGCTCCCGGTGGACGGCGGCCACATCGCCATCGCCTGGTTCGAACGGGCCCGCTCCTGGGTCTACGCGCGGATCGGCCGGGCCGACCCCGGCCGGGTGGACTACCTCAAACTGATGCCCTTCACGTACGCGGTGATCCTGATCGGTGGCGCGTTCACGCTGCTGACCATCGCCGCGGACGTCGTCAACCCCATCACGCTCTTCTCAAGGTGAGTGCCTGAAGTGACCGCTATCAGTCTCGGTATGCCCGCCGTGCCGCCTCCGCCGCTCGCTCCCCGTCGGGCCAGCCGCCAGATCATGGTCGGTTCGGTCCCGGTCGGTGGTGGTGCGCCGGTGTCCGTGCAGTCGATGACCACGACCCTCACCTCCGACATCAACGCGACCCTTCAGCAGATCGCCGAGCTGACCGCGTCCGGCTGCCAGATCGTCCGGGTGGCGGTGCCCTCCCAGGACGACGTCGAGGCGCTGCCCGCGATCGCCAAGAAGTCGCAGATCCCGGTGATCGCCGACATCCACTTCCAGCCCAAGTACGTCTTCGCGGCGATCGACGCCGGCTGCGCGGCGGTCCGGGTCAACCCGGGCAACATCCGGCAGTTCGACGATAAGGTCAAGGAGATCGCCCGTGCCGCGGGGGCGGCGGGGGTGCCGATCCGGATCGGCGTCAACGCCGGGTCGCTGGACAAGCGCCTGCTGAGCAAGTACGGCAAGGCCACCGCCGAAGCGCTTGTCGAGTCGGCGCTGTGGGAGTGCTCGCTGTTCGAGGAGCACGGCTTCCGCGACATCAAGATCTCGGTCAAGCACAACGACCCGGTCGTGATGATCCGGGCGTACCGGCAGCTCGCCGAGCAGTGCGACTACCCGCTGCACCTCGGCGTCACCGAGGCCGGGCCGGCGTTCCAGGGCACCATCAAGTCGGCGGTCGCCTTCGGCGCGCTGCTGGCCGAGGGGATTGGCGACACGATCCGGGTGTCGCTGTCCGCGCCGCCGGTCGAGGAGATCAAGGTCGGCAACCAGATCCTGGAGTCCCTCGGTCTGCGCGAGCGGGGCCTGGAGATCGTCTCGTGCCCGTCCTGCGGGCGGGCCCAGGTGGACGTCTACAAGCTCGCCGAGGAGGTCACCGCCGGCCTGGAAGGGCTGCCGGTGCCGCTGCGGGTCGCCGTCATGGGTTGCGTGGTAAACGGTCCGGGCGAGGCCCGGGAAGCCGACCTCGGCGTCGCCTCCGGCAACGGCAAGGGCCAGATCTTCGTCAAGGGGCAGGTCGTCAAGACGGTGCCCGAGGCGCAGATCGTCGAGACGCTGATCGAGGAGGCGCTGCGGATCGCCGACGAGATGGGCGCCGAGCTCCCCGAGGAGCTGCGCGGGCTGGTCACCGGCCCGACCGTCACCGTGCACTGATCCCGTTCCGTACCCGACAGCGGCCGTTCCCCGTGCGGGGAACGGCCGCTGTGCGTTTGTGCTGATCTTGCGTTTTCGCGCTGTGCTGCTCTTGGTGCTGTGGTGCGGCCTGGCGCTGCGGTGCTCGTGCGTTGGTCTGGCCTGGCGCTGTGCTGCTGCGGTGCTGCTCTTGGTGCTGTGGTGCTTGTGCGTTGGTGTGGCCTGGCGCTGTGGTGCTCGTGCTGTGGTGTGGCCTGGCGCTGTGACGGGCCGGCGTCACTCGGATTCGGCGAGGATCGCGTACAGCTTGCGCCGGGTCTCGTCGAGCACCTGGGCGGCCCGCTCGCGCTGGTCGTCGGTGCCGTTCATCATCACCTGGCGCAGGGCGTTCATCGCCTGCGCGCCGGAGTCGCGGATGTCGTGCCAGCTGCTGACCGAGCCTTGGGCGACGTCCGCCCACGGCGGGGTCTGCGCGGCCTCGGTGGCTTCCGCCTGACCGGCCTCGGTGACCGTGAACCGCTTCCGCCCACCACCGGATTCCTCGGTGCTGGCGACGATCACGCCCTCGTCCTCCAGGAGTTGGAGGGTGGGGTAGATCGAGCCCGGGCTCGGCCGCCACGCACCGCCGGTGCGGGAGTCGATCTCCTGGATCATCTCGTAGCCGTGCATCGGCCGCTCGGTGAGCAGGGCCAACACGGAGGCTCGGACGTTGGGGCGTCGGCCCCGACCCCGTCCGCGGCCCCGGCCGCCCCAGGGGCCGCCGTGTCCGTGCTCGTGGCCATGACCGGGCGGAACCGGCGGGAAGCCGAACCCCCGCATCCGGGCCTCGTGCATCGGGTGGTGCTGTCGGTGGAACCTCATCGGGTTGTTCCTTCCTTGGGACTATCGCTGATGCATCAACGATATATCGGCAATGCATCGCCGACAACCCTGACTTTTCAAACCGTACGTACGTCTTCTTAAGGTGCCGGTCATGCTCGGCTACCCCCATCGGGCCCGGCCCGGGTTCGTGCTGGTGGGGACGGCCACCGCGCGGCAGTGCCAGGGGCGTACGGCATGGGCTACGCACTGGGCAAGATGCTCACGCGGTGGTGGTGACCACCCTCGCGCTCGGCTGGGGCGTACCGGGCTGGCTCGTGCTCGGTGCCCTGTTCCTCCTGCTCGGAGCCCTGGAGCCCTCCGGTCGTAGGGTGGGCCGGGCGGACCCGGCCGATCAGTGGACCCGCAGAACCGGGGTCGGGCTCGGCACTCGACCGGCGGAGCGGGGGGTCGATCTGGCAGGCTGATAGTCGTGCTGACGGTGCCGGTACGCCAACTGGGGGAATCGGAGCGCCGCGCGGTCGAGCGACTGCTCGACCATGACCCGTTCGCGGGCGCGCAGGTCGCCGAGCGGATCGCCGCGCGCGGACTCTCCTGGTGGCGGGCCGAGGGCAGAATCCTGGGGTACGGGGCCCGCCGCAACCTCGAATCACTCTGCTGGCTCGGCGGCAACCTCACCCCGGTGCTGGCCAGCGATGCCGCCGTGGCTGCCTTCGCCGACCTGCTCGCGGGCGAGGAACGGCTCTGCTCCTCCATCGTCGGTCGGGCCGATGCCGTCCTCGGGCTGTGGGACCGCCTCTCCGACACGTGGGGGCCAGCGCGAGACGTCCGCCCCAATCAGCCGCTGCTGGTCACCGACACGCTTCCGCCCGTGCCGGCCGATCCGGAGGTACGCCAGGTTCGCTCCGGCGAGGTCGACCGGCTCTTCCCGGCGGCGGTGGCCATGTACACCGAAGAGGTCGGCGTCTCCCCGCTGGCCGAGGACGGCGGACGCAGCTACCGCCGACGGGTCAACGACCTGGTGCGGACCGGCCGCGCGTACGCCCGCGTCGTCGACGGCAAGGTCGTCTTCAAGGCCGAGTTGGCCGTGGTGACCAAGCGGACCGCGCAGATCCAGGGCGTCTGGGTGGCACCCGAGTGGCGAGGCCGGGGAATCGCCACCGCAGCCATGGCCGCCGTGGTCCGCGACGCGCTGCTGCGGGTCGCCCCCACCGTCAGCCTGTACGTCAACGATTTCAACCTCCCGGCCCGCCGCGTCTACGAGCGCTGCGGCTTCCAACCGATCGGCACCCTGGCCACCGTGCTCTTCTGAGGGGTCGGCTGCGGGGGTGCCCGCGGGTGTGTCCCCCTGGTTCAGGCCGCTTGGCCGCTTGGCCGCTTGGGCGCTTGGGCGCTTGGGCGCTGGCGGCTGGCCGCTTGGCGGCTGGCCGGCGGGGAGGGCGCCGTGGGCGCGTTGCACTACGTGCTCGACGTGTCGGTTGACGGGCAACGCCAGATCCGGCTGCGCTGCGGGGCTGGGGATGCCGAACTGCCCCGGCGGAGGCGGATGGCAGCGACGAACCCGCACGCGCTCGCAGATCTTGGACAGTTTCCGTTCTGCGCGAACGGAAACTGTCCAAGATCTTCAACCTACGGTGGCCGGCGGCTCGGCGCTCGGGCTCGGCGCTTGGCGTTCGGGCTCCCCGCTCGGTGCTCGCCGATCGCGCTCGGCGCTCGGCGCTCGGCGCTCGGCGCTTGGCGCTTGGGCTTGGGCTCGGGCTCGGGCTCGGCGCTCGTCGACCGGCGACCGGCGACAGCGAGAAGGCCGCTGGCCGGCACCCCGGGTGCGGGTGCCGGCCAGCGGTCGGTTTTGTGCTTCGTGGTGCCGTGGTGCCGCTGCGGTGCGATGGTGCTGCCATGCGGGTGACGCCATGGTGCTCTGGTGCTGTGCGGTGGGTCAGCTGTTCCAGTGCTGGCCGACCAGGTCGGTGGCCTGCTGCTCCCACTGGGCGTAGGCGTCCGGGTAGGCCGATACCTGCACGGTCTGCGCGGCGTCGGTCAGCGGCATGTCCTGCCACCCATCAACCTGCTTGAGGCCCTTGAGGAACGCGGTCGTCGAGTACTCGGGGTCGGTGATCTGCTCCGGCGTACCCCAACCACTGGACGGGCGCTGCTGGAACAGGCCCAGCGAGTCGTGGTCGTTCATGTCGCCCAGGTGGCCCAGGTCTTCCAGCTTCGACTCCTGCAGGCTCGTCGCGATCGAGATCACCGCGGCCCGCTCCGGCAGACCAGCCTTCTTCGTCGCGGCGATGATCGCCTTGACGTTCGCGGTCTGCTCGTCATTCAGGCTGATGTGGGACTGGTCGCCCTGCGGCTTCGGCGCCGCCGACTGCACGGCCACCGCGACCGGCTTGGCATCCACGGCCGGGTTGGCGTGGGCGGCGATCGGGCCGGCGAAGACACCACCGGCGAACGCGAGACCAGCAACAGACAGCATGCTCTTACGGAAGATCGTGTTCATGAGGGGTAGCTCCTTCGGGGGTAGGACACCCAACCGCCAAAAGGGGGGCGGCGGCGGGGTGTGAGCACCTCGTCCGGCGCTGCACAAAACAGGGAAAAGTCTGGGGGGTGACGCCTACGGTTACTCGGCGTCTACCGGCGGCCTACGGGCGAGGGCTCGTGGCGCCGGGTCCAGGTGTAACGACCGGGGGGCCGGGGTCATTCCGGGGTTGGCCCACCTGCCGGGCACCCTGATTGGGGCGGTGCCTGCGGTCGTTCGTGGGGACTGCAACGACCGGGGGCCGGGGTTCATTCCGGGGCTGGCCCACCTGTCGGCAACCCTGGAGGCGGTGCCTGGTCGGTCGTTCGTGGGGACTGCAACCACCGGGCGGAGGCTGGCATTCCAACCTCCGTGACCGGCACCCGGGTGGCGGGGTGGTGGGTCGGTGGTGCTGCGATCGTCAGGGTATGTAACGACCCCGGCCCGGCCAGGATTCCGGCCCACCGGTGCGACCGGTCACCACCCACACCGCCCAGGACCCGACAAACCGCCCGCCACGCCGCCCCTTGGCCTTGAATTGCCCCTCAGCCAGGCGTGATCCACTCGGGTTCACGGAAGTCGGGGTATCCCGGACTCCCGGACACCCCGACTTCATGAAACCCGAGTCGATCAAGAAGTTCGATCACGTTACGACGTCGCGAGACTCCGATTAATCGGACAAATCCCCACCGACCGTCCCACCGACCGTCCCACCGACCGTCCCACCGACCGTCCCACCGACCGTCCCACCGACCGTCCCGCCGACCGTTCCGGCCGAGCGTCCCTGCCGAGCGTGGTACGGGGCGTGTGGTCCGGCGTGTGGTCGGGTGCTGCCGTCGAGCGGCCGCATCCCCTGGGCGACGTGTCGCGCGGCAGCTGCCGGTGTGGGAAGGGTTGTCGCCATTGGCCGGCGGCGGGGCGGGGCCTGAGCCGGCTGGCCGTTGTCGCCGCTGGCTGAACTGATGGACGCCCTGCTCAGGGCCGGAAAATCGGTTGAATTGGTGGGTTGGTGCCGGCAGGCTGAGGTCTCCGCCACCCACGTCCCGGAGGACTTTCCATGCGCCTGCTCCGTGATCTGTGGGGCACCTCGACCCGCCGTATGACGATCGTGGCCGTTCTGATCGTGTTGGGCGCCGCGGGGCAGGCGGGCGCTTCGGCGCTGGCCGGCGCGGTGCTGGTGCACCGTTCGGCTGGCTTCTTCGCCGTCCTGGCCGCGGCTCTGGTCGCCGTGGTCCTCAGCGACCTCGCGGTGAGTCTGCTGATGGCCGGCCTGACCGCCGACTGGTCCGCGGACGTGCGTCGTCGGCTGTGTCGCGTCGCTCTCGGGCAGGATCTGCCCACTCTGGAGACCACCCCGGTGGGCGAGTTGCTGGACCGGATCGACGGGGACGTCTATCAGGTGGCGTCGGCGGTTCGTAACCAGGGCACCCGGCTCGCCCAGGGCCTCTGCGTCGGTCTGTTGTCGATGGTCGTGGCGCTGTTCGTGTGGTGGCCGGCGGGGATCGCCATGCTGCTGCTCACGGTGGTGCTGGCGGTCGGCCTGCGCCGGCCCACGGCGCGGATCGGCCCGGCCCGGATGGCCGAGGAGGAGGCGTGGTCCGACCTGGCCGCCGTGATGGAGGAGGCGGTGCACGGCCAGGACGACGTCCGCACCAGTCTGGCGCGGCCGTACGTGCTGCGGTTGTACGCCCGGCGGGCCGCTGCCGTGCTGTCCCGGGGCACCGTGGTCTGGGTGCTGTCCGCCCGGGTGGCGACGGTGGCCACCGCGACGATCCGGGCGGGCATCGGCGTGGTGGTGCTCGGCGGGGCCTGGGCGTTGGCCACCGATCGGATCGACGCCGCCCGGCTGACCGCCATCTGGCTGCTCGCCCTGGCCTTCGGGGCGACCGCGGAACACGTCAGCCGGATGGTGCCGGAGATCCAGGAGGCTCTCGGCGCGTGGGCGCGGGTGCAGTTGCTCTACCAGGCCCGGCAGGAGCCGGTGGGCGGGGCCAGCCCGAGCGAGGGTGACCTGCGCATTCGGGACCTGACGTTCGCCTACGGGGAGAGTGACCGGGGGGCGGCGCTGCGCGGGCTCAGCCTCACCTTCGCCCGTGGTCGCTCGTACGCGCTGATCGGACGGACCGGTTCGGGCAAGTCGACGCTGGCGAAGGTGCTCACCCGGGCGGTCGACGTGCCGCCGGGCACGGTCTTCCTCGGCGGCACCGACCTGTGCGACCTCGACGTGGAGCAGTTGCGCCGCTGGGTGGCGTTGGTGCCGCAGCGCACCGAGATCCTGGCCGGCACGCTCGCCGAGAACGTGGCGCTCTTCGACCCGGCGTTGCTCGACGCGGCGGCCCGGGCGCTCGATGAGCTGGGCCTGGCCGGTTGGATCGCCGAGCTGCCGGACGGGTTGACGACCCGGCTGGGGGAGGGCGGGCATGTGCTCTCCGCCGGTCAGGAGCAGTTGGTGGCGTTCGCCCGGATCCTGGTCCGGGAGCCGCACGTGGTGATCCTCGACGAGGCCACCGCGCGGCTGGACCCGGTCACCGAGGCGCGGGTGCAGCGGGCCACCGAACGACTGCTGCGTGACCGGATCGGCATCGTCATCGCGCACCGACTCTCCTCCGTACGCCGCTGTGACGAGGTGGTCGTCCTGGCCGACGGCGCGGTGGTCGAGGCCGGTCCGCTGGAGACGTCGACGCGCTTCGCCGAACTGTTGGCGACCAGCCACGCGGCCGCGTACGCCACGGTGGTGCCGGCCGGTCGCACCGGTGTCGGCACCGACCTGTTGGTCGGCCCCGGCCCGGCCGACCCCTGGCCGAGCGAGCCGGCGCCCGTGCGGGGCGAGTCGGTCGCAGCGAATGAGCAGGCCGCCTGGCCGACCGAGCCGGCACCGACGCGAGCCGAGCCGAATGCGCAGGCAAGGCGCACGACACCGCCCGACAGCACGCAGGCC
>NZ_JAKKFF010000555.1 GCF_022229015.1 Micromonospora foliorum
TGGCCGGTGCCACCCCGACCCCGCCGGCCGGCGCGACCCGCTGGCGGCGGGCGCGCTGGGTGGTGCTCGGCGCGCTGCTGGCCCTGGTCGGAGTGGCCTCCGCGGCGACGCTCTACCTGACCCGGGACCGCTACCCGGATCTGGAGTTCGCCTCGCTGCGTGAGCTGTCCCGGCTGTCGGCCGGCGCCGAACGGCCGGTCGACATGTGGACGGCGGTGCTCGACGACCGGGCCTACCTGGCGTTCCCACTGCCGGACGACCGGTTGGAGGTGGTGGCCGTCGACGCGGGCGACGGCCGCGAGGTGTGGCGCGAACAGACCGACGTACGGGCCGACGACTGGGAGGCGATCATCGCCGTCCCCGGGGCGGTCGCGGTCCTCGCCGACGCACCGGGCGACAGCACCCCCCGACCGTTGGCCGTCCTCGACGGTCGTACCGGTGAGCAGCGTTGGCAGCGCGTGCTCCGCGCTGACGACGACGTGTACTTCGCCGACGACACGGCGGTGCTGGTGGACCGGGCCGCGGACGAGCTGGTCGGCCTGCGCCTGACCGACGGCTCGGCGAAGTGGACCCAGCCCAACCCCCGCGACCGGTTCGCCGGTGGCCGTACCGTGGTCCGGCCGGTCGGCACCGACGCGGCGGCGGGCGGACCGGCCTTCGTCGACGGCACGCCCCGCGACCCGTGGACGGGCAAGGGGCGGCGACTCGTCCAGGTGGGCGCGGACCGGTCGGTGCGGCTGCTCGACATGACATCCGGCGCGGTCCTGCGCCAGTGGGGCAGCGTGGCCGACCTCGACGACCTGGTGGTCGCCCACGAGGACCGCCTGTACGTGGCCGCCAACGAGGGTGGATACCAGCTGCTCGCGTACGACCTGGGTTCCGACGCCGAGCCGGTGGTGCTGCACCGGTCCGGGAACGACGAGTACCGCCCGAAGGAGCTGGTGGCCTGCGGTGAGCGGCGGGCGTGCCTGTTGCAGGTGCCGGAGAATGACATCGCGCGCACCGAGGTGGTGGCGGCCACCGAGGGTGAGCGCATGATCAGCTGGTCGGCGCCGGGGGTGACCGGCCTGGTCCCGTTGGGTGAGCAGGTGCTCGCCCAGCGGGAGTCCCCGGAGCCGACCGTCACCGTCTTCGACGCCGCCGGCAAGCCGGTGCTGCGGGAGCGGGGCGGGGTGGCGGTCCGCCTGGACGCGGGCAACCTGCTGGTCTTCGCTAAGGCCCCCAGCGTGGTAGCGGACAACCGGGTGCTGGCCGGGGTGTGGGCCGAGTCCGGGGAGGTCGACGAGTTGGGTGAGCTGAAGGATGTGCGCAGCTCGTCCTGCTCGTGGAACACCCGCGTGATCGCCTGTGGCGCGGACGAGGACTTCGTGCTGTACCGCTTCACCGACGACTGACGTGAACGGCCCACGGGCCGGCTCGTACGATGCTCCGGTGAATCTTCGAGGTACGGTCCGGGCCGATCGTCCGCTGGTGGTGCTCGCCGTCGGGGAGGAGGCCCGCTACCTGCCGCCCGAGCTGCCGGTCCTGCTCACCGGCATGGGCAAGGTGAACGCCGCCAGCGCGGTGGCCGCGGTGCTGGCCGCCGGGCCGCGCCCCACCCTGTTGCTCAACCTGGGTACGGCCGGGGCGTTGCGCCCCGGGTTGGCCGGCATCCACGAGGTGGCCACCGTGCTCCAGCACGACCTGGACACCGACCTGCTGCGCACGCTGACCGGCGAGACCTACGGGGCGCCGCTGTCGCTGGCCGCCGAGGGCGCGGTGCTGGCCACCGGCGACACCTTCGTGGCCGACGACGCGGAGCGGGACCGGTTGGCGCAGCGCGCCGACCTGGTCGACATGGAGGGGTACGCGGTGGCCTGGGCCGCCGCGCAGGCCGGCGTGCCATGCCGGCTGGTCAAGCAGGTCAGCGACGAGGCGGGCGACGGCGCGGCCCGGACCTGGCAGGAGTCGGTGGACGCCTGCGCCCGGGACCTCGCCGAGTGGGCCGCTCGACACCTCGCCTGAAAGAGCAGGTCAGTCATCGGGTTGCCGCATCCGCAGGCCGGGCGTGGTCTCCCGGGCCGCTCCGGGAATCAGGATGTGCGCCGCCAGCGTGAGCGCCACGACTGCGGTGACCAGCAGCGGCGGCCAGCGGCCGGCCCACGGCAGCGTCAGCAGCGGCAGGGGGAGGCAGAGCATTCGCCGCCACGGCACGAGCATGGACACCAGCAGGGTGAACAGGGCGCGGCCGATCACGAACAGCGCGGGGCCGCCCAGTATCAGTAACAGCCATCCCACCGGCGTGGTGCCGGTCGGCCGGGTGACGACCAGGTCGAACGAGGCCGCCGTGGCGACCACCCCGGCCAGCATCACCAGATGGCTGTACGGAGCCACCCGGGCTGGCCGGCCCGACTTCGGCCCGGCCCCAGCCTCCAGCAACTCGCCGGCCCGGAAGACGTAGACCTGCCAGAGCAGCAGCATGACGGCGAACGCGCAGAACAGTGCGGCGACCCGGAATCCGGCCAGCGGGCCCCGGCTGACCTGCAACGTGGGAATGAGGATGATGTCGCCGAGGGCCAGGATGATGAACTGCTGGTACCGCTCGCCCAGATGTGCGGTGGTCCGCTCGTACTGGTCGAAGGGCACCCGGCCCAGCCAGGGCGTGGGGTAGCGGGCCGCCGCGGAGAGCAGGTCGATCGTGATGGCGATGGTCCAGAGGCTCCAGTTCACCGTGCCGGACACCGCGCCGGTGATCCAGAAGACGCCGGACACCACGAACCAGAAGAAGAACCTGGTGGCCCGGACCATGGCCGCCCGATGTCGCTTTCGGTACAACGTCGTGACCAGGACGATGCCGCGGATCACGTGCGTGCCGACGTACGAGATCGCGAAGACCATCGCGTGCCCGTCGGAGACCATCGGCAACGACGCCGCCATCCCCACCGACCCGACCATGGCGATCATCAGGATGGCCTGGATCGGGCGTTGCTGCGGGTCGTAGAACTCGGTGGTGGTGGAGGTGACCGACCAGGTCCACCAGATCGCGGTCAGCATCAGCAGGACCATCGCGGCGCCGGACCAGTTGTGGCTTTCCGCCAGCAGGGTCGAGGTCAGCGCGAGCGAGGCCACGAAGACCACGTCGAAGAGCAACTCCAGCAGCGTGGCCCGGGTCGAACCGTCCGGCCGGCGTACCAGCGCCGCGGTGCCTCCGGTGGTCATGCCCGGCCTCCCGCCGTGTCTCCGAGGATTATCGGCGGTGCCGGCGCGGCCCGTCCCCAGATCGGCGATTCTCGCCGGTCGGGGAAGGGCGGCCGGTGGTTGCCACGGCGAGCGCCGTGACCGGGGAGGTCAGTCGTCGGGTTGCCGCAACCGCAGGCCCGGCGTGGTCTCCCGGGCCGCTCCGGGAAACATGATGTGACCGGCCAACCCGAGCGCCACGATCGTGGCCACCAGCACCGGCGGCCAGCCGCCGGCCCACGGCAGCACCAGCAGCGGCAGGAGCTGCCAGGCAATTCGCCGCAACGGCATGACCCACGACACCGCCATGGTGAAGATGACGCGGCCGACCACGAACAGCGTCGGGCCGGTGATGATCAGCACGAGCCACGGCACCGGCGTCGTTCCGGTCGGCCTGGTGACGATCAGGTCGAAGGCGGCGGCGGTGCTGGCCACGCCGGCCAGCATGACCAGATGGGTGAACGGGGCCAGCCGCGTTGCCCGGCTCCCGTGGGATCCGGCCGCCACCAACAACTCGCCGGCGCGGAAGACGTAGATCTGCCAGAGCAGCAGCATGGTGGCAAAGGCGCAGAGCAGGGAGGCGAGCCGGAGGTGGTCGAGATGGCCCCGGCTGACCTGCAGCGTCGGCAACAGGATGATGTCGCCGAGGGCCAGGATGATGAACTGTTGGTACCGCTCGCCCAGGTGCTCGGTGGTCCGTCCGTACTGGGGGAGCGGTATCCGGCCCAGCCGGGGCGTGGGGTAGCGGGCCGCCGCGGCGAACAGGTCGATCGTTATGGCGATCGTCCAGAGCCCCCAGTTCGGAGTCTCTGACAGCGCGCCGGTGACCCAGAAGACGCCGGACACCGTGAACCAGAAGAGAAACCGGGTGGCCCGCTCCCTGATCGTCCGGTGCCCCTGCAGGTGCAAGGCGGTGACCAGGATGATGCAGCGACTCACATGCGTGCCGACGTACGAGATCACGAAGACCAGCAGGTGCCCGATGCTGACCATCGGCAGGGATGCCGCCATCCCCACCGACCCGACCATGGCGATCATCAGGATGGCCTGGATCGGGCGTTGCTGCGGGTCGTAGAACTCGGTCGTGGTCGTGGTGACCGACCAGGTCCACCAGACGGCGGTCAGCATCAGCAGCAGCTTGGCGCCGCCGGACCAGGAGAGCTCTTCGGACAACAGTTTCGATGTCAGTGCGAGGGCGGCCACGAAGACCACGTCGAAGAGCAACTCCAGCAGGGTTGCCCGGGTCGACCCGTCCAGCCGGCGTACCAGCGCCGCATTCCCTTTGGTGGTCATGCCCGGCCTCCCGCCGCGTCTCCCGAGGAATTATCGGCGGCCCCGACACGGGCCGTCCCCGGATCGGTGATTCCCGCTGGTCGGGGAAGAGTGCAGCCGGAGGTTGCCACGGCGCCGGACGCCGGGCGATGCTTGACTGCATCCATCAGAGTCGATCTCTTCGGAGGTTCGGATGCGCCGCTCCCCGCTGGTCGCCCTCGTCCTGACCGTCCTGCTGCTCGTCGCGCCCGGCGCGGCGCAGGCCGCCGTCCCCGACCGGGCCGCCGCCGACCCGGCGGCCCTGCTGACCGGGGTACGCACCGCGGGCACCGCGTGGGGTCTCGACCCCGCCACCGGCCGGATGACCCTCACCGTCGACGACACCGTGGCCCCCACCGAACTGACCGCACTGCGGGCGGTGGCCGACCGCGCCGGCGTGCTGCTGCGCCGCGAACCCGGAAAGCTGCGTCCCCTGATCGCCGGTGGGCAGGCCATCTACGGCGGCGGCGCGCGCTGCTCGCTTGGCGCGAACGCGCGCAGCGGCAGCACCTACTACGTGATCACCGCCGGGCACTGCACCACCGCCGCCGCCACCTGGTACGCCGACAGCGCCCAGACCACCGTGCTCGGCACCCGCACCGCCACCAGCTACCCCACCAACGACTACGGGCTGATCCGCTACACCGGTCGGATCGCCCATCCGAGCGCGGTCTACACCTACCCCGGCCTGCTGACCATCAACGGCCCCGGCAACGCGTACATCGGTCAGGCGGTGTGCCGCAGCGGCAGCACCACCGGGGTGCGCTGCGGCAGCGTCACCGGTCTCAACCAGACGGTCAACTACTCCACCGGCGTGATCTACGGCCTGATCCGCACCAACATCTGCGCCGAGCCGGGGGACAGCGGCGGACCGCTCTACGTGGCCTCCACCGGCACCATCCTCGGCATCCTCTCCGGCGGCACCGGCAACTGCACCGCCGGCGGCACCACCTACTACCAGCCGATCGCGGAGGTGCTGGCCGCGTACGGGCTGACGTTGCCCTGAGGGTCGACGCGCGACGGGTTGCCCGTCCCGCGCGGGACACCTAGGCTCGGCGACGCCCAGCACCCCCGCCGCGAGGACGTGTGCCCGATGCCGACCGACCCCCGACCTGACCAGGCGAGCGTCCCGGCCGGCCTTCCGTCGGTGGAGGTGGCCGCGGTGGGGGAGACGATGGTGGTGCTCTGCCCCGCGCCCGGTGAGCGGTTGGAGCACGCCGAGCGGGTCGCCGTCTCGGTCGGTGGCGCCGAGTCCAACGTGGCCGGTTACCTGGCCCGCCTGGGACACCGGACGACCTGGGTGAGCCGGGTCGGCGACGACCCCTTCGGTCGGGCCGTCATCCGGCACGTCGCCGCCGCCGGCGTCCGCGTCGACCAGGTGTGCGTGGACCCGGCCGCCCCCACCGGCCTGTACGTCAAGGACCCGGGCCCGGAGGGGACCGCCGTGCACTACTACCGGGCCGGGTCGGCGGCCGCCCGGATGGACCCGGCCACGCTGGCCGACCCGGCGCTGGCCGGTGCCCGGGTGCTGCACCTGTCCGGGATCACCCCGGCGCTGTCCGCCTCCTGCCGGGCGCTGGTCGAGCACGCGGTGACCGACCGACCGCTGGCCGGGTCGCTGGTCAGCTTCGACGTCAACCACCGGGCCCGGTTGTGGTCCGCCGAGCAGGCCGCGCCGGTGCTGCGCGACCTCGCCAACCGCTGCGACCTCGTCTTCGTCGGGCAGGACGAGGCGGAAACCCTCTGGGGCGTCACCGACCCGACGGCCGTACGCGAGCTGCTGCCCGCCCCGGAGACGGTGGTGGTCAAGGACGGCGCGGTGGGCGCCACCGCACTGGTCCGCGACGCCGAGCCGGTCTTCGTGCCCGCTCCCCGGGTGACGGTGGTGGAGCCGGTCGGCGCCGGAGACGCCTTCGCCGCCGGCTACCTGGCCGGGCTGCTGCGCGGCCTCGACCCCGTGCGGCGGTTGCGCCTCGGCCACCTCGTCGCGGCGCAGGCTTTGACCAGCAGCGGCGACAACGCCCCGGTGCCGCCGTGGGCCTGGTTCGAGAAGCTCGTCGACGCCCCCGCCGACGCCTGGTCGCCGCTCGACCTGACCGACCCGGGGGCGACGACCTGAGTCGGGCCGCCGGCCAGCAGCAACACTTTCACCGCGACCCTGGATGGAGTGCACCATGACCACACCGGACTTCGACCACATCTTCGGCGGCGCCCGGGTGATGGCGATCCTGCGCGGCCTGCCGGTCGCCGAGACCGTTCGGCTCGCCGAGCGTGCCTGGGACCTCGGCATCGACGTGGTGGAGGTTCCGGTGGCCACCGCCGACGCGGTGCCGGCGCTGCGGGCCGCCGTCGAGGCGGGGGCCGAGCGCGACCGGATCGTCGGTGCCGGCACCGTGCTCGACGTCGAACAGGTCGCGGCGGCGGCCGAGATAGGAAGAGAAAAAGCCTGAAATCCAGTCACGTGGACTTATATCGTATGACGTGTTCTGCTTGGAAAAAAAAAAAAGTAAAGAGTAAGAGGAGATGAGAGAACGAT
>NZ_JAKKFF010000556.1 GCF_022229015.1 Micromonospora foliorum
CAGCGCGGCCTGCAACGCGGCCGGGTCGGGCAGCGGGTGCCGACCGCCGGCGCCCGGCGCCCCACAGAGCGCGGTGTCCAGGTCGACGAAGACCGCCCCGGGCAGGTGACCGGCGAGGTAGTCGTCGCGCCCGGGCGGGCCGACGAGCCGCCAACGGACGTCGAGCAGGGTGGGCGGATCGGCCTGGTCAAGCTCGGCGACGAGCCGGTCGACCTCGACCAGCGGCTCCTGGGTACCGGACATGGCGACCATCCAACACCATTCGCGCCGACGGCACGCGGCTCGGCGGCGGTCGCCAGCCCTTCCCCGAGGTAGCATCGTGCACCGGAGGGCCGCTGACGTTATGAAGTCTCACGACCTGGTCGACACGACCGAAATGTACCTGCGCACCATCCTCGAGTTGGAAGAGGAGGGGGTGCCGCCGCTGCGTGCCCGGATCGCCGAGAGGCTGCAGCAGAGTGGCCCCACCGTGAGCCAGACCGTCGCCCGGATGGAGCGCGACGGCCTGCTCACCGTCGAGGGGGACCGGCACCTGACGCTCACCGCCCAGGGTCGCGGCAGCGCCGTGTCGGTGATGCGCAAGCACCGCCTGGCCGAGCTGCTGCTCGTCAACGTCATCGGGATGCCCTACGAGGAGGCCCACGAGGAGGCCTGCCGCTGGGAGCACGTGATGAGCGACGCGGTGGAGAAGCGGGTGTACGACCTGCTCAACCGGCCGACCCGTTCCCCGTACGGCAACCCGATCCCCGGGCTCCAGGAGCTGGGTTCGCCGGCGACGGAGACCATCGAGGCCGCCGAGGGCGAGCGCAACCTGGCCTTCCCCGGCCTCTCCGGGCCGGTCGTGGTGCGCCGGATCTGCGAGAGCGTGCAGAAGGACGCCGACGTGCTACGCCAACTGCACGCCGCCGGTGTCGACCCGGGCGCCACGGTGACCGTGGCCCAGGAGCGCGACGGGGTGTCGATCGACCGCTCCGGTGACCGGGTGCGGCTGCCCCGCGAGGTCGCCTCCCGGGTCTTCGTCGCCGCCAACTGACCAACCGGGCACCCGGGCGTCACAACGCCCGGGTGTCCACCTTTTTCGCCAGCGCGGCCAGGTCGCCGGTCAGCTTCTCCACCGCCGAGCGCTCACTGCCACGGGCCGCGGTCCAGCTCACCGTGGCCAACCGCCCGTCGCCGGCCAGCCAGCCCACCTCGGCGACCGGCCCGTGCCCGCTCGCCGCGGCAATGGTCCGCTTGTACGCCTGCTGACCCAGCCCGGTGACCTTCGTCGCCTTGTCCGGCACCACGTCCGCGCCGAAGCTGGTCTTGTCGATCGTGGTCTCGGTCACGCTGAGCGTCAGCTCCGGCAGGGTCGCACCCGCGGCCCGGACCACGCAGGTGTGGGTGTCGCCCTGTTCGCTGGCCGCCGCCACGTCGAAGCGGACCTTCACCACCTGCTCGATCACGGTGAAGTCCAGCAGGCGGCAGGCGCCGCCCGAGGAGGCCGCCGCCACGTCGACCGCGATCGGCGCCGGCGGCGGCACCGCCACCGGTTCCGCCTCGTCGGCGCAGCCGCTCACCAGCAGTCCGGCCAGCCCGGCGACCACGATCCGACCGCGCACATCCCACCCTCTCGCCGACCGACGGCGGAAGGCTCCCGCCAGTTGTCCGTCGGACACCGTACGGGGTGTCGGTGTCGCGCGGAAGTCCCCGCTGTCGCCTATTCCGACGGTGGATCATCCACGTACGGACAGTGCCGGCAGCCGCGCCCGCAGCACGTGCCACGGCGGGCCAGGAAACCGGCGCTGAGCACGAACAGCCCGCTCGCCGGGTCGAGGTAACCGGCCTCACCGGCGGCCAACGCGGCGGTGTGCGCGGCGAGGATCCGGGCCCGGTCGGGGTGTTCGGACGGCAGCCGGGAGGGGTGCGGCTCGGTGAGCGGCCGGTCGGCCAGGGGTCGTCGCTCTCCGGTCACCGCAGCAGTCTAGGGACGGTTCGTGGTCGGCCTCTTACCGCCTGGATGCGCGACATGCCCGGCGTCGGCGCGGTGGGCGGTCGTTTCGTCGTACGGTCCGACGACGATCGGGGTCGACACCCGTCAACGCATACGGAGGCGACGCGATGCGGAAGATCGTTGTGCAGATGAGCCTGTCGTTGGACGGGTTCTTCGAGGGCCCGGGCGGCGACATCGGCTGGCACCAGGTCGACGAGGAGTTGCACCAGCACTTCAACGACGTGATCGCCCCGATGGGCGGGTTCCTCAGCGGCCGGGTCAGCCACGAGCTGATGGCCGCCTACTGGCCGACCGCCGACCAGGACCCGACCGCCAGTGGCCCGGAGCGCGAGTTCGCCCGGATCTGGCGGGACATGCCGAAGATCGTCTACTCGCGCACCCTCGACCATGCCGACTGGAACGCGACGGTGGTGCGCGAGGTCGACGTCGAGCAGGTCCGCCGGCTCACCGCCGAGCCGGGCGGCGACCTGGCGCTCGGCGGGGCCGACCTGGCCGCGACGTTCGCCCGGCACGACCTGATCGACGAGTACCGGATCTACGTCCACCCGGTACTGGTCGGTCGGGGCCGTCGACTCTTCCCCGACGCCGAGACTCCGACCAATCTGCGGCTGGTGGAGAGCCGCGTCTTCGGCAACGGCGTGGTCCTGCTCCGCCACGAGCGGGTCCGCTGACCGATCGCCGCAGCGGCTTGAGTCTCCACCGGGGGGAGACGTGAGGGTGGGGGCATGAGCGGGGAGACGCGTCACACGATCGGCGAGCTGGCGAGACGGACCGGCCTGAGCGTCAAGACCATCCGGTACTACGCCGACAACGGGATCGTGCCACCGACGGACCGGAGCCCGACCGGCTACCGACGGTACGGGCCGTCGGCCGTGGCCCGGTTGGAGCTGGTGCGGACGCTGCGTGACCTGGGCCTGGACCTGGCCACCATCCGGCGGGTGGTGGACCAGGAGGTGCCCCTGCCCGAGGTGGCCGCCGCGCACGCCGCGGCGTTGGCGGTGCAGATCCGGGTGCTGCGGCTGCGTCAGGCGGTGCTCACCGTCGCGGCGAGGCGCGGGTCGGGCCCGGCCGAGGTGGACGAGCTGCACCGGTTGGCCCGGCTCACCACCCGGGAGCGGGGGCAGTTGGTGGCCGACTTCCTGGGCAGCGTCTTCGCCGGCCTCGGCGACCAGCCCGCGTACCCGGGTGTGATCGTCTCGATGACACCGGAGCTTCCCGACGACCCCAGCGCCGAGCAGGTCGAGGCGTGGCTGGAACTGGCCGAGTTGTGCCGGGACCCCGCGTTCCGGGCCGGGATGCGGCGGCTGGTGCGGCAGCACGCCGCCGACCACGACGTCCCGGGGCTGCCCCGCCCGGACGCCGTCGCGGTGGTCCGGGACGCGGTGGCCCCCGCCCTCGCGTCCGGTCTCGATCCCACCAGCCCGCAGGCCGATCCGGTGGTCGCGGCCGTCACCGCCCGGTACGCGAGCCTGCACGGTCACCCGGACGACGCCGACCTGCGTCGGCGGTTGCTCGACCGGCTGGTTCCGGCCAACGACCCCCGCCGGGACCGCTACCTCGACCTGCTGGCGGTGCTCAACGGCTGGTCGACAGGCGATGCGACAGCGCCGGCGGTGGACTGGTTCATCCGGGCCCTGCGCGCCCGGATGCCCGAGCCGGCACGGTGAGCTGACCACGTCGAATCAGCGGCTTGGCGGGCTCAGCCGAACCAGGTCATCGCCTGGCCGTGGCCTCTGGCCCAGGCCAGCGGCTTTCCGTCGAGCGCGACGACGTTGTGCAGCGCGTCGCTCGGCGGCTCGGGCAGGCCGTCGTACCGGAGCACCTCCGGCCCCTCGCTCGCCACCCAGTGCCCGGGCAGCTCACGGACCAACCGGACGAACGCGTCCCGGCGCGGCCGCGGCACCTGGTAGAGCACGGACGTGTGGAAGACCACAAGCGTCGCGTCGGTCGGCGCCCGCGCGGCCAGCGCCGGCAGGTCGTCCACCAGGTCGCCGCGGACCAGCAGCGGCGGCTCGGCCGCGGCGACCGCCGCCGCGGCCCGCAGCCGGGCCCGCCGGTGAGCGTGCTCCGGCCAGATCAGGGCGTCCAACCAGGACACGTCGTCGGGGTCGGTCACGTCGAGCGGGTTGAGGTCCAGGCCGGCCCGCCACACCACCCGGGGTACGCGGGCCGGCGGCACCAACCCGTCGGCGGCGCACTCGATGACCGGCTCACCGGAGCCGACCTCGTGATCGCCGTAGCGGTACGCGTACCGGTCGGGGTAGAGGCAGAGCCCGGCCGACGCACCGACCTCCAGCAGGGCGAGGGGTTGCGGCAACGCGGCGAGCACCGGCAGCAGGACCGCGCACCGGCCCGCCTCGTTCGTCTGGGTGGCCCGGGCGCGCACCTGCGTCTCGATGGCCGGCCAGTGCGTCACCACGTAGTCGTGAAACGCGCCCGGGTCGTCGACCGGGCCACCGAGCCAACGGACGACGCCGAACAGCAGATTCGGCTGCCGCTTGGCCGGCGGAAGCCCGTCGAGCAGGGTGAGTAGGTCGTCGTCGCGGGCGACGGCCCGCGACAGTCGCTCGTACGTGGGCGACACCCCGCGCGCCTCGCGGCTGCCGAACTCGGCGTACGCCTCAGCGGTCGTCATGCCCTCATCGTCGCAGCCCATTCCTCGGTAGTTCAGCCCCCATTCCCGTGCGCTGACCCACCCGCCTCGTAGAGTGCGGCGGCGGCCGGACCGTTGAGCAGCAGCTCAGCGGGGGTGCCGGCAGGTGCAACGGGGAGGGATGTGTCATGCGGGGTGACGGTGTCCGGGTACTGATCGTCGGCGGAGGTGTCGCCGGGCTGGCGACGGTGGCGGCGCTGCGCGGGTGGGGCGCGACGATCGACGTGGTCGAGCGGGCATCCGGGCCGACCCACTCCGGCACCGGTATCTACCTCACCGGCAACGCGACCCGAATGCTCGACGTACTCGGCCTGCGGGAGTCGGTCGCCGACGTCGCCGTGGAAATCACCCGGCAGCGCAGCGCCAACCAGCGCGGGCGTCGTCTCTTCGACATCGACGTGGCCGCGCTGTGGCAGGGAGTCGGGCCGTGCGTGTCGATGCCCCGGGCACACCTGCACCGGGCGCTGCTCGCTGGTGTCGGGGACACCCCGATCCGCTGGGGCCGCCAACCAGTCGCGCTCCTTGCGGAGGGCGACCGGGTCGCCGTCGAGTTCGACGACGACAGCACCGAACGGTACGACCTGGTGCTCGGTGCGGACGGGGTGAACTCGACGGTCCGCCGGCTCGCCTTCGACGGTCAGGCGGCCCGCGACCTCGGCCAGTACGCGTACCGGTGGGTCGCTCCCCGCGTCGACGACGAGCCGGTCTGGTCGGTGCAGTTGGGGCGCGGTAGGCAGTTCCTCACGATCCCGATCAGCGCCGAGCAGACGTACTGCTACTACAACGACGGCCCGGTGGCCGACCGGCCGGGCTGGCGCGACGAGCTGGCTGCGACGTTCACCGAGCCGGTGGCCACCATGCTCAAGGCCCTCGACTACGACGACAGCACCCTGCACGCCGGGCCGAACCAGGAGGTCGTGCTCGACTCCTGGTCCCGGGGGCCGGTGCTGCTGATCGGCGACGCCGCCCACGCCACCTCACCGAACATGGCCCAGGGTGCGGCAATGGCCCTGGAGGACGCGGTCGTGCTCGCCTCGTCGTTGGCCACCGCCGATTCCGTCGCCGACGCGCTGCGTGGTTTCGAGGCGCGGCGCCGCCCACGGGCAAACTGGGTGCTCAGCCAGACCCACCGCCGGGACAAGGCCACCGGGCTCCCGCCCGTGCTGCGCGACCTGGTGCTGCGCCGCCTCGGCGAGCAGATGTTCCGCTCGAACTACGGCCCCCTGTTCGCCCAGCCCTGACCGGTCCGACCTGACCGTTCGGCCAGGTCCGGGGCGGTGCCGGCACCGCTCAGGGCAGCTGGCCCGGCCGGTCGACGATGGCGATGCGGAGTAGCGCGACAGCGTCGTACAGGGACTCCTTGCCGTTGCGCACCACCGTCCCGCGGGTGCCGAGGAAGACGTGGGTGTCCCGATCGAAGAGGAAGTCCTGGTTACCACCGATAACGCCGGGCATACGGATCGCCACCCCGTGTCGACCTGCGGCGTCCACGACGTCGGCCGATATGACGATCGCTCCGGGCTCCCGTGCCAACAGTTCGAACAGCGCCGCCAGCGCGTGGGGCGGCACGTAGCCGCCGCGGACCATCGACCGGGCGGTGGTGTACACCATGCTCTCGTCCGCGTAGAGGGCCTCCTCGTCGGCCCCTTCGGGAAGATGCAGGTCGACCGGGTTCTCCCGAAGGTATCGAAGCAGCTCGTCCGGATCGGAGGGCAGGTCGCCGTGGTACGCCGGCGGCTGGAACGCGTCGAGGTCCTTCGTGGGATCGGCGGCATCTCCCATCTTGAGCACCCTCAGCTCGCCCCACCCGTTCGGATCGCTCTCCGGTCGGTAGCGTCCCTGCGTGTACGCGACTCCGCCAGCCGACTGCCACAGTTGGCTCCGTGTGGTCTGGTAAGGACCGCTGTCCGGCAGGTCCCGGATCGTCACCAGGTATTCCGTGAAGACGTACTGCTCGGGTCGGGCGGTGAGCTCCGGCTGTTGCCGGGCCGCGTCGGCCGCCAGGTGGAAGATCTCCGACGCGCTGGCAGTCGGCGGCGACTGGTCGCCCACCCTGATCGTCTGGACCACCAGCGCACCGGCGGTCAGCGCGACCGCCAGCCCGAACGCTCCGACGAGGCGCCAGCCGCGCAGGAACCGGGTACGTCGTCCGGCGGGACGGGCCGCCGACGCCATCTCGGCCCGTTGGGCGACGTGTGCGGTCAGATCCCTGAGGAGCTGCTCCTCGAAACCCTGCGGCGACCGTTCCGTCTCGTTCATCGTCATCTCCGTCTCATCAGGCGAGGGTGGTGACCGGGCGGGCGAGCACGGCGCGGACGACGCGGCGGGCACGATGCAGGCGGACCCGAGCGGCGACGGGCGACACCCCCAGCACGGTCGCGGCCTCCGCTACGGTGAGGCCGTCCACGGCGACGAGTTCGACAAGGGTCCGAGTGCCCTCGGGCAGCTCGCTCAGCGCCCGATGGGTGCGTCGAGCCGCCGACTCGGCGTCGATCCGCTCCTCGATGCGGGCGATGTCATCGGGGCCCAGGTCCCGCCGTCCGGCCAGTCGGCCGGTCACCCGCAGCCGTTGGGCCGCCCGACGCCGCTCGTCGCCGATGACGTTGCGGGCCACCCCGTACAGCCAGCCGATCTGGCTACCCCGGTCCGGCCGGTAGCCGGCCGCCGACTCGATCACCGCCAGGAACACGTCGGCGGTCAGGTCGGCGGCGAGGTGCGGGTCGTCGACCCGCCGGGCCACGAACCGGCCCACCGCCTCCAGGTGCCGCCGGTAGAAGACCTCGAAGGCCACCGGATCGGCTCCGATGCCGGAAATGTCATCATCGGCTCGGCTCGGCTCACTCACAGGCCGTCCTCCCTCGTAGCCTTCACACCCCTTCTTCGTAAGGCGGAGCACGAGTGTTACCGACATCCGGCCGTAGGGTGACGGTGTGATCACCTGCGTCGTGCACTACACCATCGATCCCGCGCAGATCGACGCGTTCGAAGACTTCGCCCGGGCATGGATGCGGCTGGTGGCCAAGCACGGTGGTGTGCACCACGGCTACTTCCTGCCCGCCGAGGGTGCCAGCGACAAGGCCGAGGCGCTGTTCAGCTTCGAGAGCCTGGCAGCGTACGAGCGTTACCGCGCACGGTTCGGCAACGACCCGGAGTTCGTCGCGGCCGACCGCATCCGCGACAACTCGGGTTGTGTCGTGCGGTACGAGCGAACGTTCATGCGCCCGCTCCTACCAACCGACTGAGCCCGCCCGGGGCTGACCGCGGCTCTGCTGGTCCAGTTGGGCAACCGCCCTGGTGATGCGGCATCATCGAACCACCGGCGACTGGCGGCACGGGGATGGTGGAACCATCGGGGAGCCTCTCGCGGGCGTCGACCGCCTGGGCGCCTGCGTCGAGGAAGCGTCATGACCACGACCAGCGAATCCGCCGAGCACCACACCCCATCGGGCGCTGCCCGGCTCCTGCCGGGCGCACCCGTCGCCGAAGCCGTGCTGGCCGAGACGGCCGAGGCAGTCGCCCGCCTGCGCAGCCGCGGGATCACACCGAGCCTCGCCACCATCCTCGTCGGCGACGACGACGCCAGCGCCGGCTACATCTCAATCAAGCAGCGTCAGGCCGCCGCGCTCGGGTTCGCCTCCCCGCACGTGCACCTGCCGGCCAGCGCCACCCAGGCCGAGCTGCACCAGGCCATCGCCCGATTCAACAGCGATCCGGCCGTACACGGGCTGCTCGTGCAGTACCCGGTTCCGGGGCACCTGGACTACGACGCGGCGTTGCAGACCATCGACCCGGACAAGGACGTCGACGGCATGCACCCGCTGAACATGGGGCGTCTCGCCGTCGGCCTGCCCGGCCCACTGCCCTGCACCCCCGCCGGCATCGAAGCCCTCCTGGCGTACTACGAGATCCCCGTCGCCGGCCGTGAGGTCGTCATCCTCGGCCGGGGCGCCACCCTTGGCCGACCCCTGGCCATGCTGCTCGCCCAGAAACGCCCCACCGCCAACGCCGCCGTCACCGTCGTACACACCGGTGTTCCCGACTGGGCCCGCTACACCCGCCGCGCCGACATCCTCGTCGCCGCCGCCGGCGTACCCGGGATCGTTCAGCCCGAGCACGTCAAGCCCGGAGCCGTTGTCATCGGCGCCGGCGTCCGCTACGAAGGCCGGCGGCTCCTACCGGACGTGGACGAAGCGTGCGCCGAGGTAGCCGGCGCCATCACCCCCCGGGTCGGCGGAGTCGGTCCGACCACCGTCGCGATGCTGTTCCGCAACGCCGTTCGCGCCGCCGGGCGAGCAAGCCAGTAGCCCGGTTCCCGCCGATCCTCAGCTGGCAGCCCACCGCACAACACCCTGACGAGCGTGATGCCTGTGAGTCATCAAGATGACTCACAGGCATCACGGCCAACGACAACATGCCCTCCCGCGCGAGCTCCAGGAGACCCGGAAACGGCGCTGCCCCGGCCTCCGACGAGGGAGACCGGGGCAGCGCCGCGTTTCGCGTACGTCAGCTGCAACCGCTGGTGGAGCCGCAGCCCTCGCAGACGTAGCAGCTACCGGCGGGGCGCATCTTCGTACCGCAGGTGAAGCAGAGCGGCGCGTCGGCGGCCTTACCGATCACGGCCTCCAGCAGTTCGGTGCTGGAACCCACGCTCGGAGCCGGCTTGGCGGCGGCCACGTCGGCCATCTCCTGGGCCGGCTGGGCGACCGCCTCCGGCTTGGCCGGGGTCTCCACCGGCGCGGACGACGCCATCGCGGTGAGCTCGGCACCGGTGACGGCGGCGGCCTCCGCGTCAGCCTCGGCCCGCAGCTGCGCGGCCCGCTCCGACGCGGTGAAGATGCCCAGCTCGGCACGGCGCTCGTAGGGCAGGAAGTCCAGCGCCAGGCGACGGAAGATGTAGTCCATCACCGAGGCCGCCATCCGCACGTCCGGGTCGTCGGTCATGCCGGCCGGCTCGAAGCGCATGTTGGTGAACTTGCTGACGAACGTCTCCAGCGGCACGCCGTACTGCAGGCCGATGCTGATGGCCACCGAGAAGGCGTCCATCACGCCGGCCAGGGTCGAGCCCTGCTTGGACATCTTCAGGAAGACCTCACCGAGGCCGTCGTCCGGGTAGGACGACGCGGTCAGGTAGCCCTCGGCGCCGCCGACGGAGAAGCTGACCGTCTCGGACGGGCGCTTCTTCGGCAGGCGCTTACGCACCGGCCGGTACTCGATGACCTTCTCGACCGCGGCCGGCGCGGCCGGTGCCGTCTCGACGGCGGCCGGCTCGGTGGCCTTGTTGGACTTGGCCACCGAGAGCGGCTGGCCGACCTTGCAGTTGTCCCGGTAGATCGCCAGGGCCTTGAGGCCGAGCTTCCAGCCCTCGAAGTAGATCTTCTCGACGTCCTCGACGGTGGCCGCCTCCGGCATGTTGACCGTCTTGGAGATGGCGCCGGAGACGAACGGCTGGATGGCCGCCATCATCCGCACGTGACCCATCGGGGCGATCGTCCGCTCCCCCATGGCGCAGTCGAAGACCGGGTAGTGCTCCGGCTTGAGGCCGGGGGCGTCCACCACGTGGCCGTGGTCGGCGATGTGCTCGACGATCGCCTCGACCTGCTCCTCGGGGTAGCCGAGGCTGCGCAGGGCGCGCGGCACCGTCTGGTTGACGATCTGCATCGAGCCGCCGCCGACCAGCTTCTTGAACTTGACAAGCGCCAGGTCCGGCTCCACGCCGGTCGTGTCGCAGTCCATCATGAAGCCGATCGTGCCGGTCGGGGCGAGGACGCTCGCCTGCGCGTTGCGCCAACCGAACTTGTCACCGATCTTGTTGCCCTGGGTCCACTGCTTGGTCGCCTCGCGGACGATCGCGGTGGCCACCGGGCTGGTCGGCTTGATCTCGTCGTTGGCCGCCGCGTGCTTGCGCATGACCCGCTTGTGCGGCTCGGCGTTGCGGGCGTAGCCGTCGTACGGGCCGACCACGCCGGCCAGTTCGGCCGAGCGGCGGTAGGCGGTGCCGGTCATCAGGGACGTGATCGACGCGGCGACCGAGCGGCCCTGGTCCGAGTCGTACGGCAGGCCGGTGGCCATCAGCAGGGCGCCCAGGTTGGCGTAGCCGATGCCGAGCTGCCGGTAGGCGCGGGACGTCTCGCCGATCTTCTCGGTCGGGAAGTCCGCGAAGCAGATCGAGATGTCCATCGCGGTGATGACGAACTCGACGGACTTGACGAACTTCTCCACCTCGAAGCCACCGTCGGCGCGGAGGAACTTCATCAGGTTGAGCGAGGCCAGGTTGCACGAGGAGTTGTCCAGGTGCAGGTACTCCGAGCACGGGTTCGACGCGGTGATCCGCCCGGTCTCCGGGCAGGTGTGCCAGTCGTTGATGGTGTCGTCGTACTGCAGGCCCGGGTCGGCGCACTCCCAGGCGGCCTGGGAGATGGCGCGGAACAGGTTCTTGGCGTCGACGGTCTCGATCACCGAGCCGTCCAGCCGGCCGCGCAGGTCGAAGCCCTTGCCGTTCTCCACCGCCGACATGAACTCGTCGGAGACCCGGACCGAGTTGTTGGCGTTCTGGTACTGCACGCTGACGATGTCGGAGCCACCGAGGTCCATGTCGAACCCGGCGTCGCGCAGCGCGCGGATCTTGTCCTCCTCGCGCGCCTTCGTGACCACGAACTCCTGGATGTCCGGGTGGTCCACGTCGAGGATGACCATCTTGGCCGCACGCCGCGTGGCGCCGCCGGACTTGATGGTGCCGGCGGAGGCGTCCGCGCCGCGCATGAAGCTGACCGGGCCGGAGGCGTTGCCGCCGGAGGAGAGCAGCTCACGGGACGAGCGGATCCGCGACAGGTTGACCCCGGAGCCGGAGCCGCCCTTGAAGATCAGCCCCTCCTCCTTGTACCAGTCGAGGATCGAGTCCATCGAGTCGTCGACGGCCAGGATGAAGCAGGCGCTGACCTGCTGCGGCGACGGCGTGCCGACGTTGAACCAGACCGGCGAGTTGAAGCTGAACACCTGGTTCAGCAGCATCCAGGTCAGCTCGTGCGCGAACACCTCGGCGTCGGCCGGGCCGGCGAAGTAGCCGTACTCCTCACCCGCGGTGCGGTAGGTGGTGACCACCCGGTCGATCAGCTGCTTGAGCGACCACTCCCGCTCCGGGGTCCCCACCGCTCCCCGGAAGTACTTGGTGGTCACGATGTTGGCCGCGTTGACGCTCCACGACTCCGGGAACTCCACCCCACGCTGCTCGAAGTTGATCGAGCCGTCCCGCCAGTTCGTCATCACGACGTCCCGGCGCTCCCAGGAGACCTCGTCGTACGGGTGGACCCCCTCGGTCGTCCACACCCGCTCGATCTTCAGCCCCACGCCTGCCTTGTTCCGTGAACGGCTAGTTGTCACGCCGTCGCCCCCCTCGTCTGCGCGGTCACCCACCGCGCGTCCCAATCTCTCGAAAAACTGTGAAGACTCAGCTGGTACGGCCGGCGGCTTCAACCGCATCGGCCCGGCCCTGCTCCCGCGCTCGCGCCGCGGCCCGCAACGTCTCGATCTCGCGCTCGAAGTCGGCGAGCGAGTCGAACGAGCGGTAGACGCTGGCGAACCGCAGGTAGGCGATCTCGTCCAGGTCGCGCAGCGGACCCAGGATCGCCAGGCCCACGTCGTGGCTGGGGATCTCGGCGGCCCCCTTGGCCCGGACCGTCTCCTCCACCCGCTGCGCGAGCAGCGCGAGTGAGTCGTCGTCCACCGGCCGGCCCTGGCACGCCTTGCGCACCCCGCCGATGATCTTTGTGCGGCTGAACGGCTCGGTCACCCCGCTGCGCTTGACGACCGCGAGCACCGCCTCCTCGACGGTGGTGAACCGCTTGCCGCACTCCGGGCAGGACCGCCGCCGTCGGATGAGCTGGCCGTCGTCGGCCTCCCGCGAGTCGACCACCCGGGAGTCAGCGTGCCGGCAGTACGGACACCGCATCGTCCACCTCCTAAAAATGATCAACTGCGGGCACGCCGGACACCCCCGGGCACGCCTCACCGCGACGGTGCCATCCTCGGATGACGCCCGCCGTGATCGACGTTACGGGAGTGCGGTCGGTAGTCAGACCCAACCTGTAGGCAACTTACGCCCGTGTCACTACTACATCTAGGGGTCGACCGTATGTCGCCGGGGAAGCCGGGTCAAGTTGGCCGGCGTGTCCGGCGCGTCACGGACCATCCGGTCACCCCCGCCCCGGCAGCACGCCCGAAGACCCAACGCCACGGCCCCGCCCGGGTTACCGGCCAGCAGGTCGGACCCGGCCGGGAAACGGTCGAGGATCGAACACCAGTACTACCTGACGTACCATTTATCAGAACATCCGTACGACCGGAGTGCTTTTTCACCCCGACACGCCGGTGAGAGGTCGTACAGATGTTTGAAAATGACTGATCTCACCTATACGGTCATGAACAACGTGGCACCACCGCACGCACCACGAGCCGACGAGGCACCCAGCGCCGACCAGGGAGGACGGACGTGACCGAGGACCGGGCCAGCCGGCCGAAGAGCCCGCAGCAGATCACCGAGGCGGGCCCCCCGGCCACCCGACGCCGCAGCGCCGCGCGCAGCCGGACGGGTCAGCCCGCCGTGCGCCCGGTCACCCCGGTGGTCAGCGCCTTCCCCGACCCGGCGACGGTCGACCTGACCGCCCGCCAGCGCCGCATCCTGGAGTTCATCCGCAACTGGGTGGAACGACACGGCTACCCGCCGAGCGTCCGGGAGATCGGCGAGGCGGTCGGCCTGGTGTCGCCGTCCAGCGTCGCCTACCAGCTCAAGGAGCTGGAGAAGAAGGGCTTCCTGCGCCGCGACCCGAACCGGCCGCGCGCGGTGGACGTCCGCGCCCCCAGCGAGGCGATCGACGACGAGCTGTCGAGGGCACAGCGGCCGACCCCGGCGTACGTGCCGATGCTCGGCCGGATCGCCGCCGGTGGCCCCATCCTCGCCGAGCAGGCCGTGGAGGACATCTTCCCGCTCCCACGCGAGCTGGTCGGTGAGGGCGAGGTCTTCATGCTCCAGGTCAAGGGCGACTCGATGCTCGACGCGGCGATCTGCGACGGCGACTGGGTGGTCGTCCGGCAGCAGCCGACCGCCGACTCCGGCGAGATCGTGGCCGCCATGCTCGACGGCGAGGCGACCGTGAAGACCTACCGGCGGCGCGACGGGCACGTCTGGCTGATGCCGCAGAACCCTGCCTTCGACCCGATCCCCGGCGATGACGCCACCATCATGGGCCGGGTCGTGGCGGTGCTACGCCGGATCTGACCGATCGGCGGGTGGGTGCCGACAGCTCCCACCCGCACCGCCCGTTTCCAGGGGGCGGATGAACGCCTCAGCGCCGATCAGTAACGGTCGCCCCGGTGACCACGCCCACCCCCGGGATACTGCCCGTACGGGTCGACGGGCGCGTCGTCGTCGCGTCGGCGGCCAGGTCGCTGAGCCCGGTAGTCAGGCTCAGGCCCACCACGCCGGGGCGGCTCCGCGCGACCGGGCTGACCGCCCTCGCCGCCGTACACCCCACCGCCAGGACGACCAGTGCCGGCCTGCGGACGACCACCGCCACCACCCTGCGGACGGCCACCGCCACCAGCCGGGGGACGACCGCCACCTGCGGGAGGACGGCCGCCGCCACTGGCCGGAGGGCGTCCGCCACCGCCGTACACGCCGGCGCCGCCGCCGTCCGGTCGCGGCGCACCTTAGCCACCTCGCCGGATGCGGCCGATTGGGTGTCTTGAGCCTGACGTCGTGTCCGGCGTCACGGTGGACGGCCCCGGCCCGTCGTGACCGTCGACACGACTGGGCCAACCCAGCTACAACCAGGCCGATCACTGCCGGGCGACGGGTTCCACATCGGACGAGCGCCGTGTAGGGAA
>NZ_JAKKFF010000557.1 GCF_022229015.1 Micromonospora foliorum
GCAGCAGGGCGGTCGTGGCGGGCAGCGGCAGGGCGCACCGGCGCCGGCCAACGACGCGATGGCCGAAGCCCTGCGCCGCGCCGGCCTGGCCTGACCCCGTTCGGCACGTCAACCCCGCCCCGTCCCGTCGATCATGGAGTTGTGGTGGGCGACAAATCGCCCGAGAAACACCAAGCCAGGCACCACAACTCCATGATCGCCGAAGCCGAGCCGCCCCTCTCCGTCGATCTTGCACTTACTGTCCCGACATAGCCGGCAATCCGCCTATCTCGACAACCGAAACTGCAAGATCGGCGCGGGTGCCCACCCCCTGGCCCAGACCCGGCCGGGACGACCGCGGGCGGCGGCCGGCGCGGGCGGCGGGGAAATCCGCTGGCGTGGCCGCGAGGTTCGGGTCGATGATCTCGCGGTGAGGATGCACGCCGATCAGGTTGACGTGAGCGTGGACGTGGTTTCCGCGCTGGTGTCCGAGCAGTTTCCGCGGTGGCGGGGCCTGCCGGTCCGGCCGCTCCCCTCGACCGGCACGGTGAACGCCCTGTTCCGGCTCGGCCCGGACATCGTGCTGCGGTTTCCGCTGCTCCCCTCGACCGGACCCGAGCTGCGCGCCGAACTACGGCGTGAGCAGGAGTACGCCGTGCTGCTCGGCGCGCACCTGCCGGTCCCGGTGCCCGAACCGCTCGGCCTCGGCGAGCCGGGCGACGGGTACCCCGGGCCGTGGACGGCGTACCAGTTCATTCCGGGCGAGACGGCCCAGCCCGACCGGATCGGCGACCTCGACGTGTTCGCCGGTGACCTGGCCGCCGTGGTGACGGCCCTGCGCGGCATCGACACCGGCGGGCGGGCCTGGTCCGGGAACGGGCGCGGCGGGCCACTGGCCGACGAGGACACCGGCGTACGGGCCGCGCTCGCGGTCAGCGGCGCGCTCACCGACACCGCCGCGCTCACCGAGGTGTGGGCCCGGTGCCGGGACGCGGGCCGCGACGACCCCACCGACGTGTGGATCCACGCCGACCTGATGCCGGGCAACCTGCTGGTCCGCGACGGTCGACTGGCTGCCGTTATCGATTGGGGAACGGCCGGCTTGGGTGACCCCGCGGTGGACCTGATGCCGGCGTGGAACATGCTCGACGCGGGTTCCCGGGAGACGTACCGGCGGGCGTTGGGCGTGGACGACGCGACCTGGCAGCGGGGGCGCGGCTGGGCTCTGCTGCAGGCGATCAACGCGCTGCCCTACTACGTCGACACCAATCCGGTGATGGCCGGCATCGCCCGGCACACGCTACGGGCCGTGCTCGACTGAGTCGGCTCGCGTACCGTCGGCGTCGTGGGTGAGCGAGACGCCCGAGAGTGGCGGGATCAGCAGCGGCAGGCGGTGCGGGCGCACGCCGACGCGGACGCGCGGCGGCGGGCCGCCGAGCAGGCCGAGGCGGCGAAGCTGGTGGCCTGGTTCGTGGCCGAGGCGACCCGGCGGGGGCTGCGCACCACCCGGCTGGTCGCCCGGGGTTACGACGGGCGCGGGCGCTACCGGACCAGGCTGACCGGCTGGTACGTCGACCGGGCCGAGACCCGGGCGGTGGACGTGGCCGGCCGGTTCCACCTGCTGACCGTGCCGGGCGGTCTGCGGGCCCGGCTGTTCGGCGCTGACCCGGAGCCCAGCCCGGCGCCGTTGGTGGTCGGGGCCGGTGGCCGCGACGGCGAGTCGATCCCGTTGCGGACGCTGCTCACCCGGTTGCTGGACGACGGAACCGGCGAGCCAGACGCCACCACAGGACCTGCTGCACCACGAGGGTGAGCAGTCCGGCCAGGACGATCGCGCCCAGGTTGATCACCAGTTGGAGTGCCGAGCCGCCCGCTTCGTCCCACACTCCGTAGGCGGCGGCCACCGCCACGTTCGCCGCGGCCGGGACCGTGGTCACCGAGATCAGCACCCCGACCAGGCTGCCGGACTTCTTCGACGTCAACGAGAGCATCCCGGCCACGCCGGCGAGTAGACCGACCACCCAGGACAGCGCGTCCGGCCGCCAGATGAAGTCGGTGAGTGGGCGTTCGGCGAGCAGCATCTCCCGGCTGACCAGGCCGGCTGCGGTCAGCGCCCAGGTGCTCAGCACGGTCGCCACCATGGCCGCCAGGAAGCCGACCACGAGAGCCTGCACCGAGCGGCCGATCACCCCGAGCCGGCGGCGCAGCAACGCCACGCACAGCGCGGCGAGGGGGCCGAACTCCGGACCGACGACCATCGCCCCGACGATGAGAATCGGCTGGTCCAGCAGCACCCCGATGCCGGCGATCATGGTGGCCACCACGATCAGCACGAGGTACGTGCCGGACAGTTCCGTCTGCTCGCCGGTCTTCGCGGCGATCTCGTCCCAGACCACCGCGTCCGCGCCACTGCCCGGTGCCCGGTGCGCCGCCCGGTCGGCCGCCGCGGAGATGGTCAGCTCGATGTCCTCGGCCGCGATGCCGCCGCTGGTGTCCACGCCGATCCGCCGCAACTCCCGCAGCACGCGGTCGGCGCTCTCCCGCACCACGTCGCAGAGGATGAGGTCACCCTGCGGTTGCCGGGCGGCACCAGGCAGCACGGCGAGGTGGGTCACCCCCGCCTCTGCGGAGAGCAGGTCGACAACCTCCGTCGACCTGCTCTCCGGGGTGATCACCCTCAAGTGCAGCACGCGCCATCCCCCTCGCAGGTCCGGCCGTTTCTTCCCTCGCCCGACCGGCCGTCGCGACTCTACAGCGCGCCCCGTCGAGGCAGGGAGCTGCACAAGGCCGAGGGCACAACGTGCCGGCGCTGCGCGCCACCAGTCTGGACGAGCTGTCCACGGTCCGGAACGTGCTTCGCCGAGGTCAGCGCCGCCGGTGGCTCTCCACCGCCTCGCACAGCGCCCGCTCGACCCGCTCGGCGCCGGCGGCGACGGAGAAGACCCGGTCGTAGTGCGCCCGACCGGCCTGACCGAGCAGCTCAAGCTTCTCCCGGCCCAGGTCGCAGAGTTCCCGCAGGGCGTCGGCGATCGAGTCCGGGTCACCCGGTCGAGCGGTGATACCGGCACCGCTGTCCCGCGCGACGGCGGCGGCGTCCCCCTCCGCGGCGACCAGCAGGGCCCGCCCGGCGGCGAGGGTGGCCTGCACCTTGCTCGGCATCGTGTACGCCGACATGCCGCCCGGTCGCAGGCTCACGTAGTGCGCGTCGCCGGTGGCCATGAGCGCGGGCATCCGCTCCCGGGGCACCCGGCCGAGGAACCGCACGTGTGTCGCGTTCGCCTCCTCGGCCCGCCGTCGTAGCCGCTCCTCGGTGGTTCCGGAGCCGGCGATCAGGCAGACCAACCGCGGGTCGCGGATCCGGGCGCAGGCGTCGATGAGCGAGTCGAGCCCCTGCGCCTCGCCTAGCGTTCCGGCGTACACCAGCACCACCTGGTCCTCGCGGAGCCCGAACTCCGCGCGCAGGTCGGCGACGCGGGTACGCGGTGTCTCGTCGGCCCAGACCGGAATGTGGACGAGCTTCTCCCGGGGCACGCCTCGGCCGGCGAGCAGGTCGGCGGCGCCGGGCGAGACGTACGCGACCCGGCCGGCGCTGCGGTACATCCCACCGCACCAGCCGGCCATTCCCCGTTCGATCATCCGCGACACCCGGTCGGTGCCGAGGAAGCCACTGGCCACCGCGCTGTCGGGCCACAGGTCCAGGACGTGCAGCAGCACCGGCACCCGCTGCACGTACCGGGTGAACCACATGGGCAGGGCGACGCTGATCGGTGAGTTCCCGACCCAGAGGGCGTCCAGGCCGCGCAGGGCCGACGTGCCGGAGACCAGCGCCGAGGCGGCGAAGGAGCCGTAGTTGGCCAGCCGTCGCAGCGCGGAGCGGTCATGGCTGGGATAGAGGGCCACCCGGCGGATCCGGGTCGTTCCGTCGACCTCGTCGAGGCGGCGTGTCACCCGGTAGCCGGGCGCCAGCTCGCCGGTCGGGTAGTTGGGGAAGCCGGTCAGGACCTGGACCTCGTGTCCTCGACGGGCGAGGGCTCGGGCGAGCATCCCGGGGAGCGCCGCGGCGCCCGGCTCCGGGTCGAACCACTGGGTGAGCAGGCCGATCCGCATGGGCGTCACCTCGCCGCCGAACCGGCGACGGGGCGGGCGGGCTGCTCGCCGTCGGCCTGCCATAGCGTGGTCAGCGACTCACCGAGGTCGTACGCGGGCGCCCACCCGAGCACCCGGTTCGCGCGCTCGATGTCGGCGCACATCCAGGGCACCGCGGCCGAGCGGCTGGCATCGGGCGCGAAACTGCCGTCGCGGATGTCGCCGGTGAAGGAGGACACCTCGGCCAGCAACTGGACGACGTCGCGCGTCGCCACCGCCTTGCCGCTGCCCACGTTGAAGACCCGCGCGGGCCCGGGCCGGCAGCGCGCCGCGGCGAGGACCGCCGTGGCGACGTCCCGCACGTCGACGAAGTCCCGGTACGTGTCGTGCAGACCCACGGCGATCTCCCCCATTCCGGTGGCGACCGCGGACCTCACCATCGCGGTCACCCGAGTGAGCACATTGCCCGGCGGCATTCCCGGCCCGACCGGGTTGAAGATCCGCAACACCATCGTGTCGAGGCGGCCGGCCCCGCCGGCCAGCTCCGCCAACCGGGTGGCGGCCAGGTGGCTGAGCCCGTACTCGCTGACGGGTGCGCCCGGGTACTCCTCGTTGACGGCGAGGCCGTGCGGCACGGTGCCGTACTCGGCGGCCGAGCCGATCCGGATCAGGCGGGCGCCGGGGGCGGCGGCGGCCACCGCCTCGATCAGTTTCGCGGTCGCTACGACGTGCGCCTGCACGAAGTCGTACCCGGAGCCGACGATCCGCCCGGCCGCCGTCACCACCACGTCCGGTCGCTCCCGGGCGACAAGCGCGGTCAGGTCACGCAGCTCGATCCGGACCAGGTCACACTCCGCGCGGGTGATCGACCGGACGGTGGTGTGGGCGGCCAGCGCCGTCCGGATGTGTCGGCCGAGGAACCCACCGGCGCCCAGGAGCAGGACCCGGTTCATCGCCGGTCGGCGGAGTCGTGTTCGGCGCTCGCCTGCGCGGGCGGGTTGCCGGTGAACTCGTGCCAGGTGGCCGCGCCCGGCGCGGAGATTCCCTGGCGGCTGAGCACCACCCAGATCGTGGCCAGGACGATCCTCAGATCCAGCAGGAAGGACCGCCTGTCGACGTACTCGACGTCGTAGGTGAACTTCGCGTCCCAGTCCAGCGCGTTGCGGCCACGCACCTGGGCCAGCCCGGTGATACCGGGCCGTACGTCGTGCCGTCGGGCCTGTTCCGGGTTGTAGAGGCTGAGGTAGCGGACGAGGTGCGGGCGGGGACCGACCACGCTCATCTCGCCCCGCAGCACGTTCCAGAACTCCGGCAACTCGTCGAGGCTGCTGGCCCGCAACCAGCGGCCCACCCGGGTCAGGCGATCCGCGTCGCTCACCAGCCCTCGGTCCGGGTCGGGGTGGCGCATCGTGCGGAACTTGACCACCTCGAACAACGTGCCGTGCAGCCCCGGTCGGGTGTGCCGGAACAGCACGGGACGCCCGTGCGCCACCAGCACGACCAGGGCCACCAGGGCCAGCACGGGAGCGCCGAGCAGGAGGACGAGAAGAGCGCCGAGGACGTCGAGAAGCCGCTTCCAGCGATCGTACGGTCGCCGTGTCGTAGTGCCGTCCCGAGGTGTTTCCCGACCGGTCGTCAGGTCGGAAGCACCGGCGCGCGGGTGCGCCGCGTGGAGAGCAACTTTTGGCATGGAGTACGCATACCACCTTTCCAGAGCACCAACTCCGTCTTTAGCGCTAACGACTTTCGGCGCGTCGACAATGGGGGGCCGAACGGGCCACTTCGACAACGCCGAGCGTTGTTCGCATATCTGTCGGCAGGCCGCCACGAACAGCGAACACGACTCGAATTCCTTTTGGCGGAAGAGGTCACGGCGCCTCTGGTCCAAGCGTAGGGTCGCGTTCGACGAGAATCCGATTCCCGAGGATGGCCCCCCGGGAAACAGGCAGGAGAAGATGTGGTTTCCTCGCTTTCGGACCGGCGATTCCTGATCACCGGTGGCACCGGATCCTTCGGCCAGACAATGGTTTCCCGACTGCTCGACGCCGGGGCCGCCGAGGTGCGCGTACTCAGCCGTGACGAGTCGAAACAGGACGCGATGCGGCACCGCCTCGGCGACGACCGGGTCCGCTACTACGTCGGTGACGTCCGGGACTACGACAGTGTGCTCAAGGCCGCGCGGGGAATGGAGTTCGTCTTTCACGCCGCGGCGCTCAAGCAGGTCCCCTCCTGCGAGTTCTTCCCGCTGGAGGCCGTCCGCACCAATGTGCTCGGCAGCGCGAACGTGGTGGACGCCTGCGAGCGGGTCGGCGTGGAGGCGCTGGTGCTGCTGAGCACCGACAAGGCCGTCTATCCGGTCAACGCGATGGGCATGACCAAGGCCCTCATGGAGAAGGTCGCGCAGGCGCACTCCCGCAACAACCCCGAAGCCCGTACCCGGGTCTGCTGCGTGCGCTACGGCAATGTCATGTACTCGCGTGGATCGGTGATCCCGCTGTTCATCGAGCAGATCCTGCGGGGCGGGCTGCCGACGGTCACCGAGCCGTCGATGACCCGGTTCCTGATGTCCCTGCCGCAGTCGGTCGACCTGGTGGAGCACGCCTTCCGGTACGGCCAGCCCGGTGACGTCTTCATCCGCAAGGCCGACGCCTGCACCATCGGCGATCTGGCCACCGCGCTGTGCAACCTGTTCCGGGTCCCGGCGAAGTTCAACGTGCTCGGCATCCGGCACGGGGAGAAGCTCTACGAGACCCTGGCCAGCCGCGAGGAGTTGGCCCACGTCGAGGACCTCGGCGAGTTCCTCCGGGTGCCGGTGGACAGCCGCGACCTCAACTACTCCCTCTACTTCGAGGAGGGCGACGTCGAGAGCGGCAACCTGGCCGACTTCCACTCGCACAACGCCCGGCGGCTGTCCGTACCGGAGATCGAGTCGCTGCTGCTGACGCTGCCCGAGGTGCGGGCGCAGGTCGAGGCCGCGGCGGCGGCGGTCGTAACGGCATGAGCACCGGTACCGCCGGACGGCGCCCGGAGCTGGTTCCCCGCCGACGCAGCGGCCCCGGCGAGGAGGAGCCGCGTCCGACGCGACTGGTCCTCGTCGTCGGCGTCACCGGCATGCTCGGCCACGCGGTCATCCGCGAGCTCAGCGACGACCCGGACCTCGACGTCCACGGCGTCGCCCGGAGCATCGAGGACCGCGCGGGGTGGTACCCGCAGCGCCTGCTCGACCGGATCACCCCGGCCGTCGACGCGACCCGGTTCGGCCAGGTCCGGCAGCTCATCGACGACCTGCGGCCGGACGTCGTGGTCAACTGCGTGGGTGTGATCAAGCAACGGCCGGACGTGCAGGACGCGGTGCAGACGGTCACCCTCAACGCGCTCTTTCCCCACCTGCTCGCCGACGCCTGCGGGCAACTCGGCAGCCGCCTGATCCACGTCAGCACCGACTGCGTCTTCTCCGGCCGGCGGGGCGGCTATGTCGAGGACGACCTGCCGGACCCACCCGACCTCTACGGGCGGTCCAAGCTGCTGGGTGAGGCGCGCGGGGCCCCGGCGCTCACGCTCCGCACGTCGATCATCGGGCACGAGCTGGTCACGAACCGCTCGCTGGTGGACTGGTTCCTGTCCCAGCGGGGGCAGGTACGCGGCTTCACCCGGGCCATCTACAGCGGCGTGACGACAGTCGAGTTCGCCCGACTGCTCCGTACGGTGATCCTGCCCCGGACGGAGCTGACCGGGCTCTACCACGTGGCCGCCGAGCCGATCTCCAAGTACGACCTGCTCCGCCTGATCGCCGAGGTCTACGGGTGGCCCGGCAACATCGTGCCGGACGACGAGTTCGCCTGCGACCGGTCGATGAACGCGGACGCCCTCGCCCACGCCACCGGCTATCGACCGCCCAACTGGCCGGACATGATCCGGGCGATGCACACCGCCAGGGCCCGCTGGGCTGTCGAACCGGCCCGACCGGGCCTACAGGACGTGCCTCGCTGAGGGCGGTCCCACCCGACGACCGCCGGCAACGCCTGCGGCCGGACTTCGAAGGACATCACGTGGGAAACCGGATGGGCCAACTGGGCCTGCTCGTCGGCGCGACGTGTCTCGTGGTGGTCACCACCATCGCGGCCATCACCGTCCCGCTGGTCGCGACCGGGTTGGTGGCGCTGGTGCTGCTGCTCGCCTTCACCCGGCGGGTGGACGGCTGGCGGTGGATGCTGGCCCTGACCATGGGGCTGCTGGTCTGCGCCTCGTCCAACGTGCCGGCCCTGGTCGAGGCCAGCTTCTATCCCCGGTACGCGGCGGTCGCCGGCCTGGTCCTCTGGGGGCTCTGCCTACCGGCCCGGACGCCGGCACGCACCGACCTCTGGACCCGCGTGTTCGTCGCCGCGCTCTGGGCGATGGCCGGCCTCGCCACGGTGAGCTTCGCCTGGTCGGTGGTCCCGATGGAGACCCTCCAGCGGGGCGTCGCGCTGCTGCTGCTGGCCGCCCTGGTGCACGTACTCATCCGACGCCGGTGGCCCGATCGTGCGGTCATGATGGCCGACCTGCGCGTGGTCTACCTGGTCCTCACCGCGTCCATCGTGGTCAGCCTCGGCATCGGGTTCGCCGACGGCACGCTCGTCGCCGCGACCTCCAGCGTCACCCGGTTCCAGGGGCTCTACAACAACCCGAACATGCTCGGCATCGTCTGCGCCCTGACGATCCCGCTGGGCTGGGCGGTCTACCGGCAGTCCCGGCGGCACGTCGCGCTGCTCGGCATGGTGCCGGCCGCCGCCAGCCTCCTGCTGTCGCAGTCGCGCACCGCGCTGATCGCCGTGCTCGTCGGCGCGCTCTGGCTCGTGCTGCGCTACGGGCTCGGCCGGATGGTCCGCCTGGCCGCGGGGGTGACCGCCCTGCTGCTGGTGGCACACCTGCTCAACCTGCTGCCCACCATCTTCGCCGCGCCCTGGATGCGCCAGTTCGTCCTGCGCTTCACCGACCCCACCGGTGGTGACCTGTCCAACGGCCGCACCCAGATGTGGCAGGCGACCATCGACCTGTGGTGGCAGAACCGCCCCACGCTGGGCTTCGGGTACGCGTCGCGCAACCACCTGTTCGAGCTGGCCAGCGCCGACGAGTTCTTCGGCACCACCGGCGTCAGCGTGGTGCACAACAGCTACCTGCAGTTGCTGCTGGAGCTGGGGCTCGCCGCCGTGGTGCCGCTGGTGCTGCTGCTGGTGGCCGCCGGGCGGGTCGTCCTGCGGGCCCCGGTACGCCGGGCCGACGCGGGTCTCGTCTGGCTCGTCGTCACCGGTCTGCTGATCCAGGTCACCGAGTCGGCCATGTTCGGCACGGGCCAGACGTACCCGTACGTGTTCTGGACCGTGGTCGCCGCCGCGCTGCTGCACCTGCCCAAGAAGCGGGACCCCGTCGACCGGGATGCCGCCGCCCGCGCCGACCTGCCCCACGCGGAGGCACGCCAACAGCGGGCCGGCGTGTTCGACGACAGAGCGCCGCGCCGACCCGCCGCCGCGCTGCGTTAGAGACCGCCGACGGCGGCAACCGGGGGCCCTGCCGCGCGCACGCG
>NZ_JAKKFF010000558.1 GCF_022229015.1 Micromonospora foliorum
GTAGTGGTGGATGCCAACCGACCAGGTGCAGGTTCGCCCGCCCGGGCAGGTCGTTGGAGAAACCGGCGGACAACTCCAGCAGCGGCGCCACCGCGCCGTGTACCCGGATGGTGCCCTCGTCCGGAATGAGCACCCCGGCGATCAGCCGCAGCAGGGTGCTCTTGCCGGTGCCGTTGCGCCCGATCACCCCGACGGTCTCGCCGGGCTCGATGGTGAACGACACGTCCCGCAGCGGCCAGAACTGGCCCGGCAACGCGCCACGGGCACCCCGGTGGATGAACAACTCACGCAGCCGCAGTTGGCGGCGACGGTTGCGGACGAACCGGATGCCCAGGCCGTCCGCCTCGATGATCGGCGCGGCCACGTCAGAGCTCCTTGAGCACGGCGGGCTCCAACCGGCGGAACGACCACCAACCGGCGACCAGCACCAGCACGCTGCCGACGACCGTGGTGGCGAGCAGCCGGGCGTCCGGGAACTCGTCCGGGTACCAGATCGCGTGGTGCAGCTGGAAGATCCCGACCAGCGGGTTCAGCTCGTACACCACCTTCAACCAGCCGGGCAGCCCGGACTCCCGGACCAGGCTGAGCGGATAGATGATCGGCGTGGCGTAGAAGAGCACCCGGATGATCAGCCGCATCAGCCGTTCCACGTCGCGCATCAACACGTTCCACGCGGACAGCAGCAGGGCCAGCCCGGTCAACAGGACGCCCTGGACGGCCACCGCCAGCGGCAGGGAGAGCAGCGACCAGCCGGGGTGGATCCGACCGTGCGCCGCGTAGATCACCGCGATGGCGATCAGGATCGGCAGGCCGGCCGCGTACTCGGCGAACCGGCCGGTGACCCGGCCGATCGGAAAGACCTGACGCGGCACGTTCATCGTGGTGATCAGCCGGGACTGGCCGGTCAGCGCGTTCGTCGCCTCACTCAGCGCCGAGCTGGTCCACATCCAGGCAAAGATGCCGGTGATCAGGAACAACGGATACGACCCGGCCGCCTCACCGAGGTGCCGACCGGTGTCCCGGGAGTAGAGCACCCCGAAGACGAACCAGTAGATGGCGCCCATGCCGAGCGGCTCGATCAACGACCAGAAGTAGCCAAGCACCGACTGCTGGTACTTGACCGCGAGATCCCGCCTGACCAGGATGCGCAGCGAGTTGCGGTGCGACCACAACGCCGCGACGCCAGAGGTCACCGCAGCCTCCCGCCTCCTGAAACGGACGACAGGTTAGCAGTCGGTGAACGATTGCCCCGAATCGACCGGACTCAGCACTCGATCACGTTGACGGCCAGACCGCCACGCGCCGTCTCCTTGTACTTGACCTTCATGTCGGCGCCCGTCTCCCGCATGGTCTTGATGACCTTGTCCAGCGACACCTTGTGCACCCCGTCACCGCGCAGCGCCAACCGAGCAGCCGTGATCGCCTTGATGCTAGCCACCGCGTTCCGCTCGATGCAGGGGATCTGCACCAGGCCACCCACCGGGTCACAGGTCAACCCGAGGTTGTGCTCCATCCCGATCTCGGCCGCGTTCTCCACCTGCTCCGGCGTGCCGCCCAGCGCCTCGGCCAGCCCCGCCGCCGCCATCGAGCACGCCGAACCGACCTCACCCTGGCAGCCCACCTCGGCGCCCGAGATCGAGGCGTTCTCCTTGAACAGCACACCGATCGCGCCCGCCGTCAGCAGGAACCGCACCACGCCCTCGTCATCCGCGCCCGGCACGAACCGGGTGTAGTAGTGCAGCACCGCCGGAATGATCCCGGCCGCGCCGTTGGTCGGCGCGGTGACCACCCGGCCGCCCGCGGCGTTCTCCTCGTTGACCGCGAGCGCGAACAGCGTCACCCAGTCCATCGCGTGCAGCGGGTCGACCGTCCCGGCCTCCGCCTCTGCTTCCAGGCCGCGCCGCAGCTCCGCCGCGCGCCGCCGAACCCTCAACCCCCCAGGGAGTACGCCGTCCCGCTCGCACCCGCGCTGCACGCACTCCCGCATCACCCGCCAGATCTCCAGCAGACCGGCCCGGATGTCCGCCTCGCTGCGCCAGGAGCGCTCGTTGGCCAGCATCACCTCGCTGATCGACAGCCCGGTGCGAGTGGTGACGTCCAGGAGCTGCGCCCCGGTCAGGAAGGGGTACCGCACCACCGTGCTGTCCGGCTTGATCCGGTCCGCCCCGGCCGCCGCCTCGTCCACCACGAACCCGCCACCGACGGAGTAGTAGGTGCGGCTGCGCAGCTCGGCACCCGCCCCGTCGTACGCCACGAAGGTCATCCCGTTCGGGTGGTACGGCAGCGACCGGCGGCGGTGCAGCGTCAGGTCCCGATCCGGGTCAAAGTCGATCTCGTGCGCGTCGAGGATGTTGAGCCGCCGCTCGGCCCGGATCCGCTCGACCCGAGGACCGACGGTGTCCGTGTCGACCGTCTCCGGCGACTCGCCGGACAACCCGAGCAGCACCGCCGGACCGCTGCCGTGCCCGTGCCCGGTGGCACCCAACGAGCCGAACAGCTCAGCCTGCACCCGTGCCGTGTCGGTGAGCAGCCCGTCGGCCTTCAGCCCGCCAACGAACGTACGCGCGGCCCGCATCGGCCCGACCGTGTGCGAGCTGGACGGCCCGATACCGACGCTGAAGAGGTCGAAAACACTGATCATGGCTGCGCTTCCTCGCCGTCGTCCCGGCGTACGGGACCCGGCCGGGTCGTGACCGCCGGTCTGGCGGCCCCGCTCGTGACCGTCCGGGGTATGGGTGCCGGCCCTCCGGGGTGTGGAAGGCCGATCAGCCAGCCTACCCGCCCAGCTCACCGCCCATCCGGTCCGGGACGTGAACACCCGACCACCGTCCCCCACCCCCGCGCGCCGCGCCGCGCCGCGCCGCGCATGATCGCGCTCGATCCAGGATGTAGTGGCCTCGAAGCAACCGGATGGCCCTATTTCCTGGATTGAGCGCGATCATGAGGGCGGGTGTCGAGCGCGATCATGGACGGTTGTCGCATAGTGGCGGGGCGGCGCGCGGTGGTGGGTCAGCGCAGCGAGGCGCGGGCCGAGAAGGCGATGCTGGCCAGCAGGAAGCCACCGTTGACGATCGTGAAGGCGACCATCACCCAGAGGACCAGCGCGGGGGCCACGGCGAGCACCAGGGCGGCCACGAAGACCACCGCGCCGTAGTCGCGGACCAGCTTCACCAGGCGCACCGGCAGCGAGGTCGAGGTGACCATGCTGGCCGCGTTCGGGCCGGCCTGCATCACCGACGTCACCAGGTTGACCATCCAGGTGCCCGCGAAGGTCGCCACGAGCCAGGTCGGCGTGGACGGCTCCTGCGCCACGGCGGTGGCGGCCAGGGCTGCCACCAGGGCGATCTGCGCGGCCACGTCGCAGAGCACGTCGACGCGGGCGCCGGCCGCGCTGCCCTGGCCGGTCACCCGGGCCAGCTGCCCGTCCGCGCAGTCCAGGGAGTACGCCACCTGCCAGCCGAGCAGGGCGAGCAGACCGACCACCCAGGCCGGTACGTCCCCGGCGGCGACCGGGCCGGCGAGTGCCACCACGGTGACCGAGGTGGCCAGCCCGAGCACGAGGTTGGTGATGGTCAACGCGGTCGGTCGCAGGCCGAGCCGCTGGGCGACGAGCGCGAAGACGGCCCCCAGCCACTGGCTGATCGACTCGCTGAACAGGCCGCCGCCCCGGTTCACCCGGTGGAAGTCGGCGACGGTGGGACGGGGGTCAGCCAAGCTGGTCGCGGATTGCACCGGCGTAGTCTGCCAGCCGTTCCCGGGTCTCGGTAGGCGACAGTGCCAGGTGTTCGAGGATGGTGTACCGGTCCGGCCGGGTACGTGGCGCGAACTGCACCGCCTCGATGAACTGGTCGTCGGTCAGCGCCACCTCGGCGGGGAGCCGGGGCAGACCGTGCCGGGCGAGGCAGGCCGACATCTCCCGGAAGCGGCGGAGGTCTCCGCGCAGCCAGGTGCAGAACAGCGCGCCCAGCCCGGCCAGCTCGCCGTGCGAGGCGGTCCCCGGAAAGAGCGAGTCGACCGCGTGCATGATCTCGTGGCAGCCGCCGCTGCACGGACGGCTGGTGCCGTCGACCGCCATCGCCAGGCCGCTGGAGATCAGCGCCTCGGCGAGGACGATCACGAAGGCGTCGTCGCTCATGTCGCCGGGGTGGTTGAGCACCGCCTCGGCGCCCGCTCGCGAGAGCGAGGCGGCCAGCCCGTCGACCGGCTCGCCGCGTACCTGCCGGGACAGCTCCCAGTCGGCCAGCGCGCTGATGTTGCTGATCACGTCACCGATGCCGGCCCGGTTGTGCCGGTCCGGGCCGCTCTCCACGAAGTCCAGGTCGACGATCACCCCGATCGGGATGTGGACGCCGTAGGAGCCCTTGATCCCGTCGGTGATCAGGCTGGCCACCGGGGAGGCGATCCCGTCGTTGGCGAGGCTGGTCGCCACCGACACCATCGGCAGCCCTCGGCGGGTGGCCGCGTACTTGGCCACGTCTATGGTCTTGCCGCCGCCGATGCCGACGACCGCGTCGTACGACCGGGCGCGGAGTTTGCCGCCCAGGTCGTCGGCGGCGTCCAGCGTCCCGCCGGAGACGGTGAAGACGTCCGCCGAGCGCAGCGACGGTCGGATCAGCTCCGCGATCTGGGCGCCCTGACCCGGGCCGACCACCACCGCGACGTCGCCTCCGGAGGAGATCCGCCCGTCGGCCAGGATCGCGCCCAGGTCGGCGACCGCCCCGCGTCGCACGTCGATGTGCAGCGGGGTGAGGACGCTCCGAGCTAGTAGCGGCACGCGATCTCCCGCGCGCGGGCCAGGTCGGCGTGGTTGTCGACCTCGACCCACGGGACGTCGCCGATCGGCGCCGCCCGCACCTCCCCGCCCCGGTCGGAGAACTCCTGGTAGCCGTCCTCGTAGTAGAGGTTCGGGTCCCGTCGCCAGGTCGCCTCCAGCGCGTCGGCGAGGGCGTCGGCGACCTGCGGCTCGATCAGCGTGGCGCCGATGTACTCCCCGTACGCCTCGCCCGGGTCCATCAGCTTGGTGATCCGGGTGAGCTGGCCGGCGGCGTCGAAGGTGGTCTTCATCTCCTCCTCGGCCAGCGGCTTGAGGGTGTCCACGGCGAGCAGGATGCCCGGGCCGCGCTCGGCGAGCAGGGTCTTCTCCACGCTCACCGGGTGCACGGTGTCCCCGTTGACCAGCAGCACGCCGCGCGCGAAGTACTCCCGGGCGAGCCAGAGCGAGTAGGCGTTGTTCCACTCCTCGGCCTTGTCGTTGTGCACCAGGGTGAGGGTGACCCCGTACCGCTTCTCCAGGTCGGCCTGCCGCTCGCGGACCGCGTCCGCCGCGTAGCCGACGACGATCACGATGTCGGTGAGCCCGACCTCGGCGAGGTTGCCCAGCGCGATGTCCAGGATCGTCGTCTCACCGTCCACCGGCACCAACGCCTTGGGCAGGGTGTCGGTGTACGGGCGCAGCCGTCGTCCCGCTCCGGCCGCGAGCACCATTCCGATCATCGCGACATCCTCCCTCGTCCTGCTCCCGTCACCGCTGGAGGATAGCGCCGGCTGGGCGTGCCGCTCCGGCCAACCGGGTCAGCCGGGCAATGCCGCCAGGTCGGCGAGCATGGTGAGGCGCTCCTCCGCGCTGAGCGCGGCGTACGGGGCGGCGGCCCGCCGGTCGGTCTCCAGTTCGATGGCGAGCCGCTCGGGACCGGTCGGCAGGGCGGCGATGCTCGACGCGGTGTGCCCGGCGGCGGCCCAGGCGGCGGCGTGCGCGTCGGCCCGGTGGTATCGCAGCGTGCCGAGCCGGTTGAGCAGCAGCACGCCCGACGGGGTGCCGTCCGGCTCGTACGGGGGCGCCAGCGCGGCGAAGGCCGAGCCGCCCCGGTCACCCTCCTCGTCGGCCAGCACCAGGGCGTACGACAGCAGGCGGCCGAGCATTGCCACCAGCCGGTCCACCCGGTCGTCGTGCCCGACCCACAACTCCTCGGTGACCTCGGCGTGCACCTGGTACAGCTCGGCCAGGAAGGCGGCGCCACGCTCGGTGGCGGAGAGGGCGCCGTCCGGGCCGCGGTAGATCATCCCGTGTGCCACCTGCTTGTCCACGGTCCGACGGCAGACGACCGGGTCCTGGTAGCGGGTGATCGCCGCGAACCCGGGCCCGTCGACAGTGCCGCCGGGTGCGGCCAGCCGGGTGCGCAGGTCGACCAGGAAGCCGGTCGCCGTCACTCCGCCGTAGCGCTGGGACAACTCGGCGCCGCCACCGTCGCGGCCGGCCAGCATGCCGGCGCGGAAGGTCCGGTCCACGGCCGGTGCGAGCAGCCCGGCGATCCGGTGCGGCGCGAGCGCGACGGTGTTCACAGTCCGATCGACCGCAGGACGGCGAAGCCCTCCTCCGCGATCCGTCGGATCAGCCCGTCGTTGACGTCGCGGTGCTCGTCGAGCAGGGTCACCTCGTGCTCGGCCAGCCAGCGGTACTCGGTGTGCTTGCCGGCCTCCAGCGTCGGGCGGTCGAGGTCACCGTCGACGCGGACCAGGAAGTCGTACTCGGTGCGGGCCAGGCCGTCGTCGCCGACGTAGCTGTACTCGCCCACCTGGCCCAGGACGTGGGAGAGGACCCAGCCGGTCTCCTCGGTGATCTCCCGGCGTAGGGCCTCGTCGATGTCCTCACCCGGCTCCAGGTGGCCGCCGACGATGTCCCAGCAGTTGGGAAACAGGCGTCGGTGTGGTGAGCGGCGCTGAAAGAAGATGCGGCCGTCATGGTCGACGATCAGCGCGCCGGCGCAGCGCAGGGGCTCGGTGGACACCATCCGACAGTAGCCAGCGCCCGCAGCTTGTGCGATGCCGCTCTTGTCCCGGAAACATCCACCGACCACCATGTCCGTACCGAATGCCACCGTCCCAAAGGGGTGATGCGTGATGCAGGTACGGGATGCGATGTCCAGCCAGGTCCTCGTCGTCGGTCCGGAGCACACGCTCCGCCAGGCGGCCCGGATGATGTCGGCCCGCGGTGTCGGGTCGGCGGTCGTGATCGACCCGGATTCCGAGGGCGTGGGGATCATGACCGAACGCGACGTGTTGAAGGCCATCGGCGCCGGCCTGGACTGCGACGTGGAACGCACCGGCGCCCACCTGACCTGGGACGTGGTCTACGCGGGGCCGGAGTGGACGGTGGCCGAGGCCGCCGCCGCGATGGCCCGGGGCGGGTTCCGGCACCTGGTGGTGCTGGACGGCCGGGAGGTGGCCGGCGTGATCTCCGTCCGGGACATCATGCGGGTCTGGTCGGAGAGTCAGGCCGCCAATGCGGTCTGATCCGGGGTGAACCGGGCAGCGACAGTGCATTGATCCACTCCGATGAAACTGGTTCGGCGGAAATACAATGGAGGGTCCGTCGAAGCTGAGGAGTCGGTCGATGACGTCACCTGTTCAGCGCGAGGGAGTGGCCAAAAAGATCATCGCCGGTTGCTTCAAGATCCTGTTCCCGAGCGCCGAGGCGAGAATCCAGGGCATCGAGGACGTCGTTGGTGCAATCGGAAAACTGGACGCCGACAGCCTTGAGGGCAAGGCGCTACCCAGGCGGCTCGCCGACGCGGCTGACCGCATCGCCGACCGACTCGGGCGCATCGAGTCAATTGAGTACGCCGGCCTGGACGCCGCCGAGCGTCGTCTCGCGGTGCAGGGCGTGGAAGAGGCACTGACCAAGTTCAGTCCGAGCAAGAGTCGGATCCTCCAGGAGGCCATCACCACCGAACAGCTCCGTTCCGCACTCGCGCCAGCCGCCGAGCGCCGCTGGCGGACCGACGGTCTGGGTGAGAAGGCGGTCTCCTACGGCAGGCTGTACCTCACCGAGTCGGCCGCGTACGTCTCGGCGCTGGTCCGCGACCTGCCCGGCTTCGACAGCGACGTCGCCTGGGAGACGTACGTGGCTACCCGGCGAATCGACGCGATGCTGGAGCGCGGGATCACAAGCGTGGTGCTGCCGAAGTTCCGGCCAGGGCTGGCCGAGGAGATGAGCCGGTTCGAGGCCGGCTACCGCTCGGACGTGGCGAGCACGTACAGGTACGCCGATCTGTTCGGCCTGAACCTGCCGATCGAGTTGCGCCGCCATCCGGTCGACGTGGCGTACATCCGGCTCCGGGCCTCGGCGTTCCCCGGTGCCGGGGGTCAGGCGACCGCAGAGGGGAGCCCGGCCGTCGACGCCGCCCTGGGTCGCATCGCCACGGCGCGGGAGCGGGGACGGGGGGCGCGGGTGCTGCTTACCGGATCGGCTGGGTCGGGCAAGACCACGATCAGCCAGTGGTTGGCCATCAGCACGGCTCAGCGCCAGCTCCCGGAGTCCATGGCGAGCTGGTCTGAATGCGTACCGTTCGTCGCCCAGCTGCGCTACGCGTTCGTTCCTGGCCGCGAGCCGAACTACGAGGACCTGATCCGAGCAGCCGCTTGGCGCGGCTCGGACGTGCCGGGATCGTGGGTGCGTGACTGTCTTGACCGTGGCGAGGCGGTCGTGCTCTTCGACGGTTTCGACGAGCTGTCGCACCACGACAAGTTACGGGCGTACGTCTGGCTCGACAAGCTGCTCAGGGCCCATCCGAGGGCGAACTTCATCGTCACGTCCCGGCCCGACAGCCTCGACTACGGGTGGTTCGCCCGCCGGTACTTCGACGGCCTGCAATTGATGCCGATGTCTGAAGGCGAGGCGCGGGAGTGCATCAACCGCTGGTTCCACGTACTGATCAGCGGCACCGCTGCGGCCAACAAGGTCAACGAATACCGGGAGCAGCACCGGCAGCTCATCTTCGACTTCCAGAACCGTCCCACCGTGCGCGACCTGAGCGAGACCCCCCTGCTGTGCGCCATGCTCTGCGCCTTCTATGCGCACAAGCTCTCGGATTCCGCTCCGGAGAGCCGCGCCGACCTCTACCAGCGGGTGGTGGAGGCCTTGATCCACTTCCGTGACGACGCGCGGAAGGTCGACCGGAGCGACGAGGGCGGTCTCACCTACCGGCAGAAGCTCGTCCTGCTGGAGGCGATCGCCATGCACATGACTGCGACCTCCACCACGACGATCCGAGTGGAGCCGTTGAGCCGTCTGCGCGATGAGGGGCTCGTGCAGCGCGGCGACCCGGTCGACCTGGACCTGCGGGCCAAGACCGCCCGAGAGATCGTCGCCGAGCAGCTCAACGGCATGGTCTCGGTGCGGGTCCGGGCCGAGGACGCTCTCACGCACCTGCTGTCCCGCAGCATCGTGCTTCAGCGGGTCGCCGACGACCAGGCCCAGTTTGCGCACCGCTCGATCCAGGAATTTCTGACCGGTTGGGCGTACGCCGACGGGCCGATCGAGGACCTCGTGGCGCACGTGCTGGAGCCAGAGTGGCGGCGGGTGATCGTCTTCGCCGCGAGCGCGCCTGTGCAGGAGCGTGCGGTTTCCGCTCTGGTCGGGGCGATCTTGGACGTGGCCGAGATGTCCATGGAGAACCGTCGGGACCTGCTCCTGCTGGCGGCCGAGTGCCTCACCGCCGCCGGTCGGGTCAGCCAGTCGGTCGCACGGCGGGCGTCCTCGATGATCGAGGAGGTGCTGCCACCCCGGTCGCTGGAGGAGGCCCGTTCCCTGACGGGCCTGGGTGAGGAGCTGCTCAGTTGGCTGGACGGTCACCACCAGCGGTCACCGGAGGTGGTCAGTGCCTGCATCGCGGCGGCGGCCCGGGTCGGCGGGCCAGCGGCGATGAAGATCCTCGCGCGTTATGCCGTGTCCCCGATCGCCACGTCCGTCGTACCAGCTCTTCTCGCCGCATGGGACCGTTTCGACGCCGAGCTGTACGCCCAGCAGGTGCTGGCGCCACTTCAACTCGGCGACCACGAGGTGGCTGTCCGGACACGGCCACAGCTTGAGGCGCTGAAGCATGTGACGTCGGCCCGGGCGGTGCGGGTCACGATCGACGGAGAGTTGGCCGACCTGTCCGGCCTGGCCAAGCTCGACAAGCTGCAGGAACTCGACTGCTCCCAGCTGACCGGGCTGCGCAGCACGGCAGGGCTGGGGGCGCTGTCCACGCTGCGGCGACTCAACCTCACCGGCTGCCACCACGTGAGTGATCTCGCGGATCTGGCGCAACTGCCGAACCTGGCCGAGGTCCATCTGGTCGATTGCGTCGCGGTCCCGCCTGAGCAGGTGGAAGCGTTGGCGGGGCGGAGTTCACTGCGGGTTCTGGTGCTCGACGGATGCCGGCAGGTCTATGAATTTGCCTGGATCTCCCGGCTCGACGGACTTCGGACCCTCTCGTTGGACTCATGTCAAGTCACTGACCTGGACTTCTGCTCGTCCCTCGGCAATCTGCGCACCCTGCGGGTCCGTTCGCTTGATGGGGTGAACAGCATCAGCGGGGTCGCGGGCTGTGTCAGCCTTCGCCGCCTCAACGTGGTCTTTGCTTCCACTCGTCGCGCCCCGTTACCTCCGCTGTCGGTGACCCTGCGCGAGATCGAGTTGGGTGGTCCGGTCTATGTCTCCGACGTGATGTCGCTTGCCCAGGCCGGCGGCCTCCAGGTGCTGCGTACAGGCGGAATCCGGGATTTGACCGACCTCGGTCAGCTACCCCGGCTTCCGTCGCTGACCCATCTCGTGCTGCCCAACTGCGAACTGCTGGCGCAGCCGACCGCTCCACTGAAGGATCTCGCCGCGCTGGAGGTGCTCGACCTGAGCAACTCCGGGATCCACACGTTGGACTTTCTCCGGAACCAGTCACGGCTTCGTAGGTTGTACCTCAACCGGTGTCATCGCCTCAGCGACATCAGCGCGCTCGGTGATCTGCCGATGCTGGAGTACGTGAGCATGGCCGGCGGGGTGGCCGGGGTGTCCCTCGACATGATCGAGGAGCTTCGGGGCCGGGCGGGGCAGCGATTGATCATCGAGCACGACCCGCTGGACGACCCGTTCGCCGTCACCGACTACCTCGGTGCCTAGTCTCCGGTCGGTAGGGGTGTGGCAGCGGGATCGATGGGTACATCTTTCTGCGGGCGCGGAGATGCCGTGGCCCGTGGGGGAGGTCCCGATGCGCGACGCGGAGCGGCTGGTCGAGCAGCAGTACGCCATGCTCCTGCGCCGGGACGTGGCCCGGCTGCCGGATCTCTACGCCCCGGAGGCGTTCTACGCCATGCCGGGTGTGACGGTCCGTCCGATCGAGCTGCCCGCGCTGCTGCGCACCTGGACCGGCGCCTTCCCGGACCTTCGGGTCGACCCGATGGGCGCGGTCCGCACGGGCGGCGGCGCCGCGGTCGAGCTGCGGCTGACCGGCACCCACGCCGGCACCCTGCACTCGCCGTACGGCACCGTCGCGCCCACCGGGCGCCTGGTGAGCTGGGAGGTGGCCGACGTGGTCCGGGCCCGCAAGGGTCGGATCACCGCCTGGCGCTCCTACTTCGACTGGAGCCAGCTCCTCGACGCGCTCGGCGTGCAGCTGGAGGGACTTTCCCGGGCCGCGCAGCACGACGCGCTAGCCCTTCCGGTCTGATCTGCCGCCGACCGGTGGAGTGGGGTCACCCGACCCGGTGGCTCAGGATGCGGACATCGCCGTGCCGTCCGCGCGTCCCCTGCCGCCGCCCGTACGCTCAACATCCATGACCGCCGAGCAGTTGATCTCCTTTGCCCGTGGGGCTCCCTCGCTGGACATCGTCGATGTCGAGGGGCTCAAGGCCGCCGCCGTCCGCGCCTTCGACGCCGACCCCGCGGGGGTGACGGCGTACGGCACCTCTGTCGGGTACCTTCCGCTGCGAAAGTGGATCGCCGAGAAGCACGGGGTCGAGGCCGACCAGGTGCTGGTCACCAACGGGTCGCTCCAGGCCGACGCGTTCCTCTTCGACCACCTGGTCCGCCCCGGCGACGCGGTGGTGGTGGAACGCCCGACGTACGACCGGACGCTGCTCAACCTCCAGCGGATGGGCAGCGAGCTGCACGGCGTCGCGGTCCAGCCGGATGGCCTGGACACTGCCGAGCTGCGCAAGCTGCTGGAGTCCGGGGTTCGGCCCCGGCTCGCGCACGTCATCCCGAACTACCAGAACCCGGCCGGCATGACGCTCTCCCTGGAGAAGCGCCGGGAGCTGCTCGACCTGGCCGCCGAGTACGAGTTCACGATCTTCGAGGACGACCCGTACGCGGACGTCCGCTTCCGTGGCGAGGCGCTGCCGTCGATGCTCTCGCTGGACACCCGCAACGTGGTGGTGCACGCGTCGAGCTTCACCAAGACGGTCTGCCCGGGGGTGCGGGTCGGCTACCTGGTCGGCCCGGCCGACCTGATCGCCTCCATCGCGAAGAACGCGACAAGCCTCTACATCTCCCCCGGGATGGTGTCCCAGGCGATCGTGCACCAGTTCTGTGTCTCCGGCGACATCGACCGCTCGATCGAGACGGTCCGGGCGGCGCTGGGCGAGCGGTCCCAGGTGCTCGCCGAGTCGTTGCGCCGGCACCTGCCGCCGGCGCGGTTCGTGGAGCCCGACGGTGGCTACTTCCTCTGGGTGGAGTTCCCGGAGGACGTGCTTGTCGACCGGCTCGCCCCGGCGGCGGCCGAGCGTGGGGTCGCCGTGGTGAAGGGCAGTGACTTCATGCTGGACGGCGGGCGGCACGCTCTCCGACTGGCCTTCTCGGCGGTGACGGCCGACCGGATTGACGAGGGTGTCCGGCGGCTCGCGGAGGCTGTCGAGGCCGTCCGAAGCTGAGCTAACTGTCGGGTTCCTGACAGAACGACGATGCCGGCCGTCCCGGGGCTCCCCTCCGGGCGGCCGGCTGGCCCACAATGCTGCGAGCGTCACCCCGTCAGCCGCGGAGATCACCGCCCGGCCTCCGGGCCGGTCCCGCCCGGGTTGACGCGGCAGCACCACCTCCCGCCCCCACAGGTGCCGGGTGGGCCGTGTCGTCCCCCGCACACCCCCCGATGCGGCCCGGCCCGCCCGGCGCCGCCCCCCGCGCGACCGCCGTCACACCGGTCCTCGACCGCAGTCGGCGTAGCCTGCAAGCCGCAGCTGAGCGCGGGAGGTGACGCGATGACGGATCGGACAGAGCGGGACCGGACGGCACCGTCGACCACCGGTCGGGTGTTGCGACCTCGGGCGTGGCCCTCCCCGGTCCGGGCGATGACCCGGATCCTCAACGCCGACGGCTCGCCGCCCGTGTCGGCCCCGGCGGGCACGGGCACCGGCCGCAGCGCGGTGGTCGACTGCGCGCTCTACGTCGACGGCAAGCGGCAGCCCGGCGACTGGACGTACGCGGAGGCGCTGGCCGCGGCCCGCCGTGAGGAGCACGGCTTCGTCTGGATCGGTCTGCACCAGCCGGAGCTGGCCGAGATGACCGCCATCGCGGAGACCTACGGCCTGCACGAGCTGGCGGTCGAGGACGCGGTCAAGGCCGAGCAGCGCCCCAAGCTGGAGCGGTTCGGCGACGTCGTCTTCCTGGTGCTGCGCACCGCCCGGTACTGCGAGCACACCGAGCTGACCGAGAACTCCGAGGTGGTGGAGACCGGGCAGGTGATGCTCTTCATCGGCCCGAACTTCGTGATCAGCGTCCGGCACGGGGATGCCTGCCGACTCGCCCCGATCCGCGCCGACCTGGAGACCAAGCAGGAGTTGCTGCTCCAGGGCCCGTGGGCGGTGGCATACGGGGTGACCGACCGGGTGGTCGACCTCTACCTGGAGGTGGCCGACCAGATCGAGGACGACCTGGACGTGCTGGAGGCGGAGGTCTTCGACCGCCACAGCCATGGTCGGATTCAGCGGATCTACCAGATGAAGCGGGAGCTGGTGGAGTTCAAGCGCGCGGTGGTGCCGTTGCAGCGGCCGCTGATGTCGCTGACCTCGCAGGTCAACCGGGACGTGCCCAAGGAGATCCGCAAGTACTTCCGGGACGTGCAGGACCACCTGAGCCGCACCGTGGAGCAGGTGAACTCCTACGACGACCTGCTGAACTCGATCCTCCAGGCGCGGCTGGCCCAGGTCACCGTCGACCAGAACAACGACATGCGCAAGATCGCCGCCTGGGCCGGCATCGCCGCGGTCTGGACCGCCATCGCCGGCATCTACGGGATGAACTTCGACAACATGCCCGAGCTGAAGATGACGTACGGCTATCCGGTGGTGCTCGCCCTCATGCTCGGCGTGTCGCTGGCCCTCTACCGCTGGTTCCGCCGCAACGGCTGGCTCTGACCGCGAGGCGGAAGCGCCGCCAGTCGGAGGGCGCCACCCGACGCGGAAGCGCCGACGAGTGGGGTAACCCACTCGCCGGCGCCCGATGCGCTGTCGCTGACCTCAGCGGCGGCCGTTGGTGCGGGCCGTGTCCTTGCCCAGTGCCTTGGTCAGGTCGTCGGTCGGCCGGCCGGAGACGTCCGTGGCGCCCTCGGCGACCGACGGGACCTTGTCGGTCGGGCGGACACCGGTCTGCTTGGCCGGGGCGGTGGTGCTGGCGCTGGAGCCGCCGGCAACCGCCGAGCTGCCCGCGCCGGTCATCCCCGCCGCGCCGGTCATGGCGGACCCGTCGGACCCCTTGGCGGCGGACGGCGTACGCACCTCGATCGAGTCGACCTCGTCGCGCATCGGCTCCAGGGTGCTGCGGGTCGGGTCGTACTCGGCCCACTCCTGCTGCTCCCGGCGGCGACGCAGCGCGACCGCGCCGGCCAGGCCGGCGATGGCACCCGCCGCCAACAGGCCGGTCATCATCGAGCCGCGACGGCGCGGCTGCTTCTTCTTACCTGTGATCCGCATGGTCTTCGACTTGGCCTTCCTGGTCAGCGGCCCTGCCTGCGCGGCGCCGTCACGAGCAGCCGCCGCCAGTGGTGCCAGCGTGGTGAGAGTCGTCCCCCAGCCGGTCGACGCGCGGTCGCGTACCTTCGCCGCGGTCGGTCCGACGTAGCCCCGGGCCACCTGGACCCGCGGGCCGACGGTCGCGCCAGCACCCTTCGCGGCGTGGTTGGCTGCCAGCATCAGGTGGTTGATGCTCTGGTTCAGCTCGGCCTTAGCCAACTGCCCCTGGGACTTACGCCGCCCGAATCCAAACACGGTCCTACCTCCTGGGAGTTGTTCCTTCGTCATCCTCCACCTTCGGATGCCTCCGCGATGCCAGATCGGGCACATGGGAGGATCCGCATGGAACTGACCAACGAGTGAGGAGTACCCGTGGCCGAGGCTGTCTACGCCACCTTGCACACCAACGCTGGCCCAATCCGGCTGGAGCTCTTCCCGAACCACGCGCCGAAGACCGTCCGCAACTTCGTCGACCTGGCCGAGGGCAACCGTGAGTACACCGACCCGCGCACCGGTCAGCCGGGCAGTGGTCCGTACTACGACGGCACCATCTCGCACCGGGTGATCAGCGGTTTCATGGTCCAGATGGGCGACCCGACCGGCACCGGTCGGGGCGGACCGGGCTACAAGTTCGCGGACGAGTTCCACCCGGAGCTGCGGTTCGACCGTCCCTACCTGCTGGCGATGGCGAACGCCGGACCGGGCACCAATGGTTCGCAGTTCTTCATCACCGTGTCCCCGACGCCGCACCTCAACAACCGGCACACCATCTTCGGCCAGGTCGCCGACGAGGAGTCGGTGAAGGTCGTGGATTCGATCGCGAACACCCCGACCGGTCCGAGCGACCGTCCGCTGCAGGACGTCGTCATCGAGCGGGTCGAGATCGAGCGGTCCGCTTCCTGAGCGACCGGCGAGGTACCTTTGCTCGCATGATTGAGCGCTCCGGAGCACGGCCGGTGCCGGTGGACCGTGTGGTGTTGGACGGAGGGTCGGCCCGGTGAGCGAGTCTCCGCCGACCACCCCGGTCTGCTACCGGCACCCCGGCCGGGAGACCTACGTCCGGTGCTCCCGCTGTGACCGGCCGATCTGCCCGGACTGCATGCGGGATGCCTCGGTCGGGCACCAGTGCCCGGAGTGCGTCAACGAGGGACGTCGCAGTGTCCGGCCGGCGCGTACCGCCTTCGGCGGCGGTACGGCCGGCCGGCACGGCTATGTCACCAAGGCGCTGATCGCCGTGAACGTGCTGTTCCTGCTGCTCTCCATCGCCTCCGCCCGGGGCGGGGACGCGGCGGTCGGCGGCTCCGGCTTCGGCGGTCTGATGGGTGGCAGCACACCGCTGACCGAGTGGGGTGCGGTGCTCGGCCGGGCCTACCTCTCCGACTACACGCTCGGCGGGATCGCCGAGGGCCAGTGGTACCGACTGGTCACGGCGATGTTCCTGCACTACGGCGTGCTCCACCTGCTGCTCAACATGTGGGCGCTGTGGGTGCTCGGCCGGTCGTTGGAGGCCAGCCTCGGGCGGGTGCGGTTCGCCGCGCTCTACCTGATCGCGGGTCTCGGCGGCAACGTGGCCGCCTACCTGTTCAGCAGCCCGAGGGCGGCCACCGTCGGCGCCTCGACCGCCGTGTTCGGCCTCTTCGCCGCGCTGATCATCATCGAGCGCAGGTTGGGCCGGGACATCTCCCGGATCATCCCGATCCTGGTGATCAACCTGGTGTTCACGCTGGCCGTGCCGGGCATCTCGATCCCCGGGCACCTGGGCGGGCTGGTGGTCGGCGCGCTGATGGCGTTGGTGCTCGCGTACGCGCCGCGGAGTCGGCGGACGCTGGTGCAGGTCGGCGGTGGAGCGATCATCCTGCTGATCCTGCTCGCGCTGGTGCTCTTCCGCACCGCCCAACTGCTCACCTGACAGGGCGGGCGGCCCGCAGCGTGGCGGCCACCTCCTCCGGGGTGGCCCCCAGGTCGTACCGGCCGAACAGGTGCAGTGAGTTGCCCGCGTCGATCTCCAGGGTCTCGCTGGTCAGCCCCAGCCGGGGTCGTCGGTCGACGGCGATCGCCTCGACCGCGGACCAGGGCAGCAGCCGCCGACCCGCGAAGCCGTGGATGACGGTGAGCCCGGCCGGGTCAACCGCCAACCGGACCGGCGCGACCAGGTCACGTACCGCCCAGCCGGCCAGCGCGGCGGCGGCCAGGGCGGCCACCGCCACGCGGACCGGGTCGCCGTCGGCGAAGAGCAGCCCGAGCGCGACGAGCAGGACGGCGCCGGCCAGCTTCGCCGCCGGCAGGCTCGACGGCACTCGCCACTGCCGTACCGGGGAGGTCTCATCCACCCGCCCAGCATGCCAGCGGCCGTCGGATTTCGGCACCTCGTGCGGTTGTGGCCGGACGACCGGTCGATGGACGACGTAGGATCGGGGCAGCCCAAGTTACCGGGGAGTAAACATGAGTGACGCGGTCATCGTCGGCGCGGTACGTACCCCGGTCGGGCGGCGCAAGGGCAGCCTCGCCAGCGTCCACCCGGTCGACCTCTCGGCGCACGTGCTGCGTGCCCTCGCCGAGCGCACCGGGCTCGACCCGGCCCAGGTCGACGACGTCTTCTGGGGCTGCGTGTCCCAGGTCGGCGAGCAGTCCTGGAACATCGCCCGCAACGGCGTGCTCGCCGCCGGCTGGCCCGAGACGGTGCCCGGCACCACCCTGGACCGGCAGTGCGGCTCCAGCCAGCAGGCCCTGCACTTCGCCGCCGCGACGGTGCTCTCCGGCCAGGCCGACCTGGTGGTCGCCGGCGGCGTCGAGTCGATGACCCGGGTGCCGATGGGCTCCAGTGTGGCCGGCGGCATGCCGTTCAGTGACCAGCTGCGCGCCCGCTACCGGGGCGTCGAGGGCTTCGCCGACGACGCGCCGCTGCCGTTCAACCAGGGGGTCGGGGCCGAGCTGATCGCCCAGCGGTGGCGCCTCTCGCGTACCCAGCTGGACGAGTTCGCGCTGGCCAGCCACGAGAAGGCAGCCGCCGCGCAGGACGCCGGCGCATTCGACCCGGAGCTGACCCCGGTGCCGCTCGCCGACGGCGGCAAGTTCGCCGCCGACGAGGGCATCCGCCGGGAGACCTCACTGGAGAAGCTGGGCGAACTGGCCACCCCGTTCCGCGCCGACGGCGTGGTCACCGCCGGCTCCGCGTCCCAGATCTCCGACGGCGCCGCGGCCCTCGCGGTGACCACCTCCGACTGGGCCAGCCGGCACGGCCTGCGCCCGCTGGCCCGGATCCACACCGCCGTGGTCGCCGCCGACGATCCGGTCACCATGCTCACCGCGCCCATCCCGGCCACCGCGAAGGCGCTGCGCCGCGCGGGGCTGGGCATCGAGGAGATCGGGGTGTACGAGGTGAACGAGGCGTTCGCCCCGGTGCCGCTGGCCTGGCTGGCGGAGACCGAGGCGGACCCGGAGCGGCTCAACCCGCGCGGCGGGGCGATCGCCCTCGGGCACCCGCTCGGCGGCTCCGGTGCCCGGATCATGACCACCATGCTCCAGCACATGCGGGACAACGGCATCCGTTACGGCCTGCAGACCATGTGCGAGGGCGGCGGCATGGCCAACGCCACAGTCGTCGAGCTGATCTGAGGACACCGCCGCACGCCGGTCCGGACGGCGGTCACCCGCGCTGGGGCCCGGATGCAGGTGGGGGCGCGAGTCGGCCGTTGGGCATGTGCACGACCCGGAGGAACGCGGGCAGCCGCCACGGCCTCGGCCCGCCGATGACGACGTCGCGCCGCAGCACCGCCTGCGCGATGCTGATCCGGCCGAACATCATCAGGTTGAACCGGGCCGGGCGGAACGTCACGCTCGCGTCGAACGGGGCGTCGGGTGGCGCGATCCGCACCCGGCGGTCGCCCAGGGTCAGCGTCGTCGTCGGCGTGTACCGCGAGCGGAACTGCACCGACACGTGGTGCCGAGGCATCGGCAGCTCGGTGTTGAGCAGCACCCCGTACGTGTCGCGCAGCATGTCGAACATGAACAGGTCCCAGTAGAGCGCGGCGTGCTCGTCCGGCATCGGCCACGCCCGGCGGAGCGCCCGCGCGATGTCCCAACCGTGCACGAGCAGCTCGTTGGTCAGATGGGCGAACAGGCCGCCGACCGTCACCCGCGCGTTGCCCAGCCAACTCACCGTCGAGCGCGGATCGGCCGACGTCGTCAGGAGGCGGCCGACCAGGGTGTTGAGCTGCGTCAGCAGCACCTCCGGGTCGCGCTCGGTGAAGTGGGCGAGCACCTGGGTGTTGACGTCGGCCACCGTGTCCACGTTCGTGGTGGCCAGCAGGTCCTCCAGCCCCGGCACCCGGATGGGGATCTCGGTGCCCTCCAGCCTCGACACGTACAGCACCGCGATCGACGCCACGTGCGCGAGGGTGTCGGCCACGGTCCAGTCGGCGGTCGCCATGACGTCGGGTGAGGGCGCGGCGGCCACCAGGTCGGTGAACCGGTCGGTGGCCGTTCGCAGGGCCGCGTTGGCCACACTCCACCGGTCCGGATCTGCCGCGCCAGTCACACGAACAGCATCGAGCACCCGCCGCGCCGGAACATCTTCGAATGTGCCATCTTCCGGCAGCGGCAGGTCGGGACCGGCGTCAGTGGTTGTAGAACATGGTGGGGAACCACCCGAAGCCGAAGATCGAGGGCACCCGGACGTCCCAGTACACGACTGTGAAGACGCCCAGGGCGATGAGCAGCGCGCCGCTGATCACCATGCTGCGGCGTACGTCGGCGGCGAGCCAGCTGATGAACCGGCCGCGGGTGAGCATGATCAGCAGCGCGAACAACGCGGTGACCACGACGATGTTGCCGAGGGACTGCAGCACGAACGCGGCCGAACCGTACAGCGGGTTGCCGCTGTCGACCGCCCAGTGGAACAGCTTGTTGAACAACGGGTACGGCCGGCCGATGAGGAAGCCGCCGATGAGCGCGCCGAGGGTGATCACCCGTGCGACCGGCCGGTCGGCGAACACGTCCGGCACCGTCCGGATCGCGGCCAGCCCCAGGTAGATGAGGGCCAGTCCGATGACGCCGAACACCACCGACGACTGGATGATGCGTACCGGCACCCCACCCGCGGTGTCGGTGGACAGCTGGGGGAGCCGGTCACCCAGCAGGACCCCGACGAACCCGTACACCGCGGCGACGGCGACCATGCCCAGGGTGAGGTAGCCGACCGGCCGCAGCAGCAGCCGGAGCCGGTCACCGCTGGTGGAGCTTGCCGCGCCGAGCGGCCCGATGGACGCGAGCATCGCGATGTTGCACGCGGTGAACGTGCCGGCGAGGCCCGACACGAACGCGAACACCAGGCCGGCGGCGGTACCGGAGATCGCCGTCGCCTTCGCATCATGGCCGAGGATCCCGCTGGCGACGCTGTCACCGATGACCGAGTCGACGAACTCGTAGGACCAGAGCACCGCCAGCAGGACTCCGGCCGCCACGCTGACCGCGATGATGACGCCGTTGCGTCGTGGACGCTCGGCGGCGGAGGGACGCGCGAAGTCTCGCGTGGCTGTGGTTGGCGTTCCCGTCATAGCTCTACTCCCCGAGCCGATTCGAGCATGATTACTGGGCGCAGCGATAATGTCGCTCAGAGCTTCCTCGGCGCATCTCGCAGAGTGCGCAATCGGCAGATGCGCCGGCCTCCGGTGGAACGCCGTGTCGTGCCGGCGCCGGAATAAGCGGTCTCCAACTTCGGGAAGACGGCCTAGGGTGCCCAGCGTGACGACGATCGAGCGTGCCCCGGACTGGTCCGGTGAGCAGTGGCAGACGCAGGCCCGGTCCTGGGTCGACGAGCAGTTGACTCGCGCGGGTCGGCGGGTGACCGGGCCGGTGGAGCCGCGGGTCCGTCCCTGGTCGCTGGTGTGGCGGGTGCCTACCGACGGTGGTCCGGTCTGGTTCAAGGCCAACAATCCGGGCACGGTGCACGAGGCGGCCCTGATCGCGACGTTGGCGCGGCTCACGCCGGAGCGGGTGCTGACCCCGATCGCGGTGGACCCGGAACGAGGCTGGTCGTTGCTGCCCGACGGCGGCGAGTCACTGCGCGACCTGCTGGGCCGCGACCCGGACCTGACGCACTGGGAGCAGGCCCTGCCCGGGTACGCCGCCCTCCAGTTGGCCACCGCGGCGCACGCCGACGAGCTGGTCGCCTCCGGCGTACCGGACCATCGGCCCGAGGTGCTCGCCGACCTCTTCGTCGAGCTGCTCGACGACCGCGCGTCGCTGTTGCTCGGCGCGGAGGAGGGGCTCAACCCCGAGGTGTACGACCGGCTGCGGGCGGAGGTGCCGTCGTACGCCGAGCGGTGCCGGCGGCTCGCCGGATTCGGCATCCCGGCCACCGTGCAGCACGACGACCTGCACGACGGCAACGTCTTCGCCGGCCCGGGCGGTTACCGCTACTTCGACTGGGGGGACGCCTCGGTGGCGCACCCGTTCGGCACGCTGCTGGTGACCCTGCGCTCCATCGGGCACGCCAGGAAGCTCGCCGCCGACGACGCCCAACTGGTTCGGTTGCGCGACGCCTACCTGGAGGCGTGGACCGACCGGTACGACCGCCGGACCCTCGTCGAGGCCGCCGACCTCGCGATCGGCCTGGGGCCGGTGAGCCGGTCGCTGTCCTGGCGTCGGGCACTCGACACCGCCGAGGAGTCCCGCGCCGAGTACGCCGACGCGGTCCCGGGCTGGCTGGAGGAGCTGTTCGCCGCCAGTCCACTTCAGCCCAACTCCTGACCATGATCCGTCCGAGTCGGAAGTCGGACAGGCAGTGCGACAGGCGGCGTGGAACTTCCAAAAATCCCGCGTGACCCACGTCACCCAGCAGGGGACGTCGTTGGGCACGTCATGGACGTCTTCTCCCGAACGTTCCTCCCGGCCGCCGCCGAGGCTGGCCTGGCCGTGCAGACGGTGAGCCGGCACATGCCGGTCTTCCGGCGCTGCGTCGGCTCCGGTGACGCCACCATCCTGGTCACCCGTTGCAGCCGCCCCGACCGCCCGGTCACCGGCGACTACCTCCTACTGCTCACCCACCGCCGCCTCGTGGTGACCCAGCAGACCCGCCTCCTGCACCGACTGCGCCTGCACCTCAACACCGAGTTGCGCGAGCTGAGCAACGTCACCTGGAGCCCGGACCCGCGGCTGCAGTCGGTCGAGATGGCGGCCACCGCGATCGACGGGATCCGTGAGCGGTTCCTGATCCGGACCAGTCACCCGAAGCAGGTCTGGCAGCTCGACGCGTTGCTCAACCAGGCGTTCCGGACCCGCCTGCGGCCACCCGGCGCGCGGGTCGTCGCCAGCATCGGTGACGCACCGGCCGTCGCGCGGCCCGGCATGTTCGCCCCGTCCTGGTGAGCTGACACCCGACCTTCGCCGCGCCTTTACCGAACTCGAACACGCGCCGATCGCGCCGAGCCTTCGCCGTCGGCAATCATGGGCCGGTGACCGTCGAACCGCCGCACCGCGGGCTCGTCCTCGTCGTGGAGGACGAGCCGGCAATCGCCGACCTGGTCCGGCTCTACCTCACCCGGGACGGGTTCGGCGTCCACCTGGAACGTGACGGCGAGGCCGGTCTGAGCGCGGCCCGCCGGCTGCGCCCGGTGGCCTGCGTGCTGGACATCGCGCTGCCGGGCCTGCCCGGCACCGAGATCTGCCGCCGGCTGCGCGAGGCCGGCGACTGGACCCCGGTCATCTTCCTCACCGCCCGCGACGACGAGGTGGACCGGATCGTCGGCCTGGAGTTGGGCGCCGACGACTACGTCACCAAGCCGTTCAGCCCACGGGAACTGGTCGCCCGGGTGCGCGCGGTGCTGCGCCGATCCGCCGGCGGCCCCGAGGGCGCGGACCGGCCACGGGTCGTCGGCCCGGTGACGCTCGACCCGGGCCGCCGCACGGTCACCGCCGCAGGCGCCCCGGTGCAGCTCACCTCCACCGAGTTCGACCTGCTGGCCCACCTGATGGCCCGGCCCGGCCGGGTCTTCACCCGGGAGGAACTGCTGGCCGGGGTCTGGGGCTACGCGGCGCACGCCGGCACCCGGACGGTTGACGTGCACGTCGCCCAGGTGCGGGCGAAGCTCGGCCCGGCGAGCGTGATCCGGACCCATCGCGGTGTGGGGTACGCGGTCGGTGCCTGACCACCCCGGGCGCGTCGAGTCGCCGACCATGGCCCTGCCGGTGGTCGGCGCCACCCCACCGGCCGCACCTCGACGCGGCCGGCTCGGCCGTACGCTGACCGCCCGCGCGGTGCTCGTCACCTGCGCGGTGGCGCTGGTGTCGGTGCTGGTCACCGCCATCGTCGCGGTGCCATTGGCGATCCGTGGCGCCGAGCGGAGCGAGCAGGAGGCGCTCGCCGCCCAGGCCCGGCTCGCGGCCGAGGTGCTGCGGACCCGCCTCGACCGGGGTCGCAGCGCCGACGAGGAACGGCTCATCCAGCAACTGCGCGACCAGGGCATCGACGCGTACCTGATCCGGCGCGGGGCGGTCGACCGGGCGGGGCTGCCACCCCGGGTGGTGCAGCGGATCGGGCAGGGCCGCAACGTGTCGGCTCGTCGCTCGGTCAACGGTGAGCGAGCCCTGGTCGAGGGTCGGGCCCTGCCCGGCGGCAACGGGGTGGTGCTCTCCCGTCCCCTGGCCGACGGGCTGTGGGCCCGGGTGCTGCTCAGTCTCTGGTTGCCGTTGCTGGCCGGGTTGACCGCCGGCGTGGTGGCCGGGCTGCTGCTGGCCCGCCGGCTGGCCCGGCCGATCCGCGTCGCGGCCACCGCCGCCGCCCGGCTACGGGCTGGAGACCGCGCCGTCCGGGTGCCGGTCGAGCCGCCGGACGAGGTCGCCGACCTGGCCGAGGCGTTGAACGGGCTGGCCGCCGCACTGGCCACCAGCGAGGGACGACAGCGGGAGTTCCTGCTCTCCGTCTCGCACGAGCTGCGCACGCCGCTGACCGCGATCCGGGGGTACGCCGAGGCGCTCGCCGACGGGGTGCTCGGTGCCGACGACACGGTGGACACCGGCCGGACGATGCTTGCCGAGGCCCAACACCTGGACCGGCTGATCGGTGACCTGCTGGCACTGGCCCGGCTGGAGGCCGCCGACTTCCCCCTCGAACCGGTGCCGGTGGACCTGACCCAACTGGCTCTGGACGCGGAGCCGACCTGGTCCGGTCGGTGCGCGGCGGTGGGCGTGCCGTTCCGGCTGGAGACGCCCGGTCAGCCGGTGCCCGCGTACACCGATCCGGGGAGGATCCGGCAGGTGCTGGACGGGCTGTTGGAGAACGCGCTGCGGGTCGTACCCCCGGGGTCGCCGGTGGTGCTCGCGGTCCGGCCGGCTGGCGCGGACCCGGCGCACGGCGGCGTGTTGGAGGTCCGCGACGGCGGGCCCGGCTTCACCGACGACGACCTGGCGGTGGCCTTCGAACGCGGTGCGCTGCACGAGCGGTACCGGGGGGTGCGCAAGGTGGGCAGCGGACTGGGGTTGGCGCTGGCCGCTGGGCTGGTCCGTCGGTTGGGCGGGGAGATCGCCGCGGGGCACGCGCCGGAGGGCGGTGCCGCCTTCACCGTCCGGCTGCCCGGCGATCCTTACCTGACCCGAACATCGGTCTGACGCTCCGCTCGTCGTTGCGGGGGAGGCTGAGGGCTCCACGGACGAGAGGGAGAGTCATGCCACGTTGGGGTATCGCCACCGGCACCACGGCACTGCTCGCGGCGGTCGCGCTCGGCGTCAGCGGCTGCGGCGCGGCCGAGGTGGCCAGCCAGCCCGCCCGGGACGTCGCCGTCGAGGTCGCCGCCGCCATGGGGGTCGAGGGTCAGGCGTTGGCCGCGATGGGCTTCGACGCCGACGACCTGGACGTGCGGACCGTCGCCGCACCGGCCACCCCGACGCCGGGTGCGTCCCCCAGCGTCAAGGAGAAGGCCCGGGACAAGCGCGGCGAGGAGTGGCGCAAGCGCCGCCAGGCCCGCGTGCTGCTGCGCAAGAACACCCTGCACGGTGAGGCGGTGGTGAAGACCAAGGACGGCGGTACGCAGACCGTCGCCGTGCAACGCGGCGAGGTGACCGCGATCGACGGTGACTCGATGACCGTCAGGTCCACCGACGGCTTCACCATGAGCTGGACCTTCGGCGACGACCTGCGGGTGGTCGAGCGGCGGGCCACCGTGCAGCCGAGCGAGGTCAAGGTCGGCGCGACGCTCGGCGTCGCCGGCGCGAAGGACGGCGACAGGGGCGTGGCCCGGCTCGTCCTCATTCCCGGCGGCAAGTGAGCGAAGGGGCCCTGGTCGACGCCAGGGCCCCTGCCCTCGTCAGAAGACGCGGGAGCCGATGAAGTCAACAGACCCGGTTGGCGGCGGTACGGCCGGCTTCTGGTTCAGCGGCCCGGCGGGAGGGCGTAGCCGACGTAGCCGTGGAACTCCAGCCGCCAGCCGGCCGGGACGAGCTTGGCGCAGGCCGCCTCGCTGCCGGTGCAGACGATCGCGTCGACCGAGGAGGGGTCGGCCGGCGGTCGTTCCGGCAGCACCGACTGCAACGCCACCAGGTCCGGTGAGTCGCCGTCGGGCTGCCGCAGCAGCAGCCACCACGGGTACTCCCAGTTGTCGTTCTGCTGCACCAGCCCGATCCGTCGCGCACCGCTGTCCTGGACCGCGGTCGCCGCCCAGCGGAACTCGTCGGCCCACTGCGGGCGGCGCAGGAACCGGGTGTCCCAGCCCGAGGTGGTGAAGACCGAGCCGGCACCGACCAGCCGGCGCGGGAAGCCGTACGACAGCGCGAGCACTCCGGCCAGCGCCGAGGTGGCCAGCACGGTGACCGCCGCCACGGTGGCAACCGTTCGACGTCCACCCGCGCGGTTGCGCAGGAGCGCGTCCAGCCAGAGGCCGGCGAGGGGTACGGCGAGCACCACGGCGTAGAGCAGCAGTCGGTTGCCCCACGGCTGCCACTTGATCATCGCGGTGTGCAGCAGCACGGCGGTCAGCACCACCACGGCGTACGCCCGCAGCGACCCGGCCCGCTCGGCGGCGACCCGCCGTGGTCGGGCGAGGGCGATCACCGCGCCGATCACCGCCAACGCCCCGGCCAGCGGAAACGCCACCCGGTCCTCGTCCGGATACCAGGCCGGCTCCGGGAAGAGCTCCCGACCGAAGGTGATCGCACGGTCCTGCGGGTCGACCCCGATCGCCTCGGCACCGCTGACGATCACTTCGGCCCCGGCCCGACGCAGGGGCGCCAGCGGCGTGTCGAACGCGGTGTGCCCGATCCGCAGCGCGTTGACCACTATCGACGCCGGGTCGTGCCGCTCCATCGGGATCGACTCACGCAGCCGGGGTGGCCCCAGCGGGTGCCCGAACTCGGCTGTCACCCGGGCCAGGAACGGGCCGACCACCACGGCCGCGACCACCAGGATCAGCACCGAACCGCCGACCGTGCGGGCCAGCCCGCCGACCGGCCAGGACCGCCCACCCCCACCCGCCGCAGGCGTGCTCGCCGGTGTCGATTGACCGGTCCGGGCCAGTCTCAGCTGGGCCAACCCCCAGAGCACCAGCAGCGGGCCGACTGCGATCAGGCCGCTGGTCTTGGTCACCGCGGTCAACCCGGTGGCCGCCCCCAGCCCGAGCAGCGTGCCCCAGCCGGTCCGTCGACGCAGCCCGTCCAGTGCCAGGGTCGCCGCGCAGGCCACCCACGCCGCGCAGATCAGGTCGGTCTGCGTGCTGGTCGCCTGGAGCACCACCATCGGCGTGGTCGCCAGCACGAACGCGGTGAGCAACTGGGCCCGCCGGCCGCCGCCGAGCTGCGCGGTGATCCGTGCGGCCACCAGGAGGCAGACCACTCCGGCCGCCCACTGCACCAGGTTGTGCAGGGAGTCCCCGCCGGTGAGCAGGCGCAGGTGCAGCAGCAGGTACTCCGCCCCGGGCGGGATGGTCACCTGCCGGTGGATAGCGGTGGGCCAGAAGTCCAGGTCGCCCTGGGCAACCCAGTGCTCCACCTTTGGCAGGTGGTACGTCTGCGAGTCGAAGTTGTTCGGCTCGGCCAGCAGCGCGACCAGCAACTCCACCAGGACCAGCCCGCCGATCGTGCCGGCGAGGAGCCGTTCGCCCGGTCGGGCCGTACGCCAGGTGTCGACCGCCGCGGCGATCAGGCCGGCCGACCCCCGGTCGGCCCGGGTCGGCGCGGGGTCGGGCTCGCCGCGCTCGGTGGTCGGGACGGACACGTCGGGGCCGCCACCGGACACCACCGCGCCCACCGGAACCGGCTGCGGCGCGGCGCTGACTGGAACCGGCGCGGCACCGACCGGCACCGGTGCGGCGGGCGGCTGCCCGAG
>NZ_JAKKFF010000559.1 GCF_022229015.1 Micromonospora foliorum
GGCAGGAAGCCCATGTCGGCCATCTGGTCGGCCTCGTCGAGCACCGTGACCTCGACGTCGTCGAGCTGGCAGATGCCCCGCTCGATGAGGTCGCCGAGCCGGCCCGGGGTGGCCACGATGATCTCCACGCCGCGACGCAGCGCGTCGATCTGACGGTCGTACGGAACGCCGCCGACGGCGGTCTTGAGGAAGATGCCGACGGACTTGCCCAGCGGCATCAGGGCGTCGTTGACCTGCATGGCCAGCTCGCGGGTGGGCACCAGGACCAGGGCGCGCGGACGCATCGGCCGGGCTCGGTTGCGGGTGGCCAGCCGGGCGATCATCGGCAGCCCGAAGGCGAGCGTCTTGCCCGAACCGGTCTGCCCACGGCCCAGCACGTCGCGGCCGGCGAGCGCGTCCGGAACGGTGGCCCGCTGGATCTCGAACGGGCTGGTGATGCCCTGCTGGGCCAGCGCGCGGACCAGCGGGTCGGGTAGGCCGAGGGCGGCGAAGCTGATCGGCTCGGCGGTCTCGGTCGGCTCGGCCTGCGCGGTTGCTACCGGCGCGGTGCCGGCCTCGCTCGGAGCGACGTCGAGCTGCTCCCGGGCGGTGTCGGCCGCCGGGACTGAGTTGAAAACGGACGTAACGGTGCTGGGGTCAGCAGAGGTGGTCAACAAAAACCTTTCGAGCGGGGCGCATCTTCGCGATGGCCTGCCGCGGCTGTACCGCCGGATCGCCCGCAAGATCGCCCAGGGGCGCACACCACGCGCGCCGGGTCAGTGATCTCGCCCAGTGTACGGCGGTCTGGCGAAGCCGCCAGCCGGTTGACCGACGGTAGTGGGCGGACTCACCATCGCCGCCGCTCGCTGGCTCACCCGTTGAGCACCTTGCCCACCAGACCGTCCAGAGCGTCGCCGGCCAGCAGGACGACCATGACACTGATCGCTACCAGCAGCCCCAGAGCGGCGGCCAGGACGATCATCACCCGGGTGTTTTTGGACCGTTCGGCCGGCGTGTCCGCCCAGCCCTGGGCCAGGATGTGCCCGGTCAGCGAGCCGGAGGTCTCCACCGCGTTGGCGGGTATCGCGATGGTGGTGAAGCCGGCCCCCTCGCCGTTGCCGTAGACGGTGCCGGCCAGGTCGGAGCCGCCGTCGCGCCGCCCACCACGGGCGCCGGCCGCGTCCCGTCCGGGGGAACCAGCCGGTGGGCTGCTCGACGGCGTGGTCATTCGGGAGTTTCCGGTGCTGTTCCGGGTCGACGAAGGCGCCCCATCGGTGGACGGTGGCCAGCTCGGCAGCGCCGGCGCGGGCACCACCGGCGGCGCGGAGGCAGCCGCCCCGGTCCAACCGGCACCGGACGTCGGGCGGGTCGCCCCAGCGGTGGACGGCCACCCGGCCGGCGGTGCGGAGACCGACGCGCTGGCGCGTACGCCGGGCGTGTCGGTCATCGCCGGCGGCGGC